>NZ_JBVHTA010000001.1:0-25759 GCF_055566095.1 Streptomyces sp. NPDC027962
GCAGCGGCCAACCGGAAACCCGCCCTGCCCGAAACCGAAAACCCACCCCAAAAACAATCACATCGCGTGATCAGAGATCACGCGGTGGATCGAGGTTGAGACACCACAGGGAACCGTGTTTCAAGCCGGGGAAGCAGTGGTGCCGTGGCCTGGGCTTCAGCTACATGCGGGCCACATGGTGAACCAGGTCGCTACGTTGTCACAACGGGTGACACCCGAACCGCAGGTGACGTGAGTTCGGAGACTGAGCTGTTTCCAACCTGCCGTGTTGGTTGGACAGGCGACCCCGCCGGCGGGCATGAAGAAAGCTCCTGGTAGACGGGTCACGACCAAGATCACCAGTCCGCCAGGAGCTTTCGCGTGCTTGTCTACCCGTCCGGCATCGATCTGTCCAGTCGAACCCTGCAGCACCTCTCCGGTCTTCTCGCAGGTCACCGCCGCCGCATCGGCTCCCGGTGGCGTCGCTTGACCTGCGGTCGGCAGGCCCTGCTCGTCCTGGCCCACCTGCGCTGCGGCGACACCTACGCCCGTCTTGCAGCAGGCTTCCGCATCGGGATCGCCACGGCCTACCGCTACATACGCGAGGCCGTCGACCTCCTGGCCAGCCTCGCGCCCACGCTGGAACAGGCCATGGAGACCGTGCGGAAGAAGGCGTACGTGATCCTCGACGGCACTGTGCTGGCGATCGACCGCATCGCCGCCGACCGGCCGTACTACTCGGGGAAGAAGAAACACCACGGGATGAACGTGCAAGTGCTCGCGGATCCGGCAGGCCGTCTGATCTGCGCCTCGGACGCGCTACCCGGGGCCGTGCACGATCTGACCGCGGCCCGGACCCACGGCGTTCCCGCCGCTCTCGCCGCCGACGCGATCAAGTGCTGGGCGGACAAGGCGTATCGGGGCGCAGGTCCTGCTGTCCGCGTCCCGTTCCGCGGCAAGGGTCTGCGCGGCTGGCGGCGTCGTCACAACCGCGATCACGCCAAGATCCGCAGTCTCGGCGAACGTGCCATGGCCACCCTCAAATGCTGGCAGCTCCTGCGGAAGCTCCGCTGCAGCACCACCCGGATCACCGCCGTCGTCCATGCCGTCGTCGCCCTCGAACTCGCCTCCTGATCAAGATGGAAAAGGCTCACTGTGTGACGCCTCCTGCTGGCGTTCGCTGA
Organism: Streptomyces sp. NPDC027962; assembly: GCF_055566095.1. Classification (NCBI taxonomy): domain Bacteria; kingdom Bacillati; phylum Actinomycetota; class Actinomycetes; order Kitasatosporales; family Streptomycetaceae; genus Streptomyces; species Streptomyces sp. NPDC027962. Next base: position 1,164 of record NZ_JBVHTA010000001.1, read on the forward strand.
GGACTCTGCCGAACAGCACGGCTGTCCGCCCCCGTCCGACCGGAGCGGCCTGTGACAGCACGAGCGGGTACGTAGTGACCTGGTGCATGGCTGCCGATGGCGGCGATACAGCCGGGCTATTTGGGGCTCTCCTGCCGTATGAGTGGGTCATTCTGTGGCGGGTTGGCGGGTTGGCGGCCTGGGAGGGTGGGACGCTCTCCGGCGAGGGTGAGCATGACGAGGGCGATGATCGCGTCCGTCCGCGCTGTGGAAGCCGAAGCCTCTGCGGATGATCAGTCGGGTCTTGGTGTTCGTCGACTCGATCAGGCTGTTGCTCATGCCCGTCAGCAGAGCCGCGCGGATCGCCTCGCGGTGACGGCGGACGCGGCGTTGGAGGTCGACGAAGGCGGGGATGCGGCAGCGGCGGGCCCAGTCGATCCACCGGTCCAGGGCCTGTAGCGCCGCGGTGGGACGGGTCTTGGCCAGGGTGAATACGCTCCGCAGAGCTTCCTTGAGGAGGTAGGCGCGGTGGAGGCGGGGGTCGGTCGCGGCGATCCAGGTGAGCTTGGCGGCCTGGCGGTCGGTGAGGTCGTCGGCGTTCTTCCACAGCGCGAACCGGGAGTCCTTCAGCGCGCGGGCCGTCTCGCGGCCGTCGGTGTCGGCGGCCTGGTGGCGGGCCCGATTCCACGAGGCTCTGCGTTCGGTGTCCAGGGCATCGGTGGCCCAGGCGACCACGTGGAAGGGGTCCATCACCCGTACCGCCCTTTCAGCACGCTCGGCGAGGACGTCGGCGATCCAGCCGGCGCAGTCGGCGCTGATGTGGGTGAGCGCGGCGGCCCGCTGGTCGCCGAGGTCGTCGAAGAAGCGGTGCAGGACGGTCTTGCCGTGCCCGTCGGCCATCCAGACGACCCGGCCGGTGTCGTGGTCCACGACCACGGTCATGTACTTCTGCCCCTGGCGGTAGCTGATCTCATCGATCCCGATCCGGGTCAGCCCCGCGAGCCGGTCGACGTTCCGGTCGCGGTCGGCGACCACGCGCGCCACGATGCCGCCGACCGTGCGCCAGGAGGTCCGCATCAACTGCGCGGTCGCGGACTTGGAGCACTCCGCGGCCATCCACGCGGTCTGCCGGTCGAAGGCCAGGGTGTGCCCGGCGTCGTAGCGGGCCCAGGGCACGGCGGCCGTGACGACGCCGTGCGACCGGCACCACACCCGCGGCATGTCGGCCTCCAGGAACACCCTCACCGCCCCGTGGTCCAGGCACCGCCACCGGCGCCTACCTCGGCCCGCGTCGTACCCGGCGGCCGGACGGCGGCACTGTCCGCACCTGCCACGACGGCGGGCATCAGGCCGTACTGACACGATCACACACTGTTCGTTCTCATCGATCCGGACGCCCTCGACCCCATGTTTTGGGTCATCAGCGTCCGCTTCCATATCCTGAAGACAGACACGCCGTTTTCCTGCTTGATCCAACTTGAGCCTCAATACCTCAAGGATCACAGGAGACGGCGTGTTTCACGTATCAGGGCAGGTCAGAGCACCCACACATACGGCAGGAGAGCCCTATTTGGGCTGTTCCGAGGGCTCGCGCTCGGGCTCGCCGGTCGATGGCCGGGTCCGGGACGGACGCGCCGAGGCAGATCCGCTGCCACCTTTGCGCCGCAGTTCACGCGTCAACTGGGGTTGCGGCCAGCCGGCCGCAAGAGCCCCCGTCAGCTCCGACAGGCCTTGCAAACCACGCATGGAGTCAACATAGGGCGAGAGGCGTCGCAGCCGAGGCGAGTGCGGTCGGCGCGGTGTGGAAAGCTCGGGCCTTGCCGGCGCGAACAGCGGCCGGAGGACGAGCAACGGGGAGCGGATCACGTGCAGACGGGACCAGGGACGCAGAGTGCAGGGCTGCCAGTGGCGGCACCGGTCGGGATACCTCCCCGGAACCGCCGCGTACGCCGCTTCCTGAGCGGAGTCGCGCTCACCGTTGTCGGGGGTGTGCTCGGGGCCGGTTTCGTCGCATGGCAGAGCGACTCACTGCCCTTCCTGAGCTCACCTTGCTGGGAGTCGGTGACGGACCAGGACCTTGACGAGCTCTTCGACGGCTGGGAGACCCGGGCCTCACACATTGCTCCGGAGAGCGAGGGCAGGGAGCCCCTGGACGGCCGATGCCGTATCACGAGCCACGACGGCAGTAAGGCCGGCCGTCAGCTCGACATCCGTGTCCATCAGCTCATTGGTCGTGAGGCGAGTCACAACGTCCCCTGGTCCGAGGAGTTCCTGTCCTCGCGTCTGACTCCCTTGGGCGACGGGCTGCTCGGTATGGCCTCGGACACGCGGGCCTGGGTCGCGTTGCCCGACACCTGTGTCAAGCCCGGACTGTTCAGCGGGCCGGCCGTCGTCGACCTCAGCATGGGAGACAACGAGATCCCGAACAGCGAGGAGCCCAAGACCAGGGCCGTTCTGCAGACGGCGCTCGCCCGTACGGCCGTTCATGTCGCGAACGGCGCCATGGAGCGTCTGGGCTGCCCGGACCCGCTGCCCGAGCCGGGCCGGATGGCCGCAGTACCCGACTACCGGCCGGTGGGCGCCGATCGCTCCCTGTGCGGTGTGAAGGGTGCGGTCCTGTCGGAGCACTACTTCGGATCGGAGGCCCGGATGCGGATGTCGGCTGGCGAGGACGGTCCGGTTCGTACCTGCGACATCGTCTTCGGCCACACGATCAGGCCCCAGCTCCGGCTGGAGACGATCGAGGAGGAGGACCTGACCGGCGCGCTGGGCCTGGCCTCCATCCACGCTGGGCATCAGGTCGAGGTGACCAAGCAGGCGGAGGCCAATGGGGCGTACTCGCCCACGCTCTCGGCGGTACGCGCCGAATGCCCCAAGGGTGCCGTCATCTTCATGGCGCAGGAGCGCAACGCGGGGCGCGACTTCACTTTCATCCGCCGAGTCTTCCCGGCGTACGTCAAGGCGGAGGCCCAACGTCTCAGCTGCGGACCGCTGACGATCAAGATCCCGGGGTGATTCGTGTCCCAATAGGGCTTCTTGTTGGCACAGTTGCCTCTGTGAAGCCGTACACGGGGCCCGGGCCGGGATGATCTCTGGATCGCCGCAGGCACCGGCGCCGCCGCCTTCGTCGGTGCGGCCATCGCCGTCCCGGTGGTCCGCAGCCGGCGTCATCGGCGCCAAGCCACCGGGTTCCGGAATTCGGAGGCGACAACGCCGGCTGGGGACCCAGGCCCTGAACGACAACGGGGACGACACCGTCGAGGCCTGAGCGGCCCTCGGGCCAGGGCGTTGCGCGCGGCTGCCGCAGTGTCAGCCGGCGCCGATCGCCGAGCGGAACTCGGCCATCGTCATCGTCTTGTCGTCTTCCGGGATCGAGACCGTCTTCGGTTTGCCGAAGTCGACGTAGGCCGTGCTGCTTGTCTTTCCGTCGCGCCGGGCCTCCTGCTTGAGCAGGTAGTCCGGGGCGTCGGCGCTGACGAAGTAGGTGTCGCCGGCCCCTCCGGCCGTGACGTCGATGGCGACTGCCTTCTTGCCGTCGATGGTCGTGTCCTTGTCCGGGGCGAACTCTCCCGTCGGGGAGAGTGCGAAGTAGGCGCTGCAGTCGCCGGTCTCACTCGTCACGTAGACGTCGGAGAGACGGTCGGGGACGGTGATCTGCTGCCCCTTCTGCGCGAGCATCGCGGCGAACAGCGGGGCGCTGGTGTAGCTCGTGCCGTCCTTGCAGTACATGTCGCCGCCGGGGGCTTCCGGCAGGCCGTTGACCTCCATGCGGAACCCTTGCTCAGGGTGCCAGGAGAGGTGCTGCGTGGCTCCGTCGAAGGCGGTCGTCGTGCCGATGGCGTTGAAACCGGCTTCCCGCATGGTCTTGTTGACCGACTCGATGCGCGACGAGGCGGACCCGCCTGCGCCGTCGGCCGTTCCCCCGGAGGTGGTTCCGGTGGCGAAGCCCTTGTCGGCATCACCGCCGCCGCAGCCGACAGCGGTAGCGGCGAGTGCCACCGCCACGGCGAGGGAACGGACGAGGGGACGTGAGTGGCGGATGCGCACGGTTTGCCTTTCGGTGAACCAAGTTGCTTCGTTTCGAATTCGAACGAACCTTCTCACGAAGTGGTTGGAACACTGTCGGGGAAAGACCGTTCGGGCGTGTCACAGCCGAGCCGACGCCGGGACCGGTGATCAGTACCGGGCACCCAGCTGCGCCCCCACCCGCACCCCCCACGCCGACAGCCTCCCCGCCTCCGCCTCCAGCACCAGCCGCGCCCGCAGGCGGGGGAGCCCGATGTGCCCCGGGCGCATGGTCCTGACGGTGAGGACGCGCAACTCCCCCGTCAGATAGGCCACGTCGATCGGGAAGCGCATGCCAATGGTGTGAACGCTGTTGCACGGGGTCAGGAGCATCGCGCCCTCGATGCCGTCGCGGCCGAGGAGGCCGCGGCGGCGGGTGCGGTAGGTGGCGGCGATTTCGAGGGGGGCCGCCTTCAGGCCGTCGACCGTCAACGTGCCAGTGCCGTCGCGCCATTGCCGCCGCCTCATGGCGTTCACGGTATCGCCCGGTCGGCCTAAGGTCGGGGGCGTGGAAGCAGCGTTGGTGGTCGTCGCCGCCCTGTGGGGGGCCGGTGCCGGGTGGTTGTGCCCGCGTGCGGTGTACCGGCTGGCCGTAGAGCCGGGGGAGGCGTGGCGCGCGGCGTGTCCGGCCGGGCATCCGTACGGCGGGTGGGTGGGCGGGGCGTGCTGCCCCGCTCCGCTGCCGGGGCGGTTCGCGGCGCCGGTCGTCACCGCGCTCGTGTGCGCCGCCCTCGCCGTCGCGGCCGGCGCGCGGCCCGAGTTGGCGGCCTGGCTGTTGCTGGCGCCCTTCGCCGTGCTGCTCGCGCTCGTGGACGCGGAGGTGCGCAGGCTGCCGGACCACCTGACGCTGCCGCTCGCGGCCGGGGCGGTGGTCCTGCTCGGTGCTGCCGCCCTCGCGCCGGGCGCTGCGGGATCGTGGACGACCGCGCTGCTCGGCGGGCCGGTGCTCGGGGCGGCGTACTTCGTACTGTTCCTGATCCACCCCGACGGCATGGGTTTCGGGGACGTGAAGCTCGCGCTGTCGCTGGGCGCCGTTCTGGGCTGGTACGGCTGGACGATCCTGTTCGCGGGCGCGTTCGCCGGGTTTCTGCTGGGTTCGCTCTACGGCGTGACGCTGGTGCTGCTGCGCCGCGCGGGCCGCAAGACGGCGATCCCCTTCGGCCCGTTCATGATCGCGGGCGCCCTTCTGGGGGTGCTGCTGGGCGCGCTTTCGGCGTCCTGAGGCAGACTGCCGCGCATCTTGTACCACCCCGCCGTCGCCCGTGCCAGGCGTGGCTCCGGATGCGGCGTGCGGGACGCCGGGCGCACGCTGGTCCTGGAGCTGTCCCTTCCCCGACCGGGGCAGCCCGGTCAGGGAAGGGACCGTCGTCATGTTCGCGAGGCTGAGCACGTACCAGGGGTCACCTGTACCCCCTGAGGGGGACCTGAGCGCGCAGTCGGAAGAGGCCGTTCGACAGATTGAGGGCGTGCCGGGCTTCCTGGGCGTCTACTACCTCGTCGACCGGGCCACGGGGAAGGCGCGATCGCTGACCTTGTGGGAGGACGAGGAGAGCATGCTGGCGAGTGAGCGTGAAGCGACTCGTATCCGTGAGGAGACGGCGCAGCGGGAAGGCCAGCGGATCCTCACGGTCGAACGTTTCGAGGTGGGCTTCAGCCATCTGCGGGCCACATGATCTGAACGGATCGCCCTACGCGTGAGGCCCCACCATCACCTGCCCCACCGACAGCTCCGCCTGCCCCTCGAGTGCTTCCGCGACGCGGTCGGCCTGGGCGGTCAGGTCCTTGCGGGCACCCGGGCGGTTGAGGGCGCTGCCGATCGGTTCGACCGTCACCGCGATGCGTCGGCCCGACCGGCGCTGGTGCCAGACGCCCGCGACGATCCCGTCCGCCAGAACCACCGGGTAGTTCCCGGCCTGGCCGCCTGCGAGGGCCCGGGTCTGCGCGGGGCCCGGGAAGAGGCGCTCCCGGGGTTGGCAGGCGATCGCGTACGCGTCGAAGTAGGGGAGGAGGCGCACTCCCCGGGGCGGCTCGGCGTCCTCGAACATCGTGTCGTCCGACGCCACCCACGCCGGGGTGCCTTCGAAGGCCACCTTCTCGATCCCGCCGACGCCCGCCATCCTTCCGAACAGTTCGCCGGCCCACGCTTTCGTCACGCCCAGCCACCTGGCGAAGTGCTCGGGGGTGGCGGGGCCGTACGCGTAGAGGTGGCGCCGCACGAGTTCCTCGAGTGCGGGGACCTCGTCCATCGGTGTGACGGCGGGGCAGGTGAAAGTGACGTTGCGACCGCGGTTCGGGCCGAAGGTGAGGGCGCCGCGGTGGGCGGCCGTGTGCGTGACCTGTCGCCAGCGCGGCCATTTGTCCTGGAAGGCCTCCATCACCCGGTCCCCGGCCCAGGCACCGGTTCGCTCGACGATCGCGTCGGTCAGTTCGCCGATGGTCAGCTCGGCGCCGGTGAGGGCGTCACGGATGGCCGCGACGACCTCGTCCGTCTGTGCCGGTGTCATCCGTACGTGTTCGGGCCACCGGTTCGGCCCGGCCGGGACGGCGGACAACGCGCCCGTCCACATCGGCAGGTCCACCGCGGGCAGCAGATGGACGGTGCCGCGCGGTCCGTACGTCTTCACCAGGGTGCGGTCCGTCCACAGCGCCTGGCGTACGTCCGCTCGCGTCGTGCCGGTAGGCAGCCGCAGGGCGATGGAGAGCTCCCCGGCGGAGAGGACCTGCGCGTGCGCGCCGAGCATCGCACCGGCGACGGCGGCGGGGGAGCCGTGGGATCCGGGGGCGTACAGGCCCTGGCGGGCCAGCCTCCGTGCGTTCGCCTGCGGCCATGTCACATCCGGCGTCTTCGTCATGGGTACGACGGTAGAAGCGAAAGAGGTCAGATCCTGACCGCTGTGGCCAATGGCCGTTTCCTGTCGAGCATTTGACGCTGCGTCACTGCGTTCGTCAATGCGGCGCCTCGCGGCCCGGGTCCCCCGTGGGAGGTACGCCAGGGCACCGGCAGGCCCGATGCCGCACCGCTCCACGCCACCCCGGCAGAATTCGGATGACACTTCTGGCATGGCGTGGCACCCACCACCACTTACGAAGGGTTATGGTGGAAACCCCCCCTCGGGCCGGTCCGTATCCCCCCCACGGACCGGCCCGTTTTATGTCTCCGCCCATGTCTCCGCGAAAGCAGGGCCCGTGATCGGGTCAGCCCCGGTCGGCCCAGATGTTCGTGCCCTTCGTGTCCACGGCGAAGGTGTCGATCTCGCTCAGTTCCGCGTCCGTCAGAGGGGCCCCGGCCAGCGCCGCGACGTTCTCCTCCAACTGCGTCACGCTCGACGCACCGATCAGCGCCGACGTCATCCGCGGATCCCGCAGCACCCAGGAGATCGCCAGCTGTGCCAGCGACTGGCCACGCCGCGACGCAATGTCGTTGAGCCCGTGCAGCCGTCGCAGGACCTCGTCGGACAGCAGGTTCGGGTCCAGGGACTTGCCCTGCGTCGCGCGCGACCCCTCGGGGATGCCCTTCAGGTACTTGTCGGTGAGCAGGCCCTGTGCGAGCGGCACGAAGGAGATGCAGCCCATGTCGGCGTCCTCCAGCGTGTCGAGCAGGCCGTCGCTCTCGATCCAGCGGTTGATCATCGAGTACGAGGGCTGGTGGATGAGCGCCGGGACGCCCATTTCCTTCAGCAGCCCGGCCGCTTCCGCGGTCTGCTCCGCGTTGTAGGAGGACACACCCACGTACAGCGCCTTGCCCTGCTGTACGGCGGAGGCGAGCGCTCCCATCGTCTCCTCGAGCGGAGTCTCCGGGTCGAACCGGTGCGAGTAGAAGATGTCGACGTAGTCGACGCCCATCCGCTTCAGGGACGCGTCGAGCGACGACAGCAGGTACTTCCGCGAACCCCACTCGCCGTACGGCCCGGGGTGCATGAGATAGCCCGCTTTGGTCGAAATGATCAGTTCGTCACGATAATGAGTGAAATCCTGGGCGAAGATCTTGCCGAAGTTCAGCTCGGCCGATCCGGGCGGCGGGCCGTAGTTGTTCGCCAGGTCGAAGTGCGTCACACCGAGATCGAAGGCTCGGCGCAGGATGGCGCGCTGCGAATCGAGGGCGCGGTCGTCGCCGAAGTTGTGCCAGAGGCCCAGCGAGAGCGCGGGGAGCTTGAGACCGGAGCGGCCGCTGCGGCGGTACTCCATGGACTCGTAGCGGTCGGCGTCTGCCAGGTAGTAAGGGGAGTCAGTCACGCTTCCCTCCTTATCACGGACTTGTGACACACCGCGTTGGGCCGCCGCGGCCGGGCCGCAGTACTGTTGCGCCTTCGGGGACTGCCGCATGGAGGGGTGTAAGAACAGTGAACCTGCGCGACCTGGTGTACGGGCTCTACGCACGCCGGGTGGAAGGCCGCCTCGACCACGACCAGGTGCCCAAGCACATCGGGGTGATCCTCGACGGCAACCGCCGCTGGGCCAAGGCCTCGGGTGGCACGGCCGCACAGGGGCACCAGGCCGGCGCCGACAAGATCTCCGAGCTGCTCGGCTGGTGCGCCGAGACGGACGTCGAGGTCGTCACCCTCTGGCTCCTCTCCACGGACAACTTCGACCGGCCCGCGGAAGAGCTGACCCCGCTCCTCGGCATCATCGAGAACACCGTCCGCAACCTCGCCGCAGACGGGCGCTGGCGCGTGCACCACGTGGGAACGCTGGACCTGCTGCCGGCGCACACCCAGACGGTGCTCAAAGAGGCCGAGCAGGCCACGGCGGACAATGGGGGCTCCCAGGGCAAGGGCTCTGGGGGAGGAATACTGGTCAACGTCGCCGTCGGCTACGGCGGCCGCCAGGAGATCGCGGACGCGGTGCGGTCCCTGCTGCTGGAGCACGCGCGGAAGGGCACCAGCTTCGAGGAGCTCGCGGAGATCGTCGACGTCGAGCACATCTCGGAGCACCTCTACACCCGGGGGCAGCCCGATCCGGACCTGGTGATCCGCACCAGTGGGGAGCAGCGGCTGTCGGGGTTCATGCTCTGGCAGAGCGCACACTCCGAGTACTACTTCTGCGAAGTCTTCTGGCCGGCATTCCGCAAGGTCGACTTCCTGCGCGCGCTGCGGGACTACGCGGCGCGCCACCGCCGCTACGGCGCCTGACGCCCGCGGGGGCGTGGCGGGCGCGGACTGCGCCTGCGGCGAGCCGTTCCCCCCGCCCCTTCTCCGATACCGGGGCAAGCCCCGGACCCTCACCGCGCTCCGCACGACGCGTTCTCAGACGCCGGACCGGGCTTGCTTTCCCGGCCCCGCCGGCTTTTGAGGCGCGGGGAATCCGGGGGCGGAGCCCCCGAACACCGCGCGGAGCACGGTACCGGTCCGGGCGGAGGCCGGTTTCGGGAAGGGGCGGGTGGGGGAACGGCTCCGCGCAGCGGCCCCGCCGCACCCGGCAGGTCCCCGTCACTCCGCGTTCATCACCGCGACGCCGGAGCCTTGGCATGGCTGCACTTGTTCGAGGGCATACCCCTTGCAGGTCGACGTCCGATCCACGAACGTCGTATCTCAGTGAGCGGCCGACACCGCTCACCCGGGAGGCCCTTTGCACACGAAGGACTGCACCAGCGGTGCGGACCAGGCGGAGGGCCGGCGCTCGGCCCGCGCATCGTGGCCTGAGCCCGGCCCGTCCCCCGCGTCGGCGGGTGGACCCATGGCCCGCGACGCCGTCGCACCCCGACCTCGTCCGAGGGGGTACGTCCTTCCGTGGTGAACAGCACAAAGCGCCGTATGAACGACCGGCGCACCTACGTTCTCGACACCAGCGTCCTGCTGGCGGATCCGAACGCCATGAGCCGCTTCGACGAGCACGAGGTCGTGCTCCCCGTCGTCGTGGTCACGGAGCTCGAGGCCAAGAGGCACCATCCGGAGCTCGGTTACTTCGCCCGCCAGGCGCTGCGCCTGCTGGACGACTTCCGGGTCAGGTACGGCCGTCTCGACGCCCCCCTCCCGATCGGCGACCTCGGCGGTTCCCTGCGTGTCGAACTCAACCACTCCGATCCCGGCGTACTTCCGGCCGGCTTCCGACTGGGGGACAACGACTCACGGATTCTGGCGGTCGCGCGCAATCTGCAGGCGGAGGGATACGACGTCACGGTCGTCTCCAAGGACCTGCCGCTGCGTATCAAGGCGTCCTCGGTCGGTCTGCTCGCCGAGGAGTACCGCGCGGAGCTCGCCATCACCGACACCGGCTGGACCGGCATGGCGGAGCTGCCCCTCTCCGGCGAGCAGGTCGACCTGCTGTACGGAGAGGAGTCGCTGTACGTGCCGGAGGCGGCCGGTCTCCCCGTCCACACCGGCCTGGTGCTGCAGTCGGAACGCGGCAAGGCGCTGGGCCGCATCACGGCCGAGGGGAACGTCCGCCTGGTGCGCGGAGACCGTGAGGTCTTCGGCATCCATGGCCGCAGCGCCGAGCAGCGTGTCGCCCTCGACCTGCTGCTCGACCAGGAGGTCGGCATCGTCTCGCTCGGCGGCCGGGCCGGTACGGGCAAGTCGGCGCTGGCGCTCTGCGCGGGGCTCGAGGCGGTCCTGGAGCGCCGGCAGCACCAGAAGGTGATGGTCTTCCGGCCGCTGTACGCGGTGGGCGGGCAGGAGCTCGGCTATCTGCCGGGTACCGAGGCCGAGAAGATGAGCCCCTGGGCGCAGGCGGTCTTCGACACGCTGTCCGCGGTGGCGGGCCGGGAAGTCATCGAGGAGGTGCTGGGCCGCGGCATGCTGGAGGTTCTGCCGCTCACCCATATCCGGGGCCGTTCGCTGCATGACGCGTTCGTCATCGTCGACGAGGCCCAGTCGCTGGAGCGGAACGTCCTGCTGACGGTTCTGTCCCGTATCGGGGCGAATTCCCGGGTCGTCCTCACGCACGACGTGGCCCAGCGGGACAATCTGCGGGTCGGGCGGTACGACGGAGTCGTCGCCGTGGTCGAGAAACTGAAGGGCCATCCGCTCTTCGCGCATGTGACCCTCACCCGTTCAGAGCGTTCGCAGATCGCCGCACTCGTGACCGAAATGCTGGAGGACGGGCACCTTTAGACCCATAAGGGCCAGCGGCTTATCTGGCAAAAAGGGCAAGTCAGTTGACGCTGCCCGGCGAAGCGCAGGAGCTTAGCCGGGCAGCGTCGCGTTGTCCGCCGTTCCTCCAAACGCCCTGGCGTAAACGGGGTGTGAGCTTTCACACGCAACGAAGAATTGCCTTGCGGCATCGCCTTCCGGCAGAGTCTTGCTTCCGTCAGGCCCCGCATGCGACACATCCGCACCACGGTTGGTGCACAGCAACACACAACTCAAGACCTGTCCGTCGTATGCCGCCCGCGAGCACAACGCGGCAACTCCGCCTCAGGGGTTGCCCACCGGGCCCGCGCCTCCCGTGACCCAAGCAGTGGGGAGGCCAGCGCCAGGGGCAAGATTGCGCTCGCGAGGTCACCTATGCGGGCGATGCTGGAAGGAAACCGTGTGAGCCGGATCTCGGTCCGGGGATTCGCAGTCGCTTCGGCTACTGCGGTCACCACCGTAGGCGCCGTCGTCGGCGTCGCGTCGGGCAGCACTCAGCCCTCGGGCGACAACCTCGAGGCGACCGCTGCCGACACGACGCTCCTCGCGGACATCCCCATGGGTGAGCAGGCGCAGATTCAGGTCTCGTCCCTCACGCAGCAGGCGGACGCCCAGGCCGCTGCCGCGGACGCGGCTGCGCAGAAGTCCGCCGAGGAGTCGGCCCGTCTCCAGGCCGCCGAGACCGCGAAGGCGAAGAAGGAGGCCGCCGAGAAGGAGGCCGAGCGCAAGCGCGAGGAGGCGCAGGAACGCGCCAACCGCGACTCCGTGCGCGACGCGTCCAGCTTCTCCGCGCAGTCGTCCTACACGGTCTCCCAGGTCCAGGCGATGGCCCGCCAGATGGTGCCCGCCGACCAGTTCCAGTGCTTCAGCAACATCGTGAACCACGAGTCGAGCTGGAACTACCGGGCGCAGAACCCGTCTTCCGGTGCTTACGGCCTCGTCCAGGCGCTGCCGGGCTCCAAGATGTCGTCGGCGGGCGCCGACTGGCAGACGAACCCGGCCACCCAGATCAAGTGGGGCCTGAACTACATGGACAGCCGCTACGGCAGCCCCTGCGGCGCGTGGTCGTTCTGGCAGGCGAACCACTGGTACTAGGCCGGCCACCGGTACCAGTCGGGCAGACGCTCAACTTTCCGGAGCCCCTCACCGTCCTACGGTGAGGGGCTCCGTGCGTGTACGGTCAGGACCTGGTACTCCCCGGGTGGGGGTACCACCGCGCCCCTCGGCGCAGGGGGAGAGTGTGGGGGAAAAGGAAGCATCATGTCGAAGGTTCCAGGATGGCTCGGCCGAGTGGGCGCCGGGCTGACCCGGATAGGAGAGCGCCTGGACGAGCGCCGCAGTGAGACCGCCGCGGAAGACGACGACGTCCTGCCCGGCGCAGCGCTCACTCCTGACAGCGTTCCGCCACCGCCCTCGTACGCCCCCGCCGTGGCGGCCAAGCCCGACCCGGTGGCCGCGATCCCGTGGGGTATCCGCGTCGCCGCGGAGGCGGGCTGGCGGCTGCTCGTACTCGCGGGCACTCTCTGGGTGTTGATGCGGGTCATCAGCGCCGTGCAGCTGGTGGTGCTGGCCTTCGTGGCCGCCCTGCTCGTCACCGCGATGCTCCAGCCCACCGTCGCCCGGCTGACCAGGCTCGGCCTCCCACGAGGCCTCGCCACCGCGGGGACGGCGATCCTGGGCTTCGTCGTCATGGGGCTCGTCGGATGGTTCGTCGCCTGGCAGGTCATGGACAACCTCGACAACCTCTCCGACCGTGTCAGGGACGGTATCGAGGAGCTCAAGCGCTGGCTGCTGAACAGCCCGTTCCATGTGACGGAAAGCCAGATCAACGACATCGCCGAGAACCTCAGCGACACGATCGGCACCAACACGGAGGAGATCACCTCCGCGGGTCTGCAGGGCGTGAGCGTGATGGTCGAGGTGCTCACCGGAATACTGCTGGCGATGTTCTCGACGCTGTTCCTGCTGTACGACGGCAAGCGCATCTGGGAGTGGGTGCTCAGGCTCGTTCCGTCGCAGGCGCGTCCGGGAGTGGCCGGCGCGGGGCCGCGTGCCTGGCGCACTCTGACCGCGTACGTCCGCGGGACGGTCATAGTGGCCCTGATCGACGCGATCTTCATCGGTCTCGGGCTCTACTTCCTGGATGTGCCCCTGGCCGTTCCACTCGCCGTGTTCATCTTCCTGTTCGCCTTCATCCCGCTCGTCGGTGCGGTCGTCTCCGGCGCCCTCGCGGTGGTCGTCGCGCTCGTCACCCAGGGCGTGTTCACCGCGCTGATGGTGCTGATCGTCGTCCTCGCCGTACAGCAGATCGAGGGTCATGTACTGCAGCCGTTCATCCTCGGCCGGGCGGTGCGGGTGCACCCGCTCGCCGTGGTGCTCGCCGTCGCGACGGGCGGGCTGACGGCCGGCATCGGCGGCGCGGTGGTGGCGGTGCCGCTGGTGGCCGTCACCAACACGGTGGTGGGCTACCTGCGCGCGTTCGGCAGGGAGCAGGCACTGCGGCACTCCCCGCCGCCGCACGGCTCGACGTCCCTCGACGCGGCGGTCACGTCGGCGTCGGGCGGTGCGGCCGGCACGCCGGCGCCCGGCGGGCCTGCGCCGGAGGACGGCGCCCCGAGGCCGCCGCGGCAGGAGGAGCAGGAATGATCTCCGAACCGGAACTGGTGGGCGACGAGCACTACGGCGCGGCCGAACTCCCCGGACCACGGGCCGGGACCGAGGACGTGGTGACGGCCGAGGACGGCCCCGCCGCTCCACGTCCCCCGCGTCCCGCATGGCTGTGGGCGCTCGGCGGCGCGGTCGTCGCGTCGGCGGTGTGGGCGGGCGGACTCCTTTGGTACGGGTCCAAGGCGCCGGACCCCGGTGGCTACCGGGCCACCTCCGACCTGTGCAAGGACGCGGAGCTGAAGGCCGTGTCCTCGGCGCTCGGCAAGCGGGAGGGCGAGGGCTACGCCTGGGGCAACAAGCACGAGAGCGTCGACGACGCCGGCTGCTCCACCGACATGAGGCCGATCGGGTACGAGGTCCCCACGGACGAGGACGGCAACGAGCTGGGTTCGATGCCGAGTGTCACCGTCGGCTACACGCTGCACAAGAAGACCGATCCTGGGCCCGAGTTCGAGGGGACCGTCGCGGCGCGGCACAACTACTTCGGCGCGACCACCAAGCTCACCCGGATCGATGATCTGGGTGAGCAGGCGTACATCGTCCGCGACTCCGACAGCAGCGGGATCACTCTCGAGGTGCTGGACGGCCAGGCGGTCCTCACCATGTCCACCTACAGCGACTGGGACCTGGACAGCGGAGAGCCGCTGGTCGACATGTCCGAGATCGAGCCGCTGCTGATCGAGGACATGAGAGCACTGATCATCAAGCTGAAGAGCTGACGCCGCACACGAAGGGGCCCCGCCGACAGCTTGGGTTCTAACGGTCCTCGCAACACCCCGCGATCTGTGGGAGTTGCGAGGACCGTTAGAACCCAAGGAGAGTCGGTCGGGGCCCGTTCATGTGCCTGTGCGGCCTACTCGGCCAGGACGGCCTCTGCGTCCAGCGTCGTGCCCACGGCCTGGATCACCGAGGCGATCTTGACGGCCTCCTGGACCGTCTCGCGGTCCACACCGGCCTTGCGCAGCACCTGCTCGTGGGAGTCGAGGCACTGGCCACAGCCGTTGATGGCGGAGACGGCCAGCGACCAGAGCTCGAAGTCGACCTTCTCCACTCCCGGGTTGCCGATGACGTTCATCCGCAGACCGGCGCGCAGCGTCCCGTACTCCGGGTCCGACAGCAGGTGCCGGGTCCGGTAGAAGACGTTGTTCATCGCCATGATCGCGGCGGCGGACTTGGCGGCGGTGTACGCCTCGGGGGAGAGGTTCGCCTTCGCCTCAGGCTCCAGCTCGCGGAGCACCTTCGGCGAGCGCGAGGCGATCGCGCAGGCCAGGACGGTGCCCCACAGCTGCTGCTGCGGAAGCTCGCTGTTGCCGATGACCGAACCGAGGTTCAGCTTCAGGTCCTTGGCGAAGTCCGGGAGGGCGGACTTGAGTTCGTCGAGAGCCACGTCGGATCACTCGCCCGAGAGCAGCGCGACGGGGTCGAGGGTGTTCTCGCCCTTGGTCCAGTTGCAGGGGCACAGCTCGTCGGTCTGCAGGGCGTCCAGCACCCGCAGGACCTCCTTGGGGTTACGGCCGACGGAGCCGGCGGTCACCATGGTGAACTGGATCTCGTTGTTCGGGTCGACGATGAAGACGGCGCGCTGCGCGAAGCCGTCCTCGCCCTCGATGCCGAGGTCGCGCATCAGCTCGTGCTTCGAGTCGGCCAGCATCGGGAAGGGCAGGTCACGCAGGTCGGCGTGGTCCTTGCGCCAGGCGTGGTGGACGAACTCCGAGTCGCCGGAGAAGCCGAGGATCTGGGCGTCACGGTCGGCGAACTCGTCGTTCAGCTTGCCGAACGCGGCGATCTCGGTCGGGCAGACGAAGGTGAAGTCCTTGGGCCACGCGAAGACGACCTTCCACTTGCCCTCGTAGGACTTGTGGTTGATCTGCTCGAACTCCTTGCCGCTCTCCAGCGAGACGCAGGCAGTCAGTTCGAACGTGGGGAACTGGTCACCAACAGTGAGCACGCGCTCTCCTTGCATGGAGGAAGGTCCCTTTTGGGGTCTTCCCGGTGGGTTGGACGGATCTTGATGGTGGCACAGGGTGCATTGATCGCGGAAATAGCTAGACTCGGTCATCGCGATCGGAGGTACCTATCAGTGGCTTCAGTAATTCCGGTGAACCGGGTCAAACAACCGAGCCTCGCACAGCTGCGCGCCTTCGCCGCCGTGGCCGAGCATCTGCACTTCCGGGACGCGGCGGCAGCAATCGGGATGAGTCAGCCCGCGCTGTCCGGCGCGGTCTCGGCGCTCGAGGAGGCACTGGGTGCCCAGCTCCTCGAGCGTACGACCCGCAAGGTGCTGCTCTCCCCGGCCGGCGAGCGCCTCGCGGTCCGGGCCAAGGCGGTGCTGGACGCGGTCGGCGTGCTGATGGACGAGGCGGAGGCGGTACGGGCGCCGTTCACGGGCGTGCTCCGGCTCGGCGTGATCCCCACGGTCGCGCCGTACCTCCTGCCGAGCGTGCTGAAGCTGGCGCACGAGCGGTACCCGGAACTGGACCTCCAGGTCCACGAGGAGCAGACGTCCTCGCTGCTGGAAGGCCTGGCGGCGGGGCGGCTGGACCTGCTGCTGCTCGCGGTGCCGCTCGGGGTGCCGGGGGTCACCGAAATCCCGCTCTTCGACGAGGACTTCGTCCTCGTCACCCCCGAGGACCACTGGCTCGGCGGCCGCCACGACATTCCGCGCGAAGCGCTGCGCGAGCTGCATCTTCTGCTGCTCGACGAGGGCCACTGCCTGCGCGACCAGGCCCTCGACATCTGCCGCGAGGCCGGCCGCACGGTAGGCGCCCCCGTGACCACGACGGCGGCCGGCCTGGCGACCCTGGTCCAACTGGTCGCGGGCGGCCTCGGTGTGACGCTGCTCCCCCGCACAGCCGTCGACGTCGAAACGGGCCGCGCCTCCCGCCTCCAAACCGGCTGGTTCGCGGACCCGGCCCCGTCGCGCCGCATCGCCCTGGCAATGCGCTCGGGCGGGGCGAGGAGCGACGAGTTCGAGGAACTGGCGGCGGCGCTGCGGGAGGCGATGGGGGCGCTGCCGGTGCGGGTGGTGTCCTGAGGGGCCCGTCCCCCGCCCCTTGCCGCGGTGCGGCTGTGCCGCGTGACGGGCGGGCTGCGGGCGGTGCCAGGGCCTGTTCCGGGAGAGTGCGCGAACCGGTCGGCCGCCTCGCACCCGGCGCGCGGTCGCCACCCGCTACGACAAGACTCCCACCAGGGTCGGGCCCGCCGTGGCAGCCTGGTGGCCTCCTCGCAGTTGGTGATCGCCGACGGCGTCGCGTCGCTGCGCCTGCTGCCTCCCCAGGAGAGCCGGCTCCTCGCAGAGATGACAGAGCTCAAGACCGCTCTGGGAGAGGTGTGCCTCGAACTGACGGTGTGGCAGGCCCTGAGAAACCACCGGCGCCGGACACCCGATACGACATGATCGGCCCTTCCCGGCGCTCACAGCGGTGCAGCCCCCACCATTCCTGGTGGGGGCTGTCCGCATTTCCACGGGATACGTTTCCGCGGGCTGTGTTTCCGCAGGCTTTGTTCCATCGGCTGTGCTTCTGCGTCCTGTGCTTCGGTGGGCTGCATTCCTGCGGACGGTATTCCTGCGGGCTGCATTCATGGGGGAGGCGCCGTCATACCGTTGCGCGCCGCGGACCATATCTTTGACGGTCCGGCCGGTGAGCCACTTGTTGTGGCCTGGGAGGACAATGCGCAGGTCGCGAAGGCGAGCCGGTCAATCAACGATAACTTTTCCGTGGCGTTCCGGGCCGTGTGTGCGATCGAAAAGAGGCCGGGCAGGGAAAACCCGCCCTGGAAATCGATCAGTGAAGGATCGCCGTGAACACCGCAGACCAGCTCCTCGCCGGCTACACCGCCTACACCACGCCGAGGAGTTCGGCGCCGGCGTCTGGGCCGACGCCCCGGCCATCACGCCGACGGTCCTGAGCTTCATCGGTGGCTCCAGCGGCGGCTGCGGTGCGGCTGTCAGCGCCATCAGCGGCGCCGGCGTCTCGGCCACGGCGAACTGGGGCTGCTGAACCAGCTCGCGCCCACAGCGCACACCCACCGCTGGGTGCCTGGCCTCCCCCGGGCGCCCAGCGGTTTTTCTGTCCGTGCGACACCACCGACCGGGCAGGACACCCGGTGCACGGACACCGAATGGGCGACGCGTCACCGGAGTGGCCGTCAGCTCTCCCCGTGCTCCGCGTCCTGCCCGGCGCCACCGGGCGCTGTCCCTCCTGCGCCCGCCTTCCGGGAGGCTTCCGCGAGGGCTTCGAGCGCGGCGAGGTGGGCGGAGAGCGCCTGCCTGCCCTTCAGGGTGAGCGCCACCCACGTCCGGGGGCGCTTGCCGAGGTACCCCTTCCGCACGCTCACATAGCCGATCTTCTCCAGCGCCGCGACCGTCTTGCTCATCACGGAGTCCGTGACCCCGCAGTAGTCCCGAACCGCGCCGAACTCGGCCTCCGCGCAGCCGGAGAGGAACGCCGCCACGGTGAGCCGGGTCGGGTGGTGGATCTCCTTGTCCAGGCCGGGAACGTCCGCACGGTTCACGACGACTCCAGCGCACGGGCGCGCCGGCGGGCGGCCTGCACCCAGGACGCAACCCCGGCGACCACGCCGAACCCGATGAACCAGCCGGCCGCTCCGTAGGGGATCGCAACCAGGAGGCCCGCGGCGAACGGCGCGAGTGGCGCACCCCAGGAGCGCCACGACGCCCCCTGATCCCGCCGGTCGAACCAGGGGGCGATCCCGGAACTGCGCATCGTGGTCCAGGTCACCGCGAGGAAGGCCGCAGCGCAGAGCGTGGCCGCCGCGAGGAAGGCTCCCTGCCACTGGGGCCACAGGCTTGCCGCGCAGAAGCCGGTGAATCCCGTGGCGAGCAGCAGTCCGTGCGTGGCGGGATACCAGGCGGGCGCCGCTTGGGGGCGCCGGGCCGCGGCCTGCGCGGCACGTGCGTCGCGCAGCACCGCCGCGGCGGGCTCTGCGCTCGGCTGCATCGCTCCTGAGGTGTTCATCGGTTCTCCGGGTTCTGGTGTCGGCGGGAGACGCTTACGTATGCCAGCATGGCATCTACTTTCCATGCTTGCAAGTACTTTCCTTCAGTAGAGGTCCGAGCGTGCGAGAGCCCCTCCGGGGCGGGTCCCGGAGGGGCTCTCACGCGCCCAGGGGCGGCAACTCACTTCTCCTGAGCCGACTTCACCTCCCGCGCCAGCTCGGTGGCGGCTACCAGGCTCAGACCCGGGAGCTCCTGCCGCAGGGCCCGTATGGCCGCCACCTCGTGGCTCACGGGGTCGATGCCCTCCCGGTCGAGGACGCGCCGGGCCCAGCGCAGCCGCGGCTCGCCGGCCCGCTCCGCCAGCTCGTCCAGGATCCGCGCAGCGCGCCGCAGTCCGGGCTGCTCGTCACCGGGGGCATCCGACAGAGCCTGGTGCACGGCGTCACGAGCGTCGCCGATGTCGCTGAGCGCAACCAGATGGACTTCCTTCTTGCCGAACATGCCCGTGCCTTCTTTCTCGCCGACGTTCTGAACCGACCGTTGAACCCAACCGCCCGGGATATCCGGCTGGTTGACGTCCCGTCACGCTACAGGGAGCCACGGGCACCCGTTTCCACCACCCGGAAGAGCCCGTGCGGACGTCAGCTTTGAGACGCCGGAAAGTGCGCCAATGCGCAGGACCTGATCACCCGGCTCCGGGGTCCCACCGAGGCGCCAAGAATTGTCGTTACTTTGTCCCGCGCGCTTGTGGTGGACTGGCTCGTACCCAGGCGTCGGAAGCCTGACAGGGGCCGCCACCATCACCAATGCCGCCGCCGTCGCGGTGCGGATGAACTCGTGAATCCCGGAAATTCTCACAAGAGGTGGAACAAGCGAATGCCAGTCGCCCGCAACAAACCTGCCCCGGGGCTCCGGTTGGGCGCCCATCTCGCCCGTGGAGACCGCCTGCAGCTGGGATTCGCGGCTCTGTCCACGTCGCAACTGGACAGCATCAACGAACAGCGTCTGCGCGACCTCGTCACGCGGCTTGCGCAGGACCGTTCCGTGGTCGTCGTGGCCCACCGCCTGTCCACCGTGCAGCATGCCGATCACGTGCTGATCATGGAGTCCGGTCATGCCCTGGACGCCGGAACGCACCAAGAACTGCTGTCGCGCTGCCCGCAGTACCAGGACCTCGTCCGCAACCAGCAGTGGTCGGCGGTTGAAGCCGGCACCCCCGAAGCGCGCATACGTTCCCGGCGTACCGTCAATTCCGTGGTCTGATCATGCGGCAGTCAAGGGCCGGTCGGCTCGGACCGCCCGGCGGGGCAGTGCAGCAGCGTCGATTTGCCCGAGCCGGAGGGCCCCATGGCGGCGACGACCTCACCCGGGTGGATGGAGAACGATGCGCCGTCGAGGGCGAGGTCGGACCGAACGCCTTGTGCAGGTCGTCGACGACGAGCAGGGAGCCGGCGGGAATCACGCACGGACCTCCGCGGAGAGCCGGTCGAGCCGTGCGGCGGTCAGTTCCAGCCAGCGCAGATCCGCTTCGAGATGGAACAGGGCGTGGTCGCAGATGAGCTGGTCGGCGAGGTCGCCGCGGCGCTTGCGTTCGGTGAGGGCCCGCATCAGCCGCAGATGCTCGGCGCGCTGGGAGTCGAGCAGGCCGGCGGCGCTGCGGCCGGTGAGCAGGGCGAGGACGACCTTGGTGTAGAGCGTCGACTGAAGGTACGGCTCCGGCTTCTCGGGCTCCGCGAGCCACCGCGAGACGTCGGTGATACCGGCCTCGGTGACGGCGTACCTCTTCCGCTCCGGCCCGCCGCCCGCTTCGACGCTGTCGACCTCGACGAGTCCGTTCTTGAGGAGGCGGGACATCGTCGAATAGACCTGCCCGTAGTGGAGCGGACGGTCCTGCCCGAATCTCTCGTCGAAGGCGCGCTTGAGGTCGTAGCCGTGGCTGGGGCCGGCTTCCAGCAGACCGAGGAGGGTGTGACCGATGGACATGGACGCCACTGTACTCGGCGTGTATACACGAGGTTTATACGGGCCGCGGGGCCGGGGGAGCCACCGCCTCAGCGGCAGCGCCCCCCTCCCACTACGACGGTGGCGCCTTCGGGGGCCGGCCGCGGCGGGGGATCGGGCGGGTGCCGGACGGGAGCCGGCCCGCTTCCGACAGCGCGCGCCGCAGGATGAACTCGATCTGCGCGTTCGTGCTGCGCAGCTCGTCCCCCGCCCACCGGGCCAGCGCCTCGTACACCGCCGGGTCCAGCCGCAGCAGCACCTGCTTGCGTTCGGAGGGCGGGGTCACTGGTAGAGCGTGCCCGTGTTGAGGACCGGCTGGGCCGCGCGGTCGCCGCACAGCACCACCATCAGGTTGGACACCATCGCCGCCTTGCGCTCCGAGTCGAGCTCGACGATGTCCTGCTCGGCGATCCTGGCCAGGGCCGCCTCGACCATGCCCACCGCGCCGTCCACGATCTGGCGGCGTGCCGCCACGACCGCGCCCGCCTGCTGGCGCTGCAGCATCGCGGAGGCGATCTCCGGTGCGTACGCGAGGTGCGTGAAGCGGGACTCGATGATGTGGACGCCCGCCGCCTCGACGCGTGCGCGCAGTTCGACGGCGAGCTTCTCGGTGATCTCCTCGGCGTTGCCGCGCAGCGACAGGCTTTCCTCGTCGTGGGCGTCGTACGGGTACTCGATGGCGATGTGGCGGACCGCCGCCTCGGTCTGCGTGGAGACGAACTCGAGGAAGTCGTCCACCTCGAACATCGCCTGGGCGGTGTCCTCGACCTTCCACACCACCACCGCGGCCAGTTCGATGGGGTTGCCGTAGGCGTCGTTGACCTTCAGTACGGCCGTCTCGTGGTTGCGCACACGGGTCGAGATCTTGGCCCGTGAGGTGAGCGGGTTGACCCAGCGCAGGCCGTCCGTGCGGATCGTGCCCCGGTAGCGGCCGAAGAGCTGGACCACGCGTGCCTCGCCGGGCGCGACCATGTTCAGCCCGCACATGGCCAGGAAGGCGGCGATACCGATCACGATGCCGCCGGTGATCAGTAGGGCCTTGAGGCCGCCTGAGTCGAGGGCATTGGCGCTGACGACGAGGCCCACCCCGGCCGCCAGGCCGAGCAGGCCCAGCAGCAGGGCGAGCCCGCCGCCGATGCTGTGCGCGGCGAATTCCCGTACGCGCGGCGCCGGTATGCGTGGCACGTCGAGCGTGTTGTCGCGGTCGATGGTGCTGGTGGCAGGCATGTCGTCCCCGTTTCTGCGGTGCTTCGCCGAGCGGTGCGCTCTCTGACGCTGTCTAGCATATTGATATCACTTTTTTTGGCGTCGCAACCCTCTGACCCGTTCGTGAGTCGGTTCCCATGAGACAAGGTGCTGATTGTCACGTCCGGAAAAGAGCGGATCGATGCCTCTTTGTCTCTACGGCCGGTGTTAGCTTTCTGAGCTGGTTCGGGCTGGTCACCGGACAGAACCGGACAGATACCCAGTGGGCGACAGAGCGGAGCAACGAAGCGATGGGCCGAGCGGAAGCGCGACAGGCCCGGCAGCGCGGTGCGCGCCGGGCGAAAAAGGCAGGGCCCTCGGGCATACGCCGCTTCTTCACGTTCAAGAAGATCCTCGGCACGTTCTTCGGCCTGTGCCTGCTGGCGATGGGCGCGTTCTTCGTCGCCTACATGCTCGTCCCCGTCCCCGAGGCCAACGCCGAAGCCAAGCTGCAGAGCAACGTCTACAAGTACAGCGACGGCAAGGTCCTCGCCCGTGAGGGCAAGCTCAACCGCGAGATCGTCGACCTGGAGAAGATCCCGGCGGACGTCCAGTACGCCTTCGTCGCGGCCGAGAACAAGACCTTCTTCGAGGACTCCGGCGTCGACGTCAAGGGCACGCTGCGCGGTCTGAAGAACACCGTCACCGGCCAGGGGAAGCAGGGTGGCTCGACCATCACCCAGCAGTACGTCAAGAACTACTACCTGACCCAGGACCGGACGGTCACCCGCAAGCTCAAGGAGCTGGTGATCTCGCTGAAGGTCGACCGGAACAAGGACAAGAGCGAGATCCTCGCCGGTTACCTCAACACCAGCTACTTCGGCCGCGGCGCGTACGGCATCCAGGCCGCCGCCCAGGCGTACTACGGCATCGACGCCGAGAAGCTGAACGTCGCCCAGGGTGCCTACCTGGCCTCGCTCGTCCAGGCCCCCAGCCGCTTCGACTGGGCCGTGGCCTCCGACGAGACCAGGGAGGCGGTGACCAACCGCTGGAACTACGTGCTGAACAACATGGTCGAGGAGAGCTGGCTCGACAAGAGCACGCGTGACGGCCTGAAGTTCCCCGTCCCCAAGGAGCCGAAGGCCGCGCCCGGACTGAGCGGCCAGGCCGGCTACATCGTCGAGGCGGCCAAGGAGGAGCTGGCCGAGCAGGGGCTCGACAAGGCCGACCTCGACGCCGGTGGCTGGACGATCACCCTGAACATCGACTCCAAGCGCCAGAAGGCGCTGGAGAAGTCGGTACAGAAGCAGCTCGAGGACGACCTGGACCGCAAGGGCAACAAGGTGGACGCCACCGTGCAGGCCGGCGCGACCTCCGTCGACCCGAAGACGGGCAAGGTCGTCGCCCTGTACGGCGGTGTGAGCGCCACCGAGCACTGGTTCTCGAACGCCACCCGCCGCGACTACCAGCCCGCCTCCACCTTCAAGCCCGTCGTGTTCGCCTCTGCCCTGGAGAACGGGTCCGAGACCCAGGACGGCGACCCGATCGGCCTCAACACGGTCTACGACGGCACCAGCAAGCGCCCGGTCGAGGGCATCGAGGGCCGTTACGCCCCGCAGAACGACCTCGGCAAGAGCTACGGCCCGGTGAGCGTCCAGACGTCGCTGAACCGGTCGATCAACTCCGCCTTCGCGCAGATGGCCGTGGACGTCGGTCTGGACAACGTGAAGGAGACGGCGCTCGACCTGGGTGTCCCGGACAAGAACTTCCCGGTGCGGCCGTCGATCGCGCTGGGCACCATGGGTGCTTCGACGTGGGACATGGCGGGCGTCTACGCCACGCTCGACAACCACGGCAAGAAGGTCACGCCCACGATCGTCGCCGAGGCCGAGCACAAGGACCGAAAGGTCGAGATCGAGGACCCCATCGGCAGCCAGGTGATCAGCCGCGAGACGGCCGACACGGTGACCGCGGGGCTGACGGGCGTGGTGAAGAACGGCTCCGGCATCGCCGCGAAGTCGAGTGCATACGAGGCGGCCGGCAAGACCGGCACCTCGGAGGACAACAAGTCCGCCTGGTTCGCGGGCTACACACCCGAACTCGCCACGGTGGTGGCCCTGTTCGGAGAGTCCCCCAAGGACGGCGGCGGGCAGGTCTCCCTCACCGGCACCGCCGAGGCCGGCCGTGCCAACGGCGGCGGCTTCCCCGCCAGGATCTGGGCCGACTACACGCTGGGCGCGCTGAACGGCGGCTCGGACGCCGAGTTCGACCTGGACGTCGCTGAGATCGCCGCCCCCGACCCGACGCCCACGCCCACGGAGACGGAGTCCGAGGACCCGAGCCCGACGCCCACCGAGACCGAGACGGAGTCGGCCGACCCGACCCCGACGCCCACGGACACCGAGACGGTGGATCCGTCGCCGACGGACACCCCGTCGCCGACGAGGACCATCACCCCGCCCACGGGTACGTTCACGCCGCCGGTCGAACCGGGCGACGACGAGGCGGACCGGGGCGAGGACCGGCCCCCCCTGCAACCCTGAGCGAACGCGCAGACGACGGCGCCCGCACCCGAGGACCAGGGGGTGGGGGCGGTTTTTTTGTGGTTTTTTCGGGTGTTGGGGGGTTTCACCCGACCACCCTTCCCCTTTACAACCCCATCGCCCCCCAAC
>NZ_JBVHTA010000001.1:25769-120159 GCF_055566095.1 Streptomyces sp. NPDC027962
CCGCCCTCACCCCCCCCCCCCCCCCCCCCCCCCCCTCCCCCCCCCCCCCCCCCCCCTCCCCCCCCCCCCCCCCCAGGGCGTGGGCAGCTCGAACCAGACCACCTTGCCCGTCGACAGCCGCGTCGCGCCCCAGCGTCGGGCCAGCCGGTTCACCAGGAACAGCCCCCGGCCACCCTCGTCGGTGTCCCGGGCCCGCCGCTGCCTGGGCAGCTGCGGGGAGTCGTCGCCGACCTCGCAGCGCAGCACGTCGGTGCGGAGCAGGCGCAGCGTCACCGGCCGCTCCGCGTACCGCACGGCGTTGGTGACCACCTCGCTGACCAGCAGCTCCACCGAGTCGGAGAGGTCCTCCAGGCCCCAGCGGGCCAGCGCGCGCCGCGCGAGGCGCCGGGCGCGGCCGGGGGCGGCGTCCTCCGGCTCCAGGAACCAGTAGGCGACGTCGCTCGGGGCGATGCCGTCGAAGCGGGCCGCGAGGAGCGCGATGTCGTCGTCGCGGTCGCCGGGGCCCAGCATGTCCAGCACGTCGTCGCAGAGCGCCTCCAGCGGCGGCGAGTGGTCGGGGCCGGTCAGCTGGGCGGTCGCGGCGAGGCGCTCCCGCAGCTGCTCGATGCCCGTCCACACGTCGCGCAGGCGCGACTCGACCAGCCCGTCGGTGTAGAGCAGCAGGGTCGCGCCGGCCGGGGCGTCGAGCTCCACGGCCTCGAAGTCGACGCCGCCGACGCCGATGGGCGCGCCGGGCGGCACGCGCAGCACCTCGGCCCGCCCGCCCAGGTGCAGCAGGATGGGCGGCGGATGTCCCGCATTGGCGATGGTGATGCGGTGCGAGACCGGGTCGTACACCGCGTACAGGCAGGTCGCCATGCGGTCGGTGCCGAGGCGCTGGGCCTGCTCGTCCAGATGGTGCAGGACCTCCTGGGGCGGCAGGTCGAGGCCGGCCAGGGTCTGCGCGGTGGTGCGCAGCTGGCCCATGATCGCGGCGGACGTCATCGAGTGGCCCATGACGTCGCCCACGACCAGCGCCACCCGGCTGCCGGGCAGCGGGATCGCGTCGTACCAGTCGCCGCCGACGCGGGCCGTCTCCGCCGCCGGCAGGTAGCGGGAGGCGAGCCGGACACCGGTCGGCTGGGGCAGGGAGTCGGGCAGCATCGTGCGCTGCAGCTCGTCGGCGATGTACGCCTCGCGGCCGTAGAGCACGGCCTTGTCGATGCCGAGGGCCGTGTGGGTCGCCAGCTGGGCCGCGACCAGCAGGTCGTTCGGCTCGAAGGCGGGCCGGTCGGGGCGGCGCAGGAAGACGGCGGCACCGATCACCCGGCGGCGACCGCGCAGCGGGGCGAGTATCGCGCGATGGCCGCTCGGCACGGAACGTCCGTCGCCGAGCAGTTCGGGCAGTGCGGCGCGGGCCGCGGCGGAGTCGCCGAAGACCGGCCGGACCCCGCGCAGCACCTCGGACAGCGCACCTCCGGAGCGGACCTCGCACAGCTCGGCGGCCGGGGTGGGCTCGCTTCCCGCGTCCAGCAGGGGCATGGCGTTGACCAGCCCCTGGTCCGCGTCGTCTGCGCTTAAACGCAGCCTGTCGGTCCGGCGCAGCCGCAGCACGAACGGCGAGACGGGCCGCTCGTCGCCCACCGGCAGCGGGTCGCGCAGATAGACCAGAATCGCGTCGGAGAAGGTGGGGACGGTGGCCCGGCACAGCCCGAGAACGATCTCGTCCAGGTCGATGCCGCGTGCGATACGGCGCGTGGCGGCCCCCACGAAGCGCAGCCGATCGCCCTCGCGTCTCGCGGTCCCCGCGATGTCCTGGGTCTGCAGCTGCGCGGCGTGGACCTGTGGCTGCGTCTGGGGCTGCGGCTTCGGCGGCGGCCCGGCGGGCGCGGGCGAGGCCCCGGCCGCCTGCGCCCGCGGCCGGGTGCGTTCGTGCGACCGGGCAGCCAGGGGCTGCCGGCCTTCGTGGGAGGTGGGATGCTCCGTCACGCGTGGGATTCCGTCCATCCGGGCCGGTGGTGCGATGCAATCGCCTCGTGGGGCGGTATACCCGCTCTGGGGGTGACGTCGACAGGGTGGCGGGCTTCCGGCACAGCTCAACCCCCTGTTGTGACTGACTCGTGATGTCTCTCGCGAGACGCTCGACGACTGGACACTGTGACTGACGGACGACTCGCTGTCGTGCCCTGCGCTCCTGCTCCCTCGTGCGGCGCAGCCTTGCGGACGACGATCCTACGTTTCACCCCAGGGGGCGCATCAAGAGTCTCACGAGGTCGTATACGCCGGAGCGTGTTCCCGGCGGGATTCGGCCAGACCGTCCGGATCAGGCCGCACGCCGCGCCGGAAACCGGTCCCAGTCGGCCGGAAGGGCAGGCACCTGCCACGTCGGGTCGGGGCGCCAGAGCTCCCAGCGGTCACAGAACGGCGCACCCCAGGAGCGGATCGTCTCGACCGCGGCCCGCCCCGCCTCCCGCACTCTCCGGGCCGTTTCCGCGTCCATCAGGCCGACGCGCTGCGCCTGGTCGAACTCGTCCTCGTCCCGCCACAGCCAACTGCGGTCCGGGTAGACGGAGATGTCGAGATAGTGATCCTCCGAGTCGACACCGCCGGCCCAGCGGGTGAGCGGTTCCTCGAGGTTGACGTACCAGCTGCGGAACTGCCAGGCGGGCTCCCAGAAGAGCCAGACCGACCATGGCACGCCCGGCTGCGCCAGCTTGAGCACGCCGTTGCCGCTCCAGCGGGTACGGGCGGTGGTGCGCGGCGCGGTGTAGCGGGTGGCCAGCGGCTCCTCGTGCAGCGGCGTGCCGTCGGCGAGCAACGGCTTCACGCACTCGGTGCCGGGCGCCATCCACACGGCGAGCAGTTCGTCGGTGTCCTGCACGACGGTCACCGGCCGGCAGATGTGGAAGGCGCCGCCGTCCGGAGCCGCGGCATGGCCGCGATAGCGCCAGAGGATGTGATCCCCCGGCGCCCAGCGCCGAAAACCCGTCGATCCTGTCATGCG
This sequence comes from Streptomyces sp. NPDC027962, assembly GCF_055566095.1. Taxonomy (NCBI): domain Bacteria; kingdom Bacillati; phylum Actinomycetota; class Actinomycetes; order Kitasatosporales; family Streptomycetaceae; genus Streptomyces; species Streptomyces sp. NPDC027962. The sequence goes on from NZ_JBVHTA010000001.1 coordinate 28,753, forward strand.
GAGATCCTAAGCGCGTGCCCCGACCCCGGCTGCGGCGCAGCTCACGTCCGACTGCGCACGCCGCGCGCCGGCTACGGGTGGGTCATACGCAGCACGTCCAGGCCCTCGTCCAGCTGCTCCAGCGTCAACTCGCCCCGCTCCACATACCCCGACTCGAGCACCACCTCGCGGATCGTCTTCCGTTCGGCGAGTGACTTCTTGGCGACCTTGGCCGACTCCTCGTATCCGATGTACTTGTTGAGCGGGGTGACGACCGACGGGGACGACTCGGCGTACTCGCGGGCTCGTTCGACATCGGCGGTGATGCCGTCGACGGTGCGGTCCGCCAGCAGGCGCGAGGCATTGGCCAGCAGCCTGACCGATTCCAGCAGGTTCTTCGCCATCACCGGCAGCATGACGTTCAGCTCGAAGTTCCCGGCGGCGCCGGCCGCCGCGACGGTGGCGTCGTTGCCGGTCACCTGTGCGGCCACCATCAGAACCGCCTCGGGGATCACCGGGTTCACCTTGCCCGGCATGATGGAGGAGCCGGGCTGGAGGTCCGGGAGGGCGATCTCGGCGAGCCCGGTGCGCGGCCCCGACGCCATCCAGCGCAGGTCGTTGCAGATCTTGGTGAGCGAGACGCCGATCGTGCGGAGCTGGCCCGAGGTCTCCACCAGGCCGTCGCGCGCGCCCTGCGCCTCGAAGTGGTCGCGGGCCTCGGTCAGCGGCAGGCCCGTCGCACGCGCCACCTCGGCGATGACGGCGGCGGAGAAGCCGGGCGGGGTGTTGATGCCGGTTCCCACGGCCGTGCCGCCCAAGGGCAGTTCGGCGAGGCGCGGCAGCGAGGCCTTGAGCCGCTCGATCCCGTGACGCACCTGCGCCGCGTAGCCACCGAACTCCTGGCCGAGGGTGACGGGCGTGGCGTCCATCAGATGCGTACGACCGGACTTGACGACAGCGGCGAACTCGGTCGCCTTGCGTTCCAGCGAGGAGGCCAGGTGATCCAGTGCCGGGATCAGGTCGTGGAGGACGGCAGCGGTCGCCGCGATGTGGATGGACGAGGGGAACACGTCGTTGGACGACTGGGACGCGTTCACATGGTCGTTGGGGTGGACGTCGCGGCCGAGCCGTTCGGTCGCGAGCGTGGCCAGGACCTCGTTGGCGTTCATGTTGGACGAGGTGCCGGAGCCTGTCTGGAAGACGTCCACGGGGAAGTGCTCGTCCCAGCGGCCCTCCGCCACCTCCGCGGCCGCGTCCGTGATCGCCCGCGCGATGTCCGCGTCGAGGACGCCCAGTTGGGCGTTGACCTGCGCCGCCGCCGCCTTGATACGGGCGAGGGCCTCGATGTGCGAGCGCTCCAGACGCCAACCCGACACGGGGAAGTTCTCCACCGCCCGCTGGGTCTGCGCCCGCCACTTCGCATGGGCGGGAACCAGCATCTCTCCCATGGAATCGCGCTCGGTCCGGTACTCGCTCGCATCGCTCATCTGTCGTACCTCCTGAAAAAGTTGAGCACGTGTCTTGTTCTGTCTATTCCCAACTGCACTACCCGCCAGTAAATACCCCGAGTAACCACAACTCGGGGAGGCACAATGAAAGGCACCGGACCCAGACTTCGACTCCGCCGCACCTTCGCGGCCGCAGCCGCGTTGGCCACCGCCCTCGGCGGGCTCGCCGTCGCCACTCCCGCCGCCGCGGAGCCCGCCGGCTCCGCGGCCGCACCCAAGGCCGCCGCACCCAAGGCCGCCGCACCCAAGGCCGCCGCACCCAAGGCCGCCGCGCCCGGGGCCGCCGTACCCCTGCCGCCCGAACTCGAGGCGATCCGGGCGGCCGAGGCCACCGCGCTCTACGGCGACCCCGCCCGGCGCCCGCTCGACGACCGCAAGACCGGCCTGATCTCGCTCGGTGACAGCGAGATCTCCGGTGAGGGCGTCGGCACGTACGAGCCCGGCACCAACGGGCCCGACAACTGGTGTCACCGTTCGCCCGACGCCGCCATCCACCGCACCGGCATCGCGGCGGACATCACCTACAACGTCTCCTGTTCCGGCGCCTCCACACCCAACATCCGCATCGGCGGCAGCAAGCAGCACGCCGACGAACTGGTCCAGAGCGACAACCTCGCCATCAAGGCACGCAACACCCGTATCAAGATGGTGCTGCTCGTCGCCGGCGCCAACGACGACCTCCGGTTCGGTCCCGTCATGACCGACTGCGTCACCCGCTACATCCTGTTCCAGGGCCCCTGCGCCCCCAAGTACGCCCCCGGCTGGCAGGCCCGCGTCGACGGCCTCGTCCCCAAGGTCGAGCAGACCGTGCGCGACCTGCGCACCGTGATGCGCGACGCCGGATACCAGGACAGCGACTACAAGCTGGTCGTGATGGGCTACCCGAGCCCGATCGGCCCCGACTTCCGCGACAACCCGCACTTCCCCGGCAAGCTGTTCTGTGGCGGGATGGGCTACGACTCCGACACCGTCTGGGGCCGCAACACCGCCGTCCCTTCCTTCGAACGCGGAATGCGCAGGGCCGCACGCGAGACAGGGGCCGTGTACCTGGACAACTCCCGCCTCTTCCACGGTCATGAGGTCTGCTACCAGGACACCTGGGCCCGCGGACTGTACATCGACCTCGGCAATCCCTTCCCGCCGGACTCCAACTCGGTGCGCCAGTCCTTCCACCCCAACATCCGCGGCCACGCGGCCTTCGCCTCATGCCTGACCCAGATGTACAACTCCTCGCTGCGCGAGGCGAGCTGCGCGGACGTCAACTCAACGGGTAAGCCGGCGCTCTTCCCGCACGCCTGGGACGACGTGTACAAGGCGCTGCGGAACGAGGCGACCGGCAACTGCCTGGACGTCCATGGCGCCGCGACCGCGAACGGCACCGGCGTGGTCGGCTGGGACTGCCACGGCGGCCGCAACCAGAACTGGTGGCACGACTCCGCGCGGGGGACCCTCCACACGGAACTGTCCCAGGACCGCTGCCTGGACGTGCCCGCCGGCGACTACCGGGCGGGCACGGCCCTGACCGTCTGGGACTGCCACGGCGGGGCGAACCAGCAGTTCGTCCGCGACGGAGCCACGATCCGGCCGAAGTCCGCGACCGGGCTCTGCATGACGCAGGACGCGGCGAACCAGCCGGTCCGGCTGCGGACCTGCGACGGCTCGGCGAAGCAGCGCTTCGCCTGACCGGACCGCACGCACCGCGCACCGCGCGCGGGGCTACGCCTCGGGCGCGGGCCGGGGCCGGCGAGGCGGCCCAGGTCCGGGGTGTCGCCGGCTGAGGCTGGGCGGCCCTGGGGCCCGTCGCCGGAGCGGGACGGAAACCACTTGCCGCATTGGACAGTAGTTCTCTATGCTTTCCAACATGGAAAGCAATTCGCCCTCATCGTCTCCTTCCGAGCTGCCCGACGCCGAGTCGGCTCGTCGTGCGCTGGGCGAAGTGGCCGCCTCCAGGGCGCGCGTCGCCGACAGCGTGTCAAGCCCCTGGTGGTTCCACGGCGGCCTCGGGCTCGCCTTCGCGCTCGTCCTCGCGTCCATCAGCCTGCGGTGGGCCAACTGGACCATGGGCCCGTTCGTCCTCGTGGTGCTGGGGCTCGGCTGGGCGCTCAGGCGGAGCAGCGGCGTCTCGTTCGACCGCTACACGAGTACTCCCGGCGCGGCCAGGATCTTCGGGGCGTACCTACTGGCCTGCCTCGTGCTCGCTGTGTCCGGGATGACGCTGGAGTGGGGCTTCGACGTCCGCTGGGCTGTCGCAGGCGCGGGCCTCGTCATAGGTGTGCTCACCGTGGTGATGGGGTACCGCGTCGACGCGACCGTGCGCCGCGAACTGCGGGCGGGCCAGTGAGTGAACCTTGCTTCGACGCCGTGATCCATGCGCCGAACCGGCTCCAGATCTGCTCCATGCTGGCAGCCGTCGACACCATGGAATTCTCCCGGCTGCGCAAGAGCCTCGGGGTGAGCGATTCCGTCCTCAGCAAGCACCTCAAGGTGCTCGAAGGGGCCGGGTACGTGGAAGTCGCCAAGGCGCGGGGCGCGTCGTACCCCCGCACCTGGGTCGCGCTCACCCGCGACGGTCGGCGTGCCCTGGCCGGGCATGTCGCGGAGCTCCGCCGCATTGTCGGCCTCGCGGGCTCCCGGGCCCTGTCCGGCGACGGGAAGACCCCGCCACTCGACTGACGATTCCGACCGCGGGCGCTGCCGTGCGCCCGCGCCTGTCCTGATCCTGTCCTGTCCGTGTCATTCTGCGAGGTTTCGCTTGACCACCGAAACTCGGCATGCCCCACGCGCGCTCGACAAACCATGGCTGCCATGGGGAGGAGCGCCGTCGACCAGAGACCTCGTCTGCTGGTACGGGATGTGGCTGGTGTTCGCCTATTCTCGCCATGTGGCCCTTGCGGCCCTGGCTCATCGGTTCCCGCCCAGTGCTGCTGGAGATGCTGACGGGCACCCAGACGGCCCTGACCGTTGCAGGCGCCGCCGCGCGGGTCGGGGACGCCCCGCTGCTGCTCGCCTTCGCGGCGGGCCTCTTCGGGATGATCAAGTTCGCGTGGGTGTTCTGGTGGGCGGGCCGTCTCTGGGGCGGCACCATCGTGGGACTGCTCACCGGCCCGCCCGGGCCTGCGGCCTCCGCTGAGGAGGACGCAGGCTCCTCCGCCGGAACACCGACCGGACCGGCTTCCGGCGCACCAGCCCGGGTGCAGGAGCCGGATGGCGAGTCGGCCGGGCGCGGCCCGCTGATCAGCGGCAAGGCCGCGAGCCGGAGGGTCATCGCCGCCGCCGTCGTCCTTGCACCGCTGCCGCTCATCCCCGGACCGCTGGCCTTCGCGTCGGCGGGCTGGGCGGGCATGGGGCTGTGGGCGTTCCTCGGCCTCAACGCCGTCGGCGCCGCAGTGTGGACGGGCGTGTTCACCTTGCTCGGCTACGCCATCGGACAGCCCGCGGTCCATCTGGCGGAGACCATCACCGACCACGCGGTCTGGATCTCCCTCGCCGTCATCGCCGGGATGTTCCTGCTCCGTGCGGTGCAGAACCGCCGTGCGGCGCGGGGGTGATGAGGTGATCACGACGCTGATCGTCCATGACGAACCGCTGCTGCGCACAGGCCTGCGCCTGATCGTCGAGGCGGCGGAGGGCCTCACGGCCCGTCAGGCGGGGGGCGGGGATGCGCTGACGGAGGCGCGGCGCTGTCGCCCGGACGTGGTGCTGGCCGGGATGTCCCCGACGTGCCGGTCGATCAGGGCGAGCAGTTCCCCGGGCTCGTGGTCGCCGACGACGCTGAGTACGGCGTTGCCCGGCGCGTAGTGCGCGCGGAAGAAATCGGCGCACTCGCCGACAGCACCTCGCTCGCCAGCGCACAGGAATCCGCGGTCCGACGCATGATCACCAGGCACTGGCGGGAGCACGCGGATCCCTACACCCGGGCTCGGGCCCGGGGCAGGCTGGAACTCCTCTTCGGGAGGGCGGAACTGCTCGACGAACTACCCGGCGCGCTCGCCGCGATCCCCGCCGCCACGGTCGCCGCCGCCGCCGGACGGCTGAGCTCCGGCCCCAAGGGCGTATTGGTGCTCAGTCCCGGGCCCCGGCGCAGCCGGCCGCCCGCCGCGCATGGGGCCGCCGCCTCTGCCGGCTCCGCCGAGGCCCCCGCCGGTGCCGGCGGCCCCTCCCCGGAGACCGGCCCCTCCGCGGTCGCCGCTGCCTCTGAGCGGCACCTCGAAGGCACCGACTGCCCGCACCGCGGGCCGGACGAGGACGCCGGGCCCGCAGTGCGAGGCGTCGGGGGCGCACCGGCGATCCGCCCGGTCCCCCCGTTCGGCCCGGGGTCCGCACCCCGCCACGGACCGCGTGCGGAGACGTCCCTCGGGTGCGGCACCAGGGTCCTCGCGGTGGCCGACCGCCGCGTGCCGCTGGTCGAACTGCGAATGAGGCTCCCGCTGGGTGACTCGGGCTGGTGGTGGCCGGATCGTGCGGAGACGCTCAGTCGCCTCCTGGCCGCACGCTCAGGCGCCGCTGACCGGGCGGAACGGGACGGCGGAGCCTTTCACCTCGCCGCCGACGGGCAGTGGCTAGACGTCACCGGATACTCCCGCCCCGAACGGCTCGGATCCTGGCTGGAGTTGCTGGCGGGGCTCGCCGCGCCCATGGAGGAGGTCGGGCTGCCTGTCCCCGTCCGTTATCGCGATCCCCGGCCCGTCATGGATGCCGCGCTGCGCCGGGCCTGGGGCGCCACCACCCCGGTCGCCGCCCCTGAGCCGCCCGTCCCGGCCGCACTCCACCGGCGCGTCATCGCGCCCGGCGGATGGCTCGTCGCCGTCGGCGACATGGACCCGCAGGCGTTCACCTCGGCAGCCGACGCCGCCCTGTCCGCATGGCGTGCGTCCCCCCCCGGCGGTACCGCACCCCCCCGTGCCGGGTGCCGTGCCCCCGGCGGTGCCCCGGCCGGGTCCGGGGCTCGTGACCCTGGGGCAGCGGGGAGGGGGCCTGCTCCACCTCTTGCTGGCCGCGCCGGAACCGCACGGTGACACGGGCACGGCGGCGAGGTACCTCGCCACCGCCGTGGTGGGAGCGCACCATGCCTCGCGGCTGACCGTGCACGGCTTGTCCGTGCCGGGGCCCGCCCGGGAGATCCACGCCGGCCGGGACATCTGCCGTGACCTGCCCCGTGCGTACGTCAGGGCCACGGTCCCGGAACACGAGGCGGAGCCCGCGGTGGCGGGGATCCACCGGGAGTTGGACATGCTGATCCAACGGCCCGTCACCGGGGCGGAACTCGCACCGGTGGCGGAGTTCCGCGCAGCGCAACTGCTCGGTGTCTTCGACTCGCCCGCGGTGAAGGCGGACATGATCCGGGAAACGCTGTCTGCGGGGCGCAGCCCCTCGTGGCTGGAGGACCTGCCCGATCGTGTCCGGCGCACGCGGCCCGAGGAGGTGACCGCCGCGGCCACCGAGATGTTCGATCCCGGGCGGATGACGCTCGTCGCTCTCGGCGGGGACGGGCCGGTCGCCGAGGCGGCCGCGACGTGGCAGCGGCTGACCGCGGCAGCAGACTCGATGCTGTAGCCGTCAGCGGGTGAGCCTCGCGGCCGGCCCTGGCGCCGGCTCCGGCATTCGGCCGCCGTGCGGCACATGAAGGAGCCGCCGGGCTCAACCCCGACGAGCTGGTCAAAGCCGACCTCGGACAAGGCATGCCCGAGCAGCACCGAGCCCGGAGCCAGGCCGAACTTGCCGCGGAGACCAGCCACTTCTTCCGCGGACGCCAGGGTCAGCCACACATCGGCCGCGGCTGTTTCGGCGGACTGCATGTCTGCTAGTCCTCGGCGAGAACCCCATGAGGGTCTGATCAATCTGGCGTCGACCGGTGCCGGCGTACACCATGGCGCCTTGCTATTGACTCAACGGCTGCGTCCTCTCCCACAGCTGCGGGAGAGGGCAGAGCCGTCCGTCAGGCACAGGGCGTGCGCCGGCCTCCTACGAACGCACCGGGATCGACGTGAACGTCGGCGCCGGGGACGGGTCCTGGAAGAAGTCGTTGCCCTTGTCGTCGACCACGATGAACGCCGGGAAGTCCTCGACCTCGATCTTCCAGACCGCCTCCATGCCGAGCTCCTCGTACTCGACGACCTCGACCTTCTTGATGCAGTCCTGCGCGAGGCGGGCCGCCGGGCCGCCGATCGAGCCGAGGTAGAAGCCGCCGTGCGTGCCGCACGCGTCGGTCACCTGCTTCGAGCGGTTGCCCTTCGCCAGCATGACCTTGGAGCCGCCGGCCGCCTGGAACTGCTCGACGTAGGAGTCCATCCGGCCGGCCGTCGTCGGGCCGAAGGAGCCGGACGCAAAGCCCTCCGGCGTCTTGGCCGGGCCCGCGTAGTAGACGGGGTGATCCTTCAGGTACTGCGGCATCTCCTCGCCCGCGTCCAGCCGCTCCTTGATCTTGGCGTGCGCGATGTCACGCGCCACGACCAGCGGGCCGGTCAGCGAAAGGCGGGTCTTCACCGGGTACTTGGACAGCTCGGCCAGCATCTCGTCCATCGGCCGGTTGAGGTCGATGCGTACGACGTCGCCGTCCTCGTCGGCCAGCTGCTCCTCCGTCGTGTCCGGCAGGAAGCGCGCCGGGTCGGTCTCGAGCTGCTCGAGGAAGACGCCCTCGGCGGTGATCTTCGCGACGGCCTGGCGGTCGGCCGAGCAGGAGACGGCGACGGCGACGGGCAGCGAGGCGCCGTGCCGCGGCAGCCGCACCACGCGGACGTCGTGGCAGAAGTACTTGCCGCCGAACTGGGCGCCGATGCCGATCTTCTGGGTCAGCTCGAAGACCTTCTTCTCCAGCTCCTCGTCGCGGAAGCCGTGGCCGAGCTCCGAGCCCTCGGAGGGCAGCTCGTCCAGGTAGTGCGCGGAGGCGTACTTCGCGGTCTTCAGGGCGAACTCGGCGCTCGTGCCGCCGACGACGATCGCCAGGTGGTACGGCGGGCAGGCGGCCGTACCGAGCGAGCGGATCTTCTCCTCCAGGAACTTCATCATGCTCGCCTCGTTGAGGACGGCCTTCGTCTCCTGGTAGAGGAAGGACTTGTTGGCGCTGCCGCCGCCCTTGGCCATGAAGAGGAACTTGTACGCGCCGCCGTCGGTCGCGTACAGCTCGATCTGCGCCGGGAGGTTGGAGCCGGTGTTCTTCTCCTCCCACATGGTGAGCGGGGCCATCTGCGAGTAGCGGAGGTTCAGCTCCGTGTACGCGTCGTAGATGCCGCGCGACAGCGCCTCCTCGTCACCACCCTCGGTGAGGACGTTCTGTCCGCGCTTGCCCATGACGATCGCGGTGCCGGTGTCCTGGCACATCGGGAGCACACCGGCGGCCGCGATGTTCGCGTTCTTCAGCAGGTCCAGAGCGACGAACTTGTCGTTCGACGACGCCTCCGGGTCGTCGATGATCCGCCGCAGCTGCGCGAGGTGGGCCGGGCGCAGGAAGTGCTGGATGTCGTGGATCGCCTCGGCGGCCAGCTTGCGCAGCGCCTCCGGCTCGACCTTGAGGAACGTCCGGCCGTCGGCCTCGAAGGTGGAGACTCCCTCGGCCGTCACCAGGCGGTAGGGCGTGGTGTCCTCTCCCAAGGGGAGCAGATCGGAGTACGCAAATTCCGGCATTACGGCCATTCCTCACTCGGCAGACAGCGACGCGGCCTCCATCGGCAACGCGCCCCCAAGCGTAGAGCGCCCCGAGAGTCCCGGTCCTGTGAGGTAAGGCTCACTTCGAACGCTCGTTTGGTGGGACTGCTTCGAAGGGTTGCTTCAACCTGGGCCGGCCGGGGGGTCGGCCGGAACGGCGTGGGCCACTAGTCGCGATCTATCGCGTTTCGCTAGGCTGGTGACGTGGACCTCGAGAAGCAGCCCCAGAAGCCGGCCGCCCCCCTGGATCCGGCCGGCGCCATCCGCGCCTCCGACGCCGACCGCGACCGGATCGCGGACATCCTCAGGGACGCCCTGGCCGAGGGCCGGCTGGACGCCGAGGAGCACTCGGAGCGCATCGACGCCGTCTACCGGGCCAAGACGGTGGGCGAGCTCGAGCCGATCGTGAGCGACCTGCCCGCCGCCGCCCGACGGTCCGGCACCGCGTCCCTGCGCGCCTACGACGACGACGCGCCCGCCGGCCCCGCGGAGAACCTGATCGCCGTCTTCTCCAGCTCGACCCGCAAGGGCCGTTGGCGCGTCGGCCGCAGGACCAACGCCTTCTCGCTGTTCGGCAACATCGAGATCGATCTCACCGAGGCGCTCTACGGACAGCGGCTCTCCGTGATCAACGCGACCTCCATTTTCGGCAACGTCGAAGTGCGTGTGCCGGAGAACATCTCGCTGCGCGGCAGCGGGACCGGCTTCTTCGGGAACTTCGAAGTCGTGACACTGGAGGCCGCCGATCCCGAGGCGCCCGTGGTCGTCGTCAACGGCTATTCGGTCTTCGGCAATGTCGAGGCCAAGCCGAAGCGCGGCCGGCGCATCTCCGACCTGCACGACCGCTTGCGCAAACACCTGGGGTGACGGCCCTGCCCGGGGGCGCTTTTTCGCCGCGAGCGCCGATACGCAATTCCGTGCGTCGGAACTCAGTGCCACTCAGTGCATAGGCGTGCGCACAGCGGGTAGGGACTGGTGCATCGTCTCTCGCTCGCGCATCCCGTCGTCAGGAGTAGACCGTGCTGCAACTGCCGCATCAGTCCTTGCAGGTGGCCGCCGTTCCGCACCAGCGCATTCCTGCCCGCGAGGACCAGGCCGGCCCCTGGCACGCGGAGGCCGTGTGCCGCCGTGATGAGGCGGGCCTGTTCTTCGCCCCGTCCAAGGAGCCGACGGCCGAGCGGCTGTCGCGCGAGGAGGCGGCCAAGCAGGTCTGCGCCCGCTGCCCGGTGATGGTGGAGTGCCGCGAGCACGCGCTGCTCCAGCCCGAGCCGTACGGAGTGTGGGGCGGCCTCACCGCCGCGGAGCGCCGCGTGGTTCTGGCCCGCCGCAGGCGTCGCGAGGTCGAGCTCAAGAAGTCCGCGTCGGCGGCCTGACGCGATCGCACGCACGGAAACGGGGCGCCCTGCACATGGGCGCCCCTTCCGTATGCCTGCTCCGCGGCCCGGTGATGCCTACTTCGCGCGGTCGAAGTCGATCTGGCTGTAGGCCCGGAGCTTCGACAGCCGGTGCGTGGAGTCGATCTGCCGGATCGTGCCCGACTTGGAGCGCATCACCAGGGACTGGGTGGTCGCCGTCTCCGCGCGGTAGCGGACGCCGCGCAGCAGCTCGCCGTCCGTGATTCCGGTGGCGACGAAGAAGACGTTCTCGCCGGAGACCAGGTCGTTCGTGCTCAGCACGCGGTCCAGGTCGTGGCCCGCGTCGAGGGCGCGCTGACGCTCCTCGTCGTCCTTCGGCCAGAGCTTGCCCTGGATGACGCCGCCCAGGCACTTGATCGCGCAGGCCGAGATGATGCCCTCCGGCGTGCCGCCGACGCCCAGCAGCAGATCGACGCCGGTGCCCTCCTTGACCGCCATGATCGAGCCGGCGACGTCGCCGTCGGAGATGAACTTGATGCGCGCGCCGGTCTCGCGGATCTCCTTGACGATCCCCTCGTGCCGGGGGCGGTCGAGGATGACGACCGTGACGTCCTCGGGCGAGGAGTGCTTGGCCTTGGCGACGCGCCGGATGTTGACGGAGACGGGGGCGTTGATGTCGACGTAGTCGGCGGCCTCCGGTCCGGTGACCAGCTTGTCCATGTAGAAGACGGCGGACGGGTCGAACATGGTGCCGCGGTCGGCGGCGGCCAGGACGGCGATGGCGTTGGGCATGCCCTTGGCCGTCAGCGTGGTCCCGTCGATCGGGTCGACGGCGATGTCGCACTCGGCGCCGGTTCCGTCACCGATCCGCTCGCCGTTGAACAGCATCGGGGCCTCGTCCTTCTCGCCCTCACCGATGACGACGACGCCGTTCATCGAGACGGTGGAGACGAGCGTGCGCATGGCCTTGACCGCGGCGCCGTCGGCGCCGTTCTTCTCGCCACGACCGACCCAGCGGCCGGCGGCCATGGCGGCGGCCTCGGTGACGCGGACGAGTTCGAGGGCGAGGTTGCGGTCGGGGGCCTCGGGGGAGACCTCGAGCGGGGACGGCAGATGATGCTCGGTCATCGGAGCGCACCTTTCTGTACGACGACGGCCGTAATAGGAGGGTGGGGCGACTCTATCGGTACGTCGACAAATTGAGCAGAGGGGGCCACGTTTGAGCATGACCGGCGGATGCGAACATGGTGGACGTGGCAGGTATGCGAGGCAAGCAGACGATCAGGAACATGTTCCAGTCCCTGGCGGTGATCGGCGTGGTCGTGGCGGGCATCTACACGCTCGTCCCGCACGACGAGAACGCCGACCCGATCAAACCCGTCGACTACCGCGTGGAGCTGGTGACGGCACAGCGGGTCGCACCGTACCCGGTGGCCGTGCCGGAGGGGCTCGGTGAGGAGTGGCGGGCGACGTCGGTCACGTTCCGGCGCGAGGAGGCCCACGCGTGGCACCTCGGCTTCCTCGACCCGAGTGACCAGTACGTGGCGGTGGAGCAGTCCACGGTGAAGCCCGCGGACAAGTACGTTCGCAAGGTCACTCACCAGGCGGCCAGGACGGAGCAGACCCGTCAGGTGGCCGGTGAGGCCTGGCAGGTGTGGAAGGGCCCCAAGTACAACGCGCTGGTGCGGACGGCCGACGGCGCGACGACGGTGGTCACCGGCACGGCGACGCAGGACCGGCTGGCGGAGATGGCCGAGTCGCTGACGTCGCCGGACGGTGCGCCGTCGTCCAAGCCGTCGGCGAAGCCTTCCGCCGGGTCCTGACCTCTTCGGCTCCTTCTTCCGCCTCGCGGCGACTCCTGGCGCGGCGTACCTGCCGCCGGGGGAGCGCCGGTACGGCGAAGGCCGCCGCGCCCTGTCGAGGGTGCGGCGGCCTTTCGCGTGGGCGCGCGGCGCTCAGACGGTGGTGACGACCTCGTCGTAGGACAGGCGCGGGGAGCGCGGGAACCACGCGTCGTCGCCGGGCTTGCCGATGTTGACGACCATCAGCGGGGCGTGGTCGTCGTCCAGGAACTCCTTCTGGATGCCGGCGGCGTCGTAGCCCGTCATCGGGCCGGCGGCCAGACCGGCGGCGCGGACGCCGACGATGAAGTACGCGGCCTGCAGCGCGGCGTTCAGGCCGGCGGCCTGCTCGCGGACCGGGCGCTCGCTGAAGAACATGTCCTTGGCCTGGGGGAAGTGCGGCAGAAGGGCCGGGAGTTCCTCGTGGAACTCGTTGTCGGCGGCCAGGATCGCGACCAGCGGCGCGGCGGCGGTCTTGGCCTGGTTGCCCTCGGCCATGTGACCGACGAGGCGTTCGCGGGCCTCGGCGGAGCGGACGAGCACGACGCGCAGCGGGGACTGGTTGAAGGCGGTCGGGCCGTACTTGACCAGGTCGTAGATCGCCTGAACCTGCTCCTCGGTCACCGGCTCGTCGGCGAACGTGTTGGCGGTGCGGGCCTCGCGGAAGAGGAGGTCCTGGGCGGCGGGGTCGAGAACGAGGGACATCAGACGAGCCTTCCGAAGTGCGGCGGGGGTCGGTGCTATGAGCAACGACTTCACCGTACGACGATTTAGGTTAACATTCAACTAAAACCAGACGTCGGTGATCCGGTTCACAGGCCGCGCACGGCTTCGATCGTCGCCCGGGCCGCCTACGCGTCGCCCGGGCCGCCTACGCGTCGCCCGGGGCCGCCTGCACGTCGCCCGGGGCCGCCTACGCGTCGCCCGGGGCCGCCTGCACGTCGCCCGCGGCCCCGTCCTGCGCCTCCGGCTTCGCCAGTGCGGCGTCCAGGCGTGCGCGTGCTCCCTCGAGCCAGTGGCGGCACACCTTCGCCAGCTCCTCGCCGCGCTCCCACAGCGCCAGCGACTCCTCGAGCGTCGTGCCGCCGGCCTCCAGTCGTCGTACGACCTCGATCAGCTCGTCCCGGGCCTGCTCGTAACCGAGCGCGGCCTCTTCCGTCTTGGCAGCCATGCATTCCACCCTATGTATGGGAAACGACAACAGAACCGGCGGTCGCCGTGGGCGTCACTCGGCGACCCGCACCGCGAACTCGCCCTCCGCGACCCGCGCCCGCAGCCCCTCGCCGGCATCGACCTCGTCCGGGGAGCGCACCACCGCCCCGTCGGCGCGCTGCAGCACCGCGTACCCGCGCTCCAGCGTCGCCGCCGGAGAGAGCGAGACCACCCGCGCCCGGGTGTGCGCCAGCTCCGAGTCCGCCCGGTCCAGCAGATGCCCCAGCACCCGCCGACTCCGGGCGACCAGCGCCGCCACCTCCGCCTCGCGCTCGTCGACCATCCGCTGCGGCCGCTCCATGCACGGACGGGCGAGCGCATGGGCGAGGCCGCGCTCCTCCCGGTCCAGCAGCCCCTGGACGGTACGCAGCGCCCGGTCCCGCAACTGCCGCACCCGGTCCAGCTCCTCGCCCACGTCGGGCACGACCTTCTTCGCGGCGTCCGTCGGCGTAGAGGCCCGCAGATCGGCGACCAGGTCCAGCAGCGGGGAGTCCGGCTCGTGCCCGATCGCCGACACCACCGGTGTCGCGCACGCCGAGACCGCCCGCACCAACTGCTCGTCGGAGAACGGCAGCAGGTCCTCCACGCTGCCGCCGCCGCGCGCCACGATGATCACGTCGACCTCGTCCAGCTCGTCCAGCTCCTTGACGGCCTGGACGACCTGCGCGACGGCGTGCACGCCCTGCACCGCCACGTTCCGCACCTCGAAGCGGACGTGCGGCCAGCGCCTGCGCGCGTTCTCCAGCACGTCGCGCTCGGCCGCGGACGCCCGCCCGCACACCAGGCCCACCCGGTGCGGCAGGAACGGCAGCGGCTTCTTGCGCTCCGGCGCGAACAGCCCCTCCGCGCCGAGCGCCCGCTTCAACTGCTCCAGTCTGGCGAGCAGTTCACCGATGCCCACCGGCCTTATCTCCACCGCCCGCAGCGACAGCTGCCCCCGGGGTGCGTACCACTCCGGCTTGGCATGGACCACCACCCGGGCGCCCTCCGCCACCGCGTCGGCGACCGCGTCGAAGACCTGCCGGAAGCAGGTGACGCTCACGGAGATGTCGTACGACGGATCGCGCAGCGTCATGAAGACGACGCCGGCGCCCGGCCGGCGCGACAACTGGGTGATCTGTCCCTCCACCCAGACCACCCCGAGCCGATCGATCCAGCCACCGATGAGCCGTGACACCTCGCCGACCGGCAGAGGGGATTCCGCGGACGTGTTGAGAGCCATACGGGCGAGCGTAACGGCCACATCCGACATCCCGGGGTCCCGGCGCGAAGCGCCGCCGCGCCCGGGCGGGGCTCGTCCGTCCTCGGCACGCAGCCTCCGCTTCGGCGGCGGCGGTGCACGTCGGAGGCGGCGCCCTCGTGAACGCCCTCGGCCAGGCGCTGCCTCGGAGCCCCGGCCCAGACCTACCGCCCGCCGCCCGCGAGCCCTTCGCGCCGCCCCCGCTGCGCCGACAGCACGGTCAGCCCCACCCCCAGCCACCCCGCACCCACCACCTGCGCCGAACCCGCCGCTTCCACGATCACCGCGAGGAGCACGCCCACGCCCAGCACCGGCACCACCCCTCGCCTCATCAGGTCCTCCCTCGCTCTCCCACGCTCGCGCAGCGCCCAGTCCGTCGGCGGTGGCTGATCAAGGGCCTCGTCGACGCGGCCTTACGATGGGGGGCATGACTGCTACGCCTCCTGCCCGACGCGTCCTCCTCGCCGCTCCCCGCGGCTACTGCGCAGGTGTGGACCGTGCCGTGATCGCCGTGGAGAAGGCCCTGGAGCAGTACGGGTCGCCCATCTACGTCCGCCACGAGATCGTCCACAACAAATACGTCGTGCAGACCCTCGAACGGAAGGGCGCGATCTTCGTCGACGAGACGGCGGAGGTCCCCGAGGGATCGATCGTCATGTTCTCCGCGCACGGCGTGGCGCCGACCGTGCACCAGGAGGCCGCCGAGCGGAGGCTCGCGACGATCGACGCGACCTGCCCGCTGGTCACCAAGGTCCACAAAGAGGCCGTGCGGTTCGCGAACGAGGACTACGACATCCTCCTGATCGGTCACGAGGGCCACGAAGAGGTCATCGGCACGTCGGGCGAGGCACCCGAACACATCACGCTCGTCGACGGCCCGGACGACGTGGCGAACGTCGAGGTCCGCAACCCCGACAAGGTCGTCTGGCTCTCCCAGACCACCCTCTCCGTCGACGAGACGATGGAGACCGTCGACGCCCTCAAGACCAAGTTCCCCGGCCTTGTCTCGCCCCCGAGCGACGACATCTGCTACGCCACGCAGAACCGCCAGATCGCCGTCAAGCAGATGGGTGCGGAGGCGGACCTGGTCATCGTCGTCGGCTCCAAGAACTCCTCGAACTCCGTCCGTCTCGTCGAGGTCGCCCTCGGCGCCGGCGCCCGCGACGCGCACCTGGTCGACTTCGCGGAGGAGATCGACGATGCCTGGCTCGACGGCGTCTCCACGGTCGGCGTCACGTCGGGCGCGTCCGTGCCGGAGGTCCTGGTCGAGGGCGTGCTGGAGTGGCTGTCGCAGCGAGGCTTCGAGGATGTCGAGATCGTGAAGGCGGCCGAGGAGTCGATCACCTTCTCGCTGCCGAAGGAGCTGCGCAGGGACCTGCGCGCGGAGGCAGCCGCGCTGTCCGCCGAGCCGTCGGGGGAGTAGCCGTCGCGCTGTCGCGGAGCGTCGGGGGAGCAGCCGCCTCGCTGTCCGCGGAGCCGTCCGTGCAGTAACGGTCAGTTCCTCCCTTTCACGCCGAGCACCTCTAACGTGGTGTCCATGAACGTCTTCGGAGTGGACATCGGCGGATCCGGGATCAAAGGCGCTCCCGTGGATCTGGAGCGCGGCGATCTCGCACAGGAGCGCCACAAGGTCCTGACACCGCACCCCTCGACACCGGAGGCCGTGGCCGACGGCGTCGCGGAGGTGGTCGGCCACTTCGGCTGGACCGGCCCGGTCGGCATCACCTTCCCCGGAGTGGTCACCAGCGGCATCACCCGCACCGCGGCCAACGTGGACAAGGGCTGGATCGACAAGGACGCCGCCTCGCTGCTCGGCGACCGCCTCGGCGGCCTGCCCATCACGATCCTGAACGACGCCGACGCGGCGGGTGTGGCGGAGATGACGTTCGGGGCGGGACGCGGCCGCAAGGGCACCGTCATCATGCTGACGTTCGGTACGGGCATCGGCAGCGCGGTCTTCATCGACGGCCGCCTGGTCCCCAACACCGAGCTGGGCCACCTCGAACTGCACGGCCACGACGCGGAGACGCGGGCGTCGACGAAGGCCAAGGAGGACGAGGACCTCAGCTGGACGCACTGGGCGCGGCGGGTGCAGAAGTATCTGGCGCACGTGGAGATGCTGTTCTCGCCCGAGCTGTTCATCGTCGGCGGCGGCGTGAGCCGCAAGTCGGAGAAGTTCCTGCCGCTGATCGAGGACGTGCGGGCGGAGATCGTCCCGGCGGAGCTGCAGAACAACGCGGGCATCGTGGGCGCGGCGATGGCGGCGGCGAGCCGCTAGGCCCGCCTCGTGCGCCCCCTGTCCGGGAGGCGCTCAGCCGCGGCGGGTGGTCCCGGCGGGGCCCTGCGGCCCGCGGCCGCGGCGCTGTCGCCGGGCCATCGTCCGCACCTTCCGTACACAGCTGATGAGCCCGGCCACCAGCGTCCCGCCGTACAGCCAGCCCGCGTGCACGGCCAGAGCCGTCACCACGGCCATCGTCTGGCCGCCGATGCCGCCGGTGCCGCCGGAGATCGGCACGATCCCGACGGCGAAGGCGATCGGCACGATGATCGGTGCGATGACCACGTCGGCCTCGCGCACCCAGAGCGCCGTGAGCGCGCTGACCGGCAGGAACAGCAGCCCGTAGACGAGCGCGGAGCCGTCGAGCAGCAGCTGGTCCAGACTGCCCAGCCCCAGCATCGTCGCCGCGGCGAAGAGCCCGGCGCCGAGCCCCGTCAGTCGTGGGTTCGGCAGCCGGCGCAGGGCGAGCACCAGCGGCGGAACGGGCCGCGGCGCTCGGGCCGGCACCGGATAGACGGTGGCGTCGGCAAGCGTGCTCGGCGCGGATACGGGGGTCTGCGGCCGCCGCCGGGGCTCGGGCCGGCCTGTCCTGTGCTGCTCCACCCGCACAACGTAGGTCGCGGGGAGGGAGGAAACCAGCACTAGACACGCCCTTTGGCCGACCTTGGGGCTGCGTTCGACCCCGGGCGGCCGTAGCGGGGCTCCGTAGGGCGTCGCTGGTCCGCTCGGCCCGCCCGTAAACTGGTGGATCGGCCCCCACCCTCACCGGGCTGTACGGCCCGCCAGTCCTTCACTCTCCACACTCTCCACGTCAGGAAGTCGCCAACGTGTCGCTCACGATCGGAATCGTCGGTCTGCCGAATGTCGGCAAGTCGACCCTGTTCAACGCCCTGACCAAGAACGACGTGCTGGCGGCCAACTACCCGTTCGCCACCATCGAGCCGAACGTGGGCGTCGTCGGGGTGCCCGACTCCCGCCTCGCCGTTCTCGCGGGCATCTTCGGCTCCCAGCGGATCCTCCCGGCCACGGTCGACTTCGTCGACATCGCCGGCATCGTGCGCGGCGCGAGCGAGGGCGAGGGCCTGGGGAACAAGTTCCTGGCGAACATCCGCGAGTCGGACGCGATCTGCCAGGTCATCCGCGCCTTCAAGGACGAGAACGTCGTGCACGTCGACGGCAAGGTCTCGCCGAAGGACGACATCGAGACGATCAACACCGAGCTGATCCTCGCGGACCTGCAGTCGGTGGAGAAGGCCGTCCCGCGCCTGACGAAGGAGTCCCGCCTCCAGAAGGACAAGGTCGCGGTCCTCGCGGCGGTCGAGTCGGCCCAGAAGATCCTCGAGTCCGGCCAGACCCTGTTCTCGGCGGGCATCACCAAGGGCACCGAGCAGGGCGACCTGCTCCACGAGCTCCACCTGCTGACCACCAAGCCCTTCCTCTACGTCTTCAACGTCGACGAGGACGAGCTGGTCGACGAGGACTTCAAGAACGAGCAGCGGGACCTGGTCGCCCCGGCGGAGGCGATCTTCCTCAACGCGAAGATCGAGTCCGAGCTGATCGAGCTGGAGGACGACGAGGCACTCGAACTCCTCCAGTCCATGGGTCAGGAAGAGCCCGGCCTCGCCACCCTGGGCCGCGTCGGCTTCGACACCCTTGGTCTCCAGACCTACCTCACGGCAGGCCCGAAGGAGACCCGCGCCTGGACCATCAAGCAGGGCGCGACGGCCCCCGAGGCGGCCGGTGTGATCCACACCGACTTCCAGAAGGGCTTCATCAAGGCCGAGGTCATCTCCTTCGCCGACCTGGTCGAAACCGGCTCGGTGGCGGAGGCCCGCGCGAAGGGCAAGGCGCGCATGGAGGGCAAGGACTACGTGATGCAGGACGGAGACGTGGTGGAGTTCCGGTTCAATGTGTAGCCGTCTCGTTACTGTGCGTTAGGCAGTTTCGTCAAGTGTGCAGGTCGGAAGGGGGGCGGACTTAGACACGTCCGACCCCTTCCGTATCCCGTGCTGACTTGGTGCTGACTTTTCAGCAGCTTCGGGGCGGCGTGAGTTTGTCGAGGTCCAGGCTGATCTCGAAGGGCACCGGGCGCTGGAGGCTTCCCCGGAAGATGCCGGCGGGTGCGTAGGCGCCGGTGGGTTCGTCGAGCTCGTAGACGTGGACGACGGGTGCCCCCTCCTCGTCCTCGATGCACCAGTAGTGCGGGATCCCGGCCTCGGCGTACTTGCGAAGTTTTACGGTGCGGTCGCGGTGGGCGGACTCGGGAGATACGGCCTCCACGACGAGCTTCACGTCCTCTGGGGCGTACCATGTGCGGTCGGGGTCATAGGGCAGATCTGTCAGCAAGAGGTCCGGCTCGGGGCGGTTGCGGGCATCGAGGCGGATCGTCATCTCCCGCTCGACCTCGAAGCCAGTCGGCGCCTGCGCCATGAGCGTGGTGGTCAGGGCGGTGACGAGGCGGCCATGCCAGGACCGCTGTGGCGACATCATGAAGACCAGGGCTCCGTCGATGAGCTCGGTGTGGCGTGGTGCCTCGGGGAGGCGGTCCAGGTCCTCCGCGAACCAGCCTTCCGCGCGCGGCGGGCGCATCCAGTCGGGCAGTGCGGTCATGAGTCAACCCTAGCGATTGCGGTCGTCACGAGGGGGTGTTGCGCTGCTGATTCATAATCGGCGCATGAAGGTCGTCGGGATGCTCGAGGCCGCCTCGTTCCTGGTGCCCCAGGGGGTTGCCACGGGAAATGACATCACCGCTTCGGATGTCTTGGAGTATCTCGCACACGACGAGTGGGAAATGGCACTCGACCTGTGTAGACCACGGGTCGTCCAGCGGGCGTTCCGCACCCTGCGCGAAGCGGTTGCGGACAGCGGAGCCTTCGTATCCGGAACGCACAGCACCGCGGCCACGGGCACCTGGGCCCGCCGAGCGTGCGGATATCCACCCGGCCCGGCGGGACCAGCGTGACGCCCTCAAGTGACGCTGCAGGAACGGGATTCGGTCCCTTGGAGCGCGCTCGATGTCGAAGGGAGCCGCGAGCCGCCGCGACTCACGGCGCCAGGCCGGTTTTCAGCCCCGCCCCGCACAGCGGCACCACGGCCGTGCGGTCGGCCCAGGCGCCTGCCGCCGCCCAGCACGCGACTCCCGTCGACTCGACGAAGAGTCCCCGCGCGGCCAGGTCCCGCTGCGCGGCGCGGATCTCGTCCTCGGTCACGGTCAGGAACGTTCCGCCCCACTCCCGTACCGCCCGCAGGATCTGCCGCGCCCGCGGGGGGTTCGGGACGGCGATGCCCTCGGCGAGGGTCGGGGCGCCGGGGGACGCGGCGAGCAGTTCGTCCGCGCCCCCGCGGAACGCCGCCGCGAGCGGTGACACCGCCTCCGCCTGGACGGCGATCAGCTGGGGGCGCGCGTCGATCAGTCCGTGCGTGTGGAGTTCGGTCAGTGCCTGCGCGGCGCCCAGCAGCAGGGTGCCGTTCCCGACGGGGACGACGATCGCATCCGGGAGCCGGCCGCCGAGCTCCTCCCACAGCTCGTAGACGTACGTCTTCGTCCCGTGCAGGAAGTACGGGTTGTAGACGTGGCTCGCGTAGAAGACGCCGGGCAGATCCGCCGCCGCGCGGGCGGCGTCGGCGGTGGCCTCGCGGTCACCGGGGACGAGCTCCAGCCGCGCGCCGTGCGCCCGGATCTGCTCGACCTTCTTGGCCGAGGTGGCTTCCGGGACGTACACGGTGCATTCCAGTCCGGCCCGCGCGCAGTACGCGGCGACGGCCGTGCCCGCGTTCCCGCTGCTGTCCGCGATCACTCGGGCGATCACACCCTGCGCCTCGAGCCGGCGGGCGAGTTCGGCCAGCATGACCGCGCCGCGGTCCTTGAAGGACAGGGTCGGCGTCAGGAAGTCGAGCTTCGCGGACACGGTCCCGGTGAGCGTGACGAGCGGTGTGCGTCCCTCGCCGAGCGAGGTCGCGGGCCCGGAGAGCGGCAGCGCCTCCTCGTACCGCCACAGTGAATTCACCCTGCTCGGCAGGGCGTTGAGCGGTACGGGCGAGGCGGTGAAGTCGAGGTCCCAGGGTCCGCGGCAGTCCGGGCAGCACCAGGTGGCAGAATCGACCGGCGAGATGGTTCCGCAGCCGGGGCAGTGGTAAGTCGTCATGATTCGCCAGCATGGCAGTCGTGTGGCGTGCCCGTTACGTGTGGGTCGGGCCTCTTGTGGGATTCCTATGGATCGGTCAATCTTTTCGCTCGACGGGCGTATGCGTATGACGCGGACTTGGAGTCGCGGAATTGGCATGCCCCTGTCGCTAACCCCCACAGCAACGCACCACCTATGAGGAGGACCCCTCACATGTCTGTGATGCGTGACTCGCGGCGAAGACTCGCCGCGGCCAGCGCCATAGCCGTCGCCGCGCTTGCGCTCGGCACCGCCTACGCCCTTCCGGCCACCGCGGTCGAGCCCGCACCCCAAGGCCTCATCCAGAACGCGGGCGCGCCCGGAGCCATCAAGGGCAGCTACATCGTCACGCTCGACGAGTCCGCCGCCGACGCGGGTTCCAGGGCGGGCAAGCGGCTCGCGGCCAAGTACGGTGCGCAGGTCAAGAAGACGTACAACGCCGCGCTGAACGGTTACTCCGTCGAGCTCTCCGAGGCGCAGGCCAAGAAGTTCGCCGCGGACCCGGCCGTCGACTCCGTCGTGCAGAACCGCGTCTTCAAGATCTCTGGCTCGCAGCCGAACCCGCCCTCCTGGGGCCTGGACCGGATCGACCAGAAGGCGCTGCCGCTGAACCAGAACTACATCTACCCCGACAGCGCTGGTGACGGTGTCACCGCGTACATCATCGACACCGGTGTGCGCATCTCCCACAGCGACTTCGGCGGCCGGGCGTTCAACGGCTACGACGCCATCGACAACGACAACACGGCGCAGGACGGCCACGGCCACGGCACGCACGTCGCCGGAACGGTCGCGGGGTCCGCGCACGGCGTGGCCAAGAAGGCCAAGATCGTCGGCGTCCGTGTGCTCAACAACCAGGGCTCCGGCACCACCGCGCAGGTCGTCGCCGGCATCGACTGGGTGACGCAGAACGCCGTGAAGCCGGCTGTCGCCAACATGAGCCTCGGCGGCGGCATCGACACCGCCCTCGACACCGCGGTGCGCAACTCCATCGCCTCCGGCATCACCTACGCGGTCGCCGCGGGCAACGACGGCTCCAACGCCTCCAACTACTCGCCCGCCCGCGTCTCCGAGGCCATCACCGTCGGCTCCACCACCAGCTCCGACGCGCGGTCGAGCTTCTCCAACTACGGCAGCGTGCTGGACATCTTCGCCCCGGGCTCGTCGATCAAGTCCGCCTGGAACACCAGCGACACGGCGACGAACACCATCTCCGGCACCTCGATGGCCACCCCGCACGTCGCCGGTGCGGCCGCGATCTACCTGGGACAGAACAAGACCGCGACCCCCGCCCAGGTGTCCTCCGCCCTGACGACCGCCGCCACCAGCGGTGTCGTGGGCAACCCGGGCTCCGGCTCCCCGAACCGCCTGCTCTACGTCGGTGACGGCGGCAGCACCGAGCCGCCCGGTGACACGTTCGAGAACACCGCGGACTACGCCATCAACGACCGCGCCACCGTCGAGTCGCCGATCACCGTCAGCGGTGTCACGGGCAACGCACCGACGGACCTGCGCGTGCCGGTCGACATCAAGCACACCTACATCGGTGACCTGCGGATCGACCTGGTCGCACCCGACGGCTCCGTGTACAACCTCAAGCCGTACGGCTCCGGCGGCAGCCTGGACAACGTGATCACCACCTACTCGGTGAACGCGTCCTCCGAGACCGCCAACGGCACGTGGAAGCTGCGGGTCAGCGACAACGCGTGGTGGGACACCGGCAAGATCGATTCGTGGGCGCTGCAGTTCTGAACGCTGCAGGCATGACAGTGCAGTTGTCAGCCACGAGCCGGTAACCGGCTGAGCATCACAGGGGGGCGGCCGCTCACGCGGCCGCCCCCTTCTGCATGGTTTCCGAGCCTCCCGGGCCGGACCGCGACCCCTGCCGGTCGGCGGCGGTCCAGCCCCCTGTCCACGGCGGCCATCAGCTCGCCGTCCGCGGTGTCCCCGTCGAGCGACCAGAACATCGCACCGCCCAGGCCCCTGTGGCTGTGACGATCGGTCTGGGCGGGGAGGGCGGACGGGGCGGGACCGGTGGGTGCGGCGGCCGCGACGGGGGCGAGGGCGGCGACGAGCGAGAGCGAGCAGACGGCAACGGCCGTCCGGACAAAGGTTCTCCGACGCATCGGACTCATTCCTGTGCGCGGACCGGAAAACGGATTCCGTGAACGGTGTCGTGTGCACAGGAACGTATTGGTATGGACCATTGACGTCAAGGGGTGGGGCCAGGCGGCCGTTCCTACCGGCGGTAAACCTCCCCCCACCGGCGAATCATCACTTCGAGTGAAACCTTGGCCCCTGCTTGCGGTCGGCGACCGTCGGTTGCGACGCTGTCGCGGTCTGTCAACCTGTTGGGGAGTGGCCAGTGACATTCGGTGAGCAGCCCGCCTACTTGCGCGTTGCGAGCGATCTCCGCGAGAAGATCGTGAACGGCTCGCTGCCGCCGCACACCCGACTCCCCTCCCAGGCCCGCATCCGCGAGGAGTACGGCGTCTCGGACACGGTCGCCCTCGAGGCCCGCAAGGTCCTGATGGCGGAGGGTCTGGTGGAGGGCCGCTCCGGGTCCGGGACGTATGTGCGCGAGAGGCCGGTGCCGCGCAGGGTCGCCCGCTCCGGCTTCCGGGCGCCGTCCGGGGCCAGTCCGTTCCGGCAGGAGCAGGCGGAGGAAGGCGCCCGGGGGAGCTGGGAGTCCAGCAGTGAGCAGGAGGCGGTCGCTCCCGAGGTGGCGGCCCGCCTCGGCATCAAGCCCGGCGACCGGGTGATGCGCACCCGCTATGTGTTCCGTGACGCGGGCGAGGCGATGATGCTCTCCACTTCCTGGGAGCCCCTCGAAGTCACCGGCCGCACACCGGTCATGCTCCCCGAGGAGGGCCCGCTCGGCGGCTGTGGAGTCGTCGAGCGGATGGCCGCCATCGACGTCGTCGTGGACAACGTGGTGGAGGAGGTCGGCGCCCGGCCCGGTCTTGCGGAGGAGCTGCTGGCGCTGGGCGGCGTGCCGGGCCATGTGGTGATGGTCGTCGAGCGGACGTACTACGCCTCGGGCCGGGCCGTCGAGACCGCGGACGTCGTCGTGCCGGCGGACCGCTACCGCGTCGCGTACCACCTGCCCGTGAAGTGACCGGCAGGCGGACAGGTCGTCCGCCTTCTTCCCGCCGCCGCGCCGATCGCGCCGGCGCGCGCCCGCCGATCGCGCCGGACCCTGCCCGCCCGGGGCGCCGGGCGCGCCTGCCCGAGATGCGCCGAGCGCGCGCCTGGCGCATCTCGGGCAGGAATGGGGTGTATCCGGCCGGATATGCGCCGCTCTTCTACCTCTTTGTAAAAACCCGTATCCGCTCCGTAAATGCCAGGCGTAGGCTTCGGCATATGCGTACTGCGGTTTCCTGGCGATCGTTACGGACGGCCAAGCTGGACGAGGGAGGGGTGCGATGACCGACAGCGGCACGATGCTTCCATGGCTCGTCATACGGCAGGACGACAACGGCAACTGCTACCGCGTCGGCAGGTATGCCACGAAGGATGAGGCGCAGAAGATCGCGGACACCCTCGACGGCCGCGGTCACAAGCAGCTCTACTGGGTCGAACGGATCGGCCGGACCGGCCACTGAGCCGTCGGCCGGACCGGCTGCTGAGCCGTCGGCCGGAGTGCTTTTCCCGAGTGCTCCGCCGCGCGCAGTACGCTCCGCCGCATGACTGATCGCGTGGTGGTCGTGGCCGGAGCCGTGTACGACAAGGGGCGGCTCCTCGCCGCGCGGCGCAGTGCGCCCGAGGATCTCGCCGGCCGCTGGGAGCTCCCGGGCGGCAAGCTGGAGCCGGGGGAGAGCCCCGAGCAGGCGCTGGTGCGCGAGCTGCGCGAGGAGCTGGGGATCGAGGCGGAGCCGGTGGAGCGCATCCCCGGCGAGTGGCCGCTGAAGCCCGGTTACGTACTGCGGGTGTGGACGGTCCGGCTGGTCTCCGGTGAGGCCAGGCCGCTCCAGGATCACGACGCGCTGCGCTGGCTGGCGCCCGGCGAGTTGGATGACGTCGACTGGCTCGAGCAGGACCGGCCCGCGGTGGCCGAGTGGGCGCGCCGCCACAGTGGGAGCTCGCGGGAGGGCGTGCGCCGGTGAGTTGCGCGCCGTTCGAGCCGCGGTGCATCCATTGAGGTCCGGGTGCGGTAACACGACCCGAAAGTAGGGTATGTCCCCACTAACCGCCCGAAACGGGACACGGGTCCGCTGGTGGTCTGGGGAAGTGATCGGCGTGATCGGCACCAAAGGCGAATGCGCCGAGTGGACCTTTCCGGCCGAGCCCGATGTGGTGCGCACGGCCCGCCATGCCGTCCGCGACACCTTGAGAGAGTGGGGAGTGGACGCGTCGGTCGGGGATGTGACAGTGCTGCTGGTCAGTGAGCTCGTGACCAATTCCCAGCGGTACACCCCCGGTCCCATCGGCGTTCGGCTGTTCCGCCAGGACGGCACCGGCACCGCCCCCGCTCTGCTGGTCGAGGTCTCCGATCCGCTTCCGGATCCGCCTGTCGAACGGTCCGCCCGCGCCGAGGACGAAAGCGGACGCGGACTGCAACTGGTGGCCTGTTCCGCTCGGCGCTGGGGCACGCGGCGGGGCAGGACGGGCAAGACCGTGTGGTTCGAGCTGGCTCTCCCTGGTTAGAAGTGGGGAGGGACGACGATCACGCAGGCGGCTCGAAATGAACGAGACCTCTCTGTGATCGTGAACGCCGTGCCGGTGGGGGCCGTAGTGCTGAATACTGCGGTCATGGCCGGTCCGGTGCGGTGAGCTGGAGGGGACGGTCGCGTGAGCGAAATACCTGAGACGGCGAGCGATGTCGTGTGGCAGAGCAGCCCGCCTGGCTCGATCTATGACTACATCAAGGTGGCCTCCTTCTCGATCGGCCGTGACGGCCTGGTCGACCAGTGGAGCCACCGAGCCGTGGAGCTGTTCGGCATCACTGCCGACGAGGTCAGGGGCAAGGACCCGGTCGAGGCCTTCATGCCGGCGGAGCTCCGCCCGAGAGGCCACCGCAAGGTCGCGGAGATCCTCGACGGCAAGGAGTGGACGGGACTCGTCCCGTTCCGGATGCCGGGCGGGAGCCGTGTGCACGGCCTCGCCGAGGTCTATGTGATGCCCAGCCAGACGCCCCGGGGCGAACAGGCCGCGCTCTGCATCGTCGTCGACGTGCGCGCACTGCGAAGGATCGAGACGGATCTCGCCGCCTCGCAGGCCATTTTCGGTCAATCTCCTTTCGGTTTCCTGTTCTTCGGTACCGATCTCACCGTGCAGCGCGCCAACCAGCGCTTCGCCACCGTCTTCGGAGGCGCCGCCGACGACCACAGAGGGCGCACCGTCCACGACTACCTCTCCCGCCCCGAAGCCGAGCGGATGAACGCTGCCCTGCGGAGGGTGCTGGAGACCGGCGAATCCGTCACCGACCTGCAGATCGTCGGCGCCCCGCCCGGTAGTACGGACCGCAGGCACTGGTCGGTCAACCTCTACCGCGTGCACGGCGGTTCCGGCCGGCCCGTCGGCGTCGCCGGCCTCGGCACCGACGTCACACGCCGTCATATCGCCGCCCGCGAAGCCGCGAACGCCCGCCGCAATCTCGCACTCCTCAACGAGGCGAGCGCGCGCATCGGCAACTCCCTCGACCTGGAGACCACTGCCCGCGAACTCCTCGACGTCGCCGTCCCCGGATTCTGCGACCTCGCCTCCGTCGACCTCTACCAGGGACTGCTCACCGGCGACGAGGCCCCGCCCGGCCAGTGGGGGTCCGCCCGCTCGGAGGGCTTCGGGGGAGGCAGCGCCGAACTGCGCCGGGTCGCCTTCGCCAGCGCCGTCTCCGACGGCCCGCTGATGACCACCCCGGGCTGCGCGCCCGAAGGGGCCGCTCCCACCGCCGTCGGCGAGGTCCACCGCTACCCGTTCAACTCGCCCTGCGCCGGGGCCCTGCGCACCGCGAGGGTGCGCTCGATCCCCGGCGAGGACGGAAGCCTCGTCCAGTCGACCCTGGCCGTGCCGATGGTCGCGCACGACACGGTCGTCGGACTGGTGCAGTTCTCCAGGACCAAGGGCAGCGAGCCCTTCGGGGAGCGGGACCGGGCCCTCGCCGTCGAGCTCGCCGCCCGCGCCGCCGTCTGCATCGACAACGCCCGCCTGTACCGCAGGGAGCACGAGCGCGCACTCATCCTGCAGCGCAGTCTGCTGCCGCCCGGCGACCCGGAGGCCGCCGGCCTCGACATCGCCTGCCGCTACCTGCCGGGCACCACCGCCACCGAGGTGGGCGGCGACTGGTTCGACGTCATAGAACTGCCCGGGCACCGCACCGCGCTGGTGGTCGGCGATGTGATGGGCCGCGGACTGCGGGCCGCCGTCGCCATGGGCGAACTGCGCACCGCCGTACGGACCTTGGCGCTGCTCGACCTCGAACCGGCGGAAGTGCTCTCCGCGCTCGACGAGATCGCCCGCGGACTCGGCAGCCCCGCCAAGGGCGGCCGCTCCGGAGGCGGCGGCGCCCAGGTCCCTTCGCGCGTCGCCCACAAGTCCCGCGAGGCAGACCTCTCCGAGGTCTATCTCGCCACCTGCGTCTACGCCGTCTACGACCCCGTCACCCGCCGCTGCACCTTCGCCAACGCCGGTCATCTTCCCCCCGTTCTCGTCGAACCCGGCGAGGAAGCACTTCTGCTGGACGTGCCTCCCGGGATGCCGCTCGGAGTGGGCGGCGAGCCCTTCGAGGAAGTGGAGGTCGAACTCGCCGAGGGCGCGCTTCTCGCGCTCTACACCGACGGGCTGGTCGAGTCCCGCGAGCATCCGCTCGACGAGGGGCTGCGCGCCTTCCGCACCGCGCTCACCGACCCTGTGCACCCCCTCGAGGACGTCTGCGACCACGTGCTCGGCACCCTCGAGACCAGGCACGGCGAGGACGACATCGCGCTGCTGATGGCCCGCATACAGGGCCTGCCCGCGGAGGCCGTCGGCGACTGGCGGCTGCCGCGCGAGCCCCGTTCCGTGGGCCGGGCCCGCGAGCTGGCCCGCGCCCAGCTGATCAGCTGGGACCTCGAGCCCCTCATCGACACCGTCGAGCTCCTGGTCAGCGAGCTCGTCACCAACGCGCTGCGTTACGGCGAGGGCGAGATCCGGCTGCGGCTGCTGCAGGACCGGACCCTCGTCTGCGAGGTATGGGACGCGGGCCTCGTCCAGCCCAGGCGCCGCCGCGCCCGCGACACCGACGAGGGCGGCCGCGGCCTGCAACTGGTCGGGTTGCTGAGCGCGGCGTGGGGCTCGCGGAGGACGCCGCGCGGCAAAACGGTCTGGTTCGAGCTGGCGCTGCCGGACGGGGAGGGGTCGGCGGAGCCGACGGTGGAGCAGCTGCTGAGCATGTTCTGACGTCGGCGGGTGCGGCCGCTCCGGGGAGGCGAGAACGCTCACGCAGCGGAGCCGTCGCTATGCCGCCTTGAGCGCCGTCAGCCTCGCCTCGATCTCCGCGTCGTCGCTCGTGGCGTCCAACTGCTCGAACTGCGCGTCCAGCGACGACGCCGCGAGCTCCTGCTTTCCCATTGCCCGCGCCTCCTCGCGCCGCACCTTGTCCTCGAAGCGGTGCAGTTCGCTCGTCGGGTCGAGGACGTCGACGCGCTTCACGGCGTCCATCATCCGGTTCTGCGCCTCGGCGGACTTCGCGCGCGCCACCAGCTCGTCCCGCTTCGCCTGCAACTCGCCGAGCTTTGCCTTCATCTGCTCCAGGCCCGACTTGAGCTTGTCGACGACGACCGTCTGGGAGGCGATCGTCGGCTCCGCGGTCTTCGCCTCCTGCTCGGACTGCAGCTGTCTGCCCAGCGCCACCTTCGCCAGGTTGTCGAACCTGTCGGCCTCCGCGGTCCGCCCCGAGCCGCGCAGCTCGTCCGCCTTCCTGCTGGCCGCCAGCGCCTTGACGCCCCACTCCCGGGCCGCCTCCACATCCTCCTGATGGTCCTGTTCCATGAGGCGCAGACTGCCGATGGTGCTCGCCACCGCCTGCTCCGCCTCGGCGATGTTGTTCGTGTAGTCGCGGATCAGCTGGTCGAGCATCATCTGCGGGTCCTCGGCCTGGTCCAGCAGGGCGTTGATGTTCGCCTTCGCCAGCTGGGCGACCCGGCCGAGAACGGTCTGCTTGGTCATGCCATTGCTCCTTGAACGCAGTACGGACAACAGGACGTGTGTCAGAAACGGCCGCCGCCCATCCGGCCACGTGTGCCCCCGCCGCCGAAGCTGCCGGGTCCGCCTCCGAAACCATCGCGCCGGCCCCCGCCCCTTCCCCCGCCGCCGAACATTCCGCCGAGGATGATCCCGCCGAGCACCGCGCCCCCGAGACCACCACCTCCCGCGCCTCCTGCTCCTGTTGCACCGCCCGGCCCGAAAGGGTTGCCGAATCCGC
This sequence comes from Streptomyces sp. NPDC027962, assembly GCF_055566095.1. Lineage (NCBI taxonomy): Bacteria > Bacillati > Actinomycetota > Actinomycetes > Kitasatosporales > Streptomycetaceae > Streptomyces > Streptomyces sp. NPDC027962. The sequence continues at coordinate 58,371 of NZ_JBVHTA010000001.1, forward strand.
GCACATCGTTCTCCGCCAGGCTCTGCGCCTGCTGGGCCAGCCAGTCCGCGCGCTGCGCCTCTGTCAGCGCGGCCTGCGGATCGGCCCCGGCTCCGTCCCCCGCGGCCAGCATCTCCGCACGCTCCAGCCGCCGCCGCGCCTCCGCCAGCCGCGTCCGGGCCTCGCTGCCGACGGCGCCGCGGTGCGTGGTGACGAAGTCGGCGGCGGCGCCGACGCCGGAGCGGGCAGCGAGCATCGCCCGTTCCAGCAGAGCCCGGGTACGCCGCGCGCCCTGCTCGCTCTCCCGTACCCCGCCCAGTGCCTCGTCCAGGCCGGCGTCGGCCCGTTCCACCCGGCGCAGGGCGTCGATGGGGTCGTACGGTCCTGCCTCCATCGTGCCGCGCACCTCCGCGACCACGGTCTCCGCCCGCGCGATCCGGCCTTGGAGCGTGGCGGTCGACGTGCCTTCCTCCGTGCCCTCGAGCAGTCCGCGCGCCTCTGCAAGGTCCGTCTCCGTCTCGGTCAGCGCGCCCGGCAGCTTCCCCGCCGCCTCCGCCAGCTCCTGCGCCCGCCGGTCGACGGCCTCGACGAGTCGGGCAGCCTGAGCGACGGCCCCCTCCGAGGCCCGTACCTGAACGGCCGCCGCGCCGTTGTCGTCGGCCGCGATCGCCTGCCGGGCGCGGTCGAGGCCGGCCGTCGCGAAGTCCAGCCGGTCCTTGGCCTGCTCCACGTCGTTTGCGACGGGCGCCGCGGCAGAAGGGGCGTACCGCTCGCGCATCACGCCGAGGGTCGCCTCCGCGCTGACGATCCGGCCGTTCACGTCGCCGAAGGCGGCCTCGGCCGCGGCGAGTGCCTGCGGCGCGTTCCGCTCCAGGTCACGCAGCCGGTCGAAGTCCTCGGACTCGGCGTCGAGCCGGCGATTGGCCTCGGTGCAGCGGGCCACGATCTCGTCCAGCATTCTGCGGCGGGTGGCGTCGTCCTCGGGATACGCGTCGTCCAGTTGCTGACACAGGCGGAATGCTGCGGTCAGCTCGTTCTGGGCCTGCACCACCGCCTCGGTGAACGGTTTCGCCGCGTCGTCACCGAACTGCGCCGCCGCGAAACCCAGTTCCTCCTGGCTGGTGCGCACCGCGTCGTCCGTGTCCACCAGGGCCTGCCGGGCCTTCGCGTCGAGCTCGGGGAGCGAGGTCTGCTCCGGCGCCCCCCAGCCCTCCTGGCCGCCCCGCGGTGTGGTGCGGGTGGCCGTGCGCCGCTTGCGTCTGGTGTACGTGTAGACGGCGATCGCGCCGGCGCCGCCGAGCACCGCGATCGGCAGGACGAGATCGCCCGCGCCCGTCCCGGCGCCACCGCCCGCGCCGGGCTCGGCCTCTCCGGGGGTGATGTCCACCGTGGGTACGGGCTCTCCGGCCAGCACGGCGCCGTAGCCGTCCGCCGCCCCGATGGCCGCGCCCGCCCAGTCGTTCTCCCGCAGCGCAGGCTCCACCGCCACGGCGGCGACCTCCGCGAGCTGCGCGTCGGTCAGGCGTGAGGCGTCGTCGGCCCAGTAGGCGTACTGCCGGTCCTGGGTGGCGACGGCGAGCAGGGCGTCGCTCTGCCCGAGCCCGTTCCTGTCCGCGGTCGCCGCCGCCCACTGCTGCGCGGAGCGGCCGGAGAAGTCGGTCACGTACACGACGAAGAGCTGCAGCCGCTGCCCCTGGTAGAGCCGGTCCAGGGCCCGGGTCACCTGTGCCTCGCGGTCGTCCAGAGCCCCGGCGCGGTCGGTGATCTGGCCCTGGCGTGAGAGGTCCACCGGTTCGTCGGCAACGGCTCCCGCGGCGGCGGGCACGATCAGCCACCATGCCGCCGCCAGTGCGGCGAGGAGGGCGCGGGTGGCTGCTCGCATCACATTTCGGAGGCTAAGTCGCGCTCTGTCCCGCCGCGACCGGACGCCGGCGGAACCGCAGGAGCCCCTGCGCGGTCTTGCGTCCCATGGGGATCAAAAACGGAGCAGGAACAGGCACGCGGCCGCGTGCCCTGGGGCGTGCGGTCGTACGGGGATGGCGGAGCCGGCGGCTGAAGTGGCCGAAGAGGATCGCCCTCGCGCTGGCGCTGGTCCTGCTGGTCCCGCCGCTCGCCGGGGCGGTGGCGTTGCGCTTCAACTACGCGGGCGGCACCGAGGACGGCACCCGCACGCGCGGCAAGGACGCGATATGGCTCGGGCACGCCTGGGTGGACGGCCGCAAGAAGGACGCCGACGTCGTGGCCTTCGCCGAGCGGATCCGGGGCACGGGCATCAAGGACCTGTACGTGCACGCGGGACCGCTCGAGCACGACGGAACGCTGCCCGCCGACCGCTACCCCCGTGCACGGTGGCTGATCGACGCGGTGCACCGCGAGATGCCGGGCATCCGCATCCAGGCCTGGCTGGGCGACGTGCTCGCCACCGAGGGGCCGAACGGGCTCCACCTGGACGACGAGAGGTCACGGGCCTCGGTGGTGGCCTCCGCCCGGCAGATCCTCGACGCCGGTTTCGAGGGCGTCCACTTCGACCTCGAACCGCTGCTCTCCGGCGACCGCGACTATCTGTCGCTGCTCGACGATCTGCGCGAGCTGACCTCGAGCCGCAAGGCGCAGCTGTCCGTCGCGGCGCATCAGATAGACCCCCTGCCGGCCGCGCACCGCGTGAACGGCGCGCTCACCGGCCGCCAGAAGTGGTGGTCGCAGCAGTTCTTCGGCGAGGTGGCACGGCGCGTCGACCAGATCGCCGTCATGTCCTACGACACCTGGATGCCGCTGGAGAGTCTCTACGGCGGCTATGTCGCACAGCAGACCACGCTGGCGCTCGAGGTCACACCGGAGAGCACCGATCTGCTGATGGGGCTGCCGTTCTTCCACGAGGACGACTGGGGCCATCACGAGAACGCCGAGACGGTCGCGGCAGCGGTCCGCGGCACCCGCCTCGGCCTCGGGCGCACCGATCGCGAGCGCGAGCGGTTCGGGGTCGCGCTGTACGTGGACTTCGCGGCGCTCGACGAGGACTGGGCGGCGTACCGGGAGGGCTGGGGCCGGCTCCCGCAGAGCTGACGACCCGCAGGACCGCAGGGCGGGCTGGGCGACGCCGAGCTGCCGCCGAGCGCCCTCGGCGCGCTCCGGCGGCAGCTCCAGGCCGTACGTCAACGCCCCCGAGACGGCCCGCCCTTCGTGAAACGAGCGGGACGGAACGATCAGCCCTCCCGGCGCCTGATCTTGTTGCCCAGCCACACCAGTGGGTCGTACTTGCGGTCGGCGGCTCGCTCCTTCAGCGGGATCAGAGCGTTGTCCGTGATCTTGATGCCTTCGGGGCACACCTCCGTGCAGCACTTGGTGATGTTGCAATAGCCGAGTCCGTGCTCGTCCTGAGCGGTCGTCCTGCGGTCCACGCCCGCCTCGGAGGCCGAGTCCAGGGGGTGCATGTCCAGTTCGGCCACCCGCATCAGGAAGCGCGGTCCGGCGAACGCGGTCTTGTTCTCCTCGTGGTCACGCACCACATGGCAGGTGTCCTGGCACAGGAAGCACTCGATGCACTTACGGAACTCCTGCGACCGCTCCACGTCGATCTGCTGCATCCGGTAGTCACCGGCCGCGACTCCCGCGGGCGGCGCGAAGGACGGGATCTCCCTGGCCTTCGCATAGTTGAAGGAGACGTCGGTGACCAGATCCCGGACCACGGGGAACGCGCGGAGCGGGGTGACCGTGATCGTCTCGTCCGGCGAGAAGACCGACATGCGCGTCATGCACAGCAGACGCGGACGGCCGTTGATCTCCGCGCTGCACGAACCGCATTTGCCGGCCTTGCAGTTCCAGCGGACCGCGAGATCGGACGCCTGGGTGGCCTGCAGGCGGTGGACGATGTCGAGGACGACCTCTCCGTCGTTCACCTCGACGGTGAAGTCCTCGAGGCCGCCACCGTCCTGGTCGCCCCGCCACACCCTGAAGTGGGCCTGGTACGCACTCACTCGGTCAGCTCCTCTTCGGCGAGGTACTTGACCAGCTCTTCCTTCTCGAAGAGGCCGAGCAGGTCGGGACGGATGGGTTCGGTCGTCGTCCGCTCGAGTTCGATCCGGCCGTCCGCCGGATCGCTGGTCGCGGGGTCGCCCGGCTCCTTGAGCCGGCACACCAGGTTGGCCCGGCGCCATTCGCGTTCCATGCCGGGGCAGTCCTCACGGGTGTGGCCGCCCCGGCTCTCCGTGCGCTCGAGCGCCGCCCGTGCGATGCACTCGCTGACGAGCAGCATGTTCCGCAGGTCCAGTGAGAGGTGCCAGCCGGGGTTGAACTGCCGATGGCCCTCGACCCCGGCCCGGCTCGCCCGCGCGCGCAGCTCGGCCAGCTTCTCCAGGGCCTGCTCCATCTCGCCCGCGCGCCGGATGATGCCGACCAGGTCGTTCATCGTCTGCTGCAGTTCCTGGTGGAGCGTGTAGGGGTTCTCCGGCGCCGCCCCGTCCGTCGGGCCCTCCGCGCTGAACGGGCGCAGCGCCTCCGCCGCGGCCGCGTCGATCTGGACCTCGTCGACGGCGGGGCGCGCGGGGAGCCGCTGGGCGTACTCGGCCGCGTGGAGTCCGGCCCGGCGGCCGAAGACGAGCAGGTCGGACAGGGAGTTCCCGCCGAGGCGATTGGAGCCGTGCATTCCGCCCGCGACCTCGCCGGCCGCGAACAGCCCGGGGACGCCGAGTGCGGCGGCGGTGTCCGACTCGACGGCGATGCCGCCCATCACGTAGTGGCAGGTGGGCCCGACCTCCATGGCCTCCGCCGTGATGTCCACGTCGGCCAGCTCCTTGAACTGGTGGTACATCGACGGCAGCCGGCGCCGGATGACGTCGGCCGGCATCCGCGTCGAGACGTCGAGGAACACCCCGCCGTGCGGGGAGCCGCGGCCCGCCTTGACCTCGGCGTTGATGGCCCGCGCCACCTCGTCACGGGGCAGCAGCTCGGGGGGACGGCGGTTGTTGTCCGGGTCGTCGTACCATCGGTCGCCCTCGTCCTCCGACTGCGCGTACTTCTCCTTGAACACGTCGGGGACGTAGTCGAACATGAACCGCTTGCCCTCGGAGTTGCGCAGCACTCCGCCGTCTCCGCGCACCGACTCGGTGACGAGGATGCCCTTCACGGACGGCGGCCAGACCATCCCGGTCGGATGGAACTGCACGAACTCCATGTTCAGCAGCGGTGCGCCGGCGAGCAGCGCCAGCGCGTGCCCGTCGCCGGTGTACTCCCACGAGTTGGAGGTCACCTTGAAGGACTTGCCGATCCCGCCGGTCGCCAGGACGACGGACGGGGCCTCGAGGACGAAGAAGCGGCCGGACTCCCGCTCGTAGCAGAAGACGCCGGAGACGCTGCCGTCCTCCTTGAGCACCCGGGTGACCGTGCACTCCTGGAAGACCTTCAAACCGGCCTCGTAGTCGCCGAGTTCGCGTTTGTCCTCCTGCTGCAGCGCGACGATCTTCTGCTGGAGGGTGCGGATCAGTTCAAGGCCGGTGCGGTCGCCGACGTGCGCGAGGCGCGGGTACTCGTGGCCGCCGAAATTGCGCTGGGAGATCCGGCCGTCCGCGGTGCGGTCGAAGAGGGCGCCCCAGGTCTCCAGTTCCCACACCCGGTCCGGTGCCTCGCGGGCGTGCAGCTCGGCCATCCGCCACTGGTTGAGGAACTTCCCGCCGCGCATCGTGTCGCGGAAGTGCACCTGCCAGTTGTCGCCCTGGTTCACATTGCCCATGGAGGCGGCGATGCCGCCCTCCGCCATGACGGTGTGCGCCTTGCCGAACAGGGACTTGCAGATCACCGCCGTACGCGCGCCCCGCTCGCGCGCCTCAATGGCGGCGCGCAGGCCCGCGCCGCCCGCGCCCACGACGACGACGTCCCACTGCTGCCGTTCGAGCTCAGTCATCAGGACCTTCCATCTAGAACAGCCTCGGATCGTCGAAGGCGCCGGACGCGACGAGATAGACGTAGAAGTCGGCGAGCGCGACGCTGAACAGCGACGCCCATGCGAGCTGCATGTGGCGGGCGTTCAGCGTGCCGACCCAGCCCCACAGCCGGTAGCGGACAGGGTGCTTGGAGAAGTGCCGCAGTCTGCCGCCGACGATGTGCCGGCAGGAGTGGCAGGAGAGGGTGTACGCCCAGATCAGCACGATGTTGATCAGGAAGACGATCGTGCCGAGGCCCATGTGGCCCCACGCGTAGTCCTCGTCGCGGAAGGCGAGAACGGTGTCGTAGGTGAGGATCCCGGCCACCGGTAGGGCGGCGTAGAAGAAGTACCGGTGGATGTTCTGCATGATCAGCGGGAAGCGGGTCTCGCCGGTGTACTTCTTGTGCGGCTCGGCGACCGCGCAGGCCGGGGGCGAGGCCCAGAAGCCCCGGTAGTAGGCCTTGCGGTAGTAGTAGCAGGTCAGCCGGAAGCCGAGGGGGAAGATCAGGATCAGCAGGGCGGGGGAGAGGCTCCACCAGCTGCCGAAGATCTCCCAGTTGGGGCCGGACCGCATCGGTACGCAGTTCTCGGCCAGACAGGGCGAGTAGAACGGCGAGACATACGGCGCCGCGTAGTAGTCGGCGTTCGCGAACGCGCGCCACGTCGAGTAGACGATGAAGGCGAGCAGCCCGGCGGCGGTCAGGGCCGGGGCGAGCCACCAGCGGTCCGTCCGCAGATGGCGGGGGCCGATGGCGGCGCGTGAGGCCCCGTGCACGCCTGTATTGACTTGTGGTGGTTCGGTATCTGTGGCCAACGAAGACTCCGGGTGGAGTGGGATCGGGGGGTGGGCTCCGTTGAGCCGGCCGACTTACGGCCGGCTCCCGCCGTACGCGCCCCGGTCAGGGCGCGTGCCGGTCGCGGACGCCCAGTCCCTCGTCGTCCGAGTCCGTCCACAGGGCGTTGTCGTAGGGGGCGTCCGGGATGGTGACCAGCTCGGGGCGGACCGGGGTCGCCTGCACGTCGGCAGGGGCCGGCCCGGAGCCGCGGAGCTGGTCGACGGTCTGTTCCAGCTGCCCGACGCGCCGGACCAGCTCGTCGAGACGGCTCTGGATCGCCGCCAGGTCTTCTTGCTCTGACATGACTTGCCCTCACTTCCGCAGGGTGCGGTGGCATCGCTCATGCGCCTGCGAGTGTCGCGCGTCACATCCCCCCTTGTGAAGGGATGTGCAGGGATTCCCGGTGCATGCGCCGTCGCGCGCCCCTCATGGTCGTTGTCTCACTCCCCCCATTTTCGCCCTTTATGTCACGGTGCGGGTCGTTCTCGGTTCGCCCGCACGGGTGGCCTTTGCGGGCTGCGCGCCGTGTCTCCGTCGTGGACCGTGCTCCGTCCACTTCAGTGAGGGGAATCGGTGTGATCATCGCTAAATTCGACAAAACAGGACGAAGAGGTACAAGCCATGTCCCAGGTCGAAGCCCCCCGTGGGCGGACATGCTCCCGAAGGCTCCGTCCCGTGGCACTGCTTGCGAGCGGAGTGCTCGTACTGCCCGTCCTCGCCGGATGCAGCTCGGGCGAGGAGGAGAGCCGCGGCAAGCCCCCCGCCCAGGACATCGCGCCGGCGGACCGCGACCTCGTCGCCGACGGAGGCACCCTGCGCTGGGCCGTCGACGCGATGCCCGCCACGCTCAACCTCTTCCAGGCCGACGCGGACGCCACCACCAGCAGGATCACCGGTGCCGTGCTGCCCGCACTGTTCACCCTCGACGAGAGCGGCAGGCCGCAGCGCAATCCGGACTATCTCGAATCGGCCGAGATCGTCGAGCGCGAGCCCAAGCAGGTCGTGCTCTACAAGCTCAACCAGCAGGCCGTCTGGAGCGACGGCCGGGAGATCGGCGCCGCGGACTTCCTCACCCAGTGGCGAGCACTGAGCGGAAAGGATTCTGCGTACTGGACGGCCCGTAACGCCGGGTACGACCGGATCGAGAAGATCGAGCGGGGTGCGAACGACCTCGAGGTCAAGGTCACCTTCACCAAGCCCTACGCGGACTGGCAGTCCCTGTTCACGCCGCTCTACCCCAAGCAGGTGACGGCGACCCCGGCGTCCTTCAACGACGGCGCCCGCACCAAGCTCAAGGCGACGGCCGGCCCCTTCCGTATCTCGAAGATCGACCTCAAGGCGGAGACCACCACCCTGGTCCCCAATCCCCGCTGGTGGGGAGACCGTCCCAAGCTCGACAGCCTGGTGCTGACCGCGGTGCCGCGCGAGGAGCGCGTCGAAGCACTCGCCGCGGGACGGGTGGACCTGGCGGACGTCAGCGCCTCGGCGGCGGAACGTATCTCCTACGCCGTGAAGGACGCGGGACGCGGCGGCCGCCCGCTCGCCTACGGCCCCGGCGCGGCCACCGCTCCCTCCGCCGCCCTCAAGTCCTGGGCGATCGCCCACGGCTCGGACGAGGAGCTGGCCGAGGTCGCACAGGAAGCGCGCAAGCGGGCGGCCGCGGCAGAAAAGAAGTACGCGGCCGAGCAGTCCGCGCTGGCCAAGTACGAGATCCGCAAGTCGCTGGAGCCCGCGTACACCCAGCTCGCGCTCAACGGCGAGTCCGGTCCGCTCGCCGACGACCGGGTGCGCCGCGCGGTCGCCCGCGCACTGGACCGCAAGGCGCTGGCGGAGACCGTGCTGACGCCGCTCGGCCTGCCCGCCGAGCCACCCGGCAGCCACCTGGCGCTGGCCGGCCAGCCTGCGTACACCGACAACAGCGACGCACTCGGGGAACAGAACACGCAGGAGGCGCAGGCGCTCCTCGCGGACGCCGGCTGGACGCCCGGCGGACTGCGCGAGGAGCCGGACCCGGCGAAGGCGGGGGGCGAGGCCGGCAAGTCCGACAAGCCCAAGGACAAGGAGAAGAAGGAGGACAAGGGGCGGGCCACCGCCGAGCCGTCGGCCAAGGCATCGGGCGCGACGTCCGACAAGGCGGGGGACAAGGCTTCCGAGAAGGCGTCCGAAAAGGCGGCCGGCAAGGCGTCCGACACGGCATCGGGCGCGACGTCCGACAAGGCGGTCGACAAGAGCGCCGCGAAGAACAGCGACGCAGCCGCGGACGACGGCCTCTACACCGTCGGCGACGGCAAGCCTGGTGACCGCGGCACGCACATCCTCGCCCCCGGCCCCGGCGCCGCTCTCCAGCGCCAGGTCCTCGAGCGCCAGGCCGCTTCGCTCGACGAGGGTACGGCCGACAAGGCGGCCCCGGGCAGCGGCGGCATGGCCGGCGCCTACGCCCCGCGCGGCACCGCGGCTCCCGGGGAAGCCGCCGCGGGCGGCCCTCTCGGCAAGGACGGGAAGGCGCTCACCCTCCGCTTCGTCCTTCCCTCCAGCCCCGGCTCCGAGGTGCTGCGCACCGTCGGCGACAAGATCGCGCAGATGCTGGACCGGATCGGCGTCCAGACCGAGATCGTCAAGGTCGAGGACGAGAGCTACTTCAAGGACCACGTCGCTTCCGGCGACTACGACCTGGCCCTGTACTCCTGGCCCTCCAGCGCCTACCCGGCGACGGACGCGCGGCCGATCTACGCCAAGCCGAAGCCTGCCTCCGACGGCTCGCTGCTCGTCGAGCAGAACTACACCCGGGTCGGCACCGACTACGTCGACCAGCTCTTCGCCCAAGCCGTCGGCGAGCTCGACCCGGAGGCCGCCCGTGACCTGATGCGCAGGGCCGACGCCCGGATCTGGGCCGCTGCCGGTTCCATCCCGCTGTTCCAGCGTCCCGAGCTGGTCGCGGTCCGCAAGCAGGTGGTCAACGCGGGCGCCTTCGGGTACGGCGACCCGCGATACCAGGACATTGGTTTCAAGAAGGCCGAGGCCGCCGGAAAGAAGTAGCCGCATCCGGAGAAACCGCAGGTCACAACCTCAGAACTGGCTCAATTTCCTTGCCCGCCGGCATCGCCGGCGGGCAAGCTCGTGCCGACCTCGACCCAGGCTCGCACCACGTATGCCCGCTCGCCCGTCGGACCCCGGCAGCCCCCTCTGCCGGCCGCCGTCCCGCACCGCCCGCACCACACCAGCACCGGCCCTGGAACCCGGCCGCGAGTCGGCCCCCGAACCCGACCACGGAATCGGCCCAGCACCCGCCCACGCAATCGCTCGAAACCGAGCCAGGACCCACTCCCCGCACGGCACCCGATCCCGGCCGGCCCCAGTCCCCGCACGGCACCCGATTCCCGCGCCGAGGCCCCGCCCCGCAGCCCCTCCAGGCGTGATCCCCGCCTCCTTCTCCCGGACCCGACAGTTCCGGGGGGTCCTTGTCCCGGCGGCCCCGTACCATGGGACAAGCCGTGGCGTGTCCGCCCGGCGGGCGTACAAGGAACGAACGACGCCGCATCCCACGATCGAGAGAAGCGCCAGCCAGCATGCCCACGCGCCACGACATCCGTAACGTTGCCATCGTCGCCCACGTCGACCACGGCAAGACCACCTTGGTCGACGCCATGCTGAAGCAGGCCGGCGCCTTCGCCGCGCACGCGGCCGAGCACCTCGACGACCGCATGATGGACTCGAACGACCTGGAGCGTGAGAAGGGCATCACGATCCTGGCCAAGAACACCGCCGTGAAGTACCACCCCAAGGACGGCGGGGCCCCGATCACCATCAACATCATCGACACCCCCGGCCACGCCGACTTCGGCGGCGAGGTGGAGCGCGGTCTGTCGATGGTGGACGCGGTCGTCCTCCTCGTCGACGCCTCCGAGGGTCCGCTCCCGCAGACCCGATTCGTGCTGCGCAAGGCGCTCGCCGCGAAGATGCCGGTCATCCTCTGCATCAACAAGACGGACCGCCCCGACTCCCGGATCGCCGAGGTCGTCGACGAGACGTACGACCTGTTCCTGGACCTGGACGCGACCGAGGAGCAGATCGAGTTCCCGATCGTTTACGCCTGCGCCCGTGACGGCGTCGCCTCGCTGACCAAGCCGGAGGACGGCACCGTCCCCTCCGACAGCACCAGCCTGGAGCCGTTCTTCAGCACGCTCCTCGAGCACGTCCCGGCCCCGGAGTACGACGACGCCGCCCCGCTGCAGGCGCACGTCACCAACCTCGACGCCGACAACTTCCTCGGCCGCATCGCGCTGCTCCGTGTCGAGCAGGGCGAGCTGCGCAAGGGCCAGACCGTGGCCTGGATCAAGCGGGACGGCACGATCTCGAGCGTCCGGATCTCCGAGCTGATGATGACCGAGGCGCTCACCCGCAAGCCCGCGGAGGTGGCCGGCCCCGGTGACATCTGCGCCGTCGCCGGCATCCCGGACATCATGATCGGCGAGACGCTCGCCGACCCGGAGAACCCGATCGCGCTGCCGCTGATCACGGTCGACGAGCCCGCGATCTCGATGACCGTCGGCACCAACACCTCGCCGCTGGTCGGACGTGGCGGCACCGGCAAGGGCGCCGACGCGAAGGCCGCCGTCAAGGACCGCAAGGTCACGGCCCGTCAGGTGAAGGACCGTCTGGACCGCGAGCTGATCGGTAACGTCTCGCTGCGCGTGCTCGACACCGAGCGCCCCGACGCCTGGGAGGTGCAGGGCCGCGGTGAGCTGGCGCTGGCCATCCTGGTCGAGCAGATGCGCCGTGAGGGCTTCGAGCTGACCATCGGCAAGCCGCAGGTCGTCACCAAGGAGGTCGACGGCAAGCTCCACGAGCCGGTCGAGCGCATGACGATCGACGTGCCCGAGGAGCACATGGGTGCCGTCACCCAGCTCATGGGTGTCCGCAAGGGCCGCATGGACAACATGTCGAACCACGGCTCCGGCTGGGTCCGCATGGAGTTCGTCGTTCCCTCGCGCGGTCTGATCGGCTTCCGTACGGAGTTCCTGACCAACACCCGCGGTACGGGAATCGCGCACTCCATCCACGAGGGCCACGAGCCGTGGTTCGGCCCGCTGCAGACCCGGAACAACGGCTCGCTGGTCGCCGACCGCTCCGGTGCCGTCACCGCGTTCGCGATGACGAACCTTCAGGAGCGCGGCGTGCTGTTCACCGAGCCCGGCACCGAGGTGTACGAGGGCATGATCGTCGGCGAGAACTCCCGCTCCGACGACATGGACGTGAACATCACCAAGGAGAAGAAGCTCACCAACATGCGGTCGTCCTCGGCCGATTCGTTCGAGGCGATCGTGCCGCCGCGCAAGCTCTCGCTGGAGCAGTCGCTGGAGTTCTGCCGTGACGACGAGTGCGTCGAGGTGACCCCGGAGGCGGTGCGCATCCGCAAGGTCGTCCTGGACCAGAAGGAGCGCGGCCGCGCGGCTTCGCGTGCCAAGCACGGCTGACGGGACCGCCGGAGCTCCGGCGCAGCGCTGAGCACCCGGCCCGGCCCCTCGCAGACACTGCGGGGGGCCGGGCCTTTTGGCGCGCCGGGGCGTACGGACGCGACGGGAGGGGACGGAGTGGACCAGGGCGTCCCGGCCGCTCTCGCGCCGACAGGAATGACTCACGGGGTCGTGGAGAAGAAATCCGGGGGACGCCGGCCCGTGAAGCCGCCCTGTACCCACTCCGGCGCCCGGTCGGCGGCCATCAGCCGAGGGTGTCGTCCGTCAACCTGTTTCCTCGGCCCGGCGTCCGTATATCGGCCATCGCACTCCGGAACAAGTGTTAAGGGTCCGTTTCGCGGGTGTCTGTCTGTGATCATTTTATCCGGGTTTCGGGCATCGGAGTGCCTTCGATGTTGTCAAAACGAGACCCTTTAAGTGTGGTTTACAAGGCTCTCCTACTTAATAGTTGGCTCCAATGAGCTCGGGTCAATGGGTCAAGCGCTGTGGGGAGCGCCGAGGCTCACGAGCACACGGAGTGCTGCTCTTCGCCTGCAGGGGTGTCGGTGGAGGGCGCTGTACTCGACATGCAGTGAACACGTGGACTCATGAGGAGGAACCCATGCGCGGTGTCACGAGCGCCAGTTGGTTCGAGTCGCCGTCGCGGATCTCGCGGACGACTTGGACAACCAGTTTCGTATCGCACGGCACATCCGGTCCGGTCGTCACCGGCGACCAGCGACTCTGAGGCCCGCTCAGCCCCTCAACTCGCGCTCCTAGGGGTGGAATCCATCCCCTGTTGACGCTCCTTCCAGCCGCACGGCCCTCGGATGATCCCATCGGACGTGCGGTGTCTCGGTTGTACCCGCACGGGGTGACGGCCGGTGCCGGAGATCGTCATGCGGCGACGGCGACGGTGCGCCCTTCACGGGCCGGCCGTCCCGGTGCGCAGGACCGCGGGTATTCCGACACCTGTGAATGGACACACCATGACCAGTCCAATCGAGACCGAGGACGTCGAGGCCTCTGTCGCCTTGGACGACCAGACCTCGAAGAAGACCGCAGAGGCAGGATCCAAGGACCCGGTGGGCCGTTCCCCCGGCCAGCTCATGTGGCTGCGTTTCCGACGTGACCGCACGGGTATGATCTCCGCCGCCGTGGTGCTCTTCTTCTTCGTGATCTCCGCGCTCGCGCCGGTGATCTCGGCCGTGTACGGCAAGGACCCGTACACGCTGTACGCGCAGGAGCCGGAGTACCCCTTCCTCCTGGACGACTTCGCCATGCCCACCGGTCCGATGGGCGGCATCTCCGGCGAGTTCTGGTTCGGCGTCGAGCCGAACCTGGGGCGCGACGTGTTCACCATGCTGCTGTACGGCATGCGCACCTCGCTGTACATGGCGCTCGTCCTGACGTTCCTCAGCGTCCTCACCGGCGTCATCATCGGCATGGTCGGCGGCTACTTCGGCGGCAAGACGGACTACTGGCTGGGCCGGGTGACCGACTTCTTCCTGGCCTTCCCGAGCCAGCTGTTCTTCATCGCCTTCATGCCGGTGGTGACCGCTCTGTTCGTCTCCCCGACGGACGAGACCCCGACCTACCTCCGTGCCGTGGCGATCGTCCTCGTGATGTGGTTCCTCGGCTGGATGGGTATGGCGCGACTCGTGCGCAGCTCCGTACTCACGCTGCGCGACCGCGAGTTCGTGGAAGCGGCCAAGGTGGCGGGAGCCTCCCGCTGGCGGATCGTCCGCAAGGAGATCCTGCCCAACATCGTCACCCCGATCCTGGTGCAGGGCACCTACATGCTGCCCAGCGCCATTCTGAGCATCGCGTTCCTCTCCTTCGTCGGTGTCGGCTTCGTTGAGCCGACTCCGGACTGGGGACGCATGTTCGCGATCGGCTCCGAGATCTACGAGCAGGACCCGGCGTTCATGTTCTTCCCGGGCATCGCCATGGTCGTCTTCGTCCTGTCGTTCAACCTGCTCGGTGACTCGGTACGCGACGCGTTCGACCCCAAGACCGGACGGTGACGTCCATGGGCGAGGGCAGCTGCCGCCCTCGCGCCGGGCAACCGGACGGCCAGGCAGCTCTTCTGGATAACAACCGACAGGTAGGTGCAAGTAGCATCATGAAGGCCATTCGATCGCGTACCGCGCGGGCCATAGTCGTCGCCATGGCGGCCGGCTCCCTGGCGCTCACCGGCTGCTCCGGCAGCGACAGCGGCAAGAAGGGCAAGGACGAGTCCAAGTCCCAGAAGGACGCCGCGGAGCAGTCCCAGCCGGTTGCCTACGGTGACGCTGCTGCCTCCACCGGTCCGTCCGCCCCCGTGGCGGGCGCCAAGTCCGGCGGCTTCATCAACGTGTACATGCAGTCCGACCTGAGCCACATGGACCCGGGTCAGATCTACGTCAGCGACGCCGGCCAGTTCGCGAACCTGATCCACCGCGGTCTGACGAACTTCCAGGAGGACGACAAGGGCAACCTGACCGTCGTCGGTGACATCGCCACCGACTCGGGCAAGTCGTCCAACGGCGGCAAGACCTGGACGTACACGCTGAAGGACGGCATCAAGGACCAGGACGGCAACGTCATCACGTCCAAGGATGTCCGCCACACCATCGAGCGCATGTACTCGAAGGTGATTTTCGACGGCCCAACCTACATCCAGGACTGGCTGTCCGGCGGTGACTACCGCAAGGACCTGCCGGACGGCCCGTACAAGGGTGACCACCTGCCGGACAGCGTGCTCGCGACGCCGGACGAGAAGACGGTCGTCTTCAACTTTGACAAGCCGCAGCCCGACCTGCCGCAGGCCCTCGCCATGGCCGGCTACGCCATCGTGCCCGAGAAGGCGGACACGAAGGAGAAGTACGACAAGGCTCCGAAGGCGCTCGGCCCGTACAAGATCGCCGAGTACAAGCCCGGCAAGTCCATGAAGCTCGTCAAGAACGAGAACTGGGACCCGAAGACCGACTCGGTCCGGCACCAGTACGTCGACGGCTACAACTTCTCGTCGACGATCGACCAGCCGAGCCAGACCAAGCGCCTCATCGCCGACCAGGGTGACGCCAAGAACGCCATCCAGTTCACGGACTCGGTCGACCCGGCCCAGATCCAGGACGTCGTCACCAACCCGTCGGTCAACAAGCGCACGGTCAAGGGCTACCAGCCCTACGTGTGGCAGATGACCTTCAACCTGGACCGGATCAAGGACAAGCGGGTCCGTGACGCGATCACGTACGCGATCCCGAACCAGTCCATGATCCAGGCGGACGGCGGCAAGTACGGCGGCGAGCTCGCCGGCGGTCTGCTGGCGCCGACCCTGCCGGGCTTCGACTCGACGTACGACCCATTCGGCAAGCTGAAGAAGCCGAACGGTGACCCGGCCAAGGCCAAGGAGCTGCTGAAGGAGGCGGGTGTCAAGGAGGGCACGAAGCTCACCTACGCCTACTCCAACACGCCGCGTGGCCAGAAGCAGATGGTCATCATCAAGGACGCGCTGAAGAAGATCGGCTTCGACATCCAGGCGAAGGAGATCGACCGGGCGACGTTCTACGAGCAGATCGGCAAGGTCGGCAACAAGTTCGACCTCTACATGACCGGTTGGGGCCAGGACTGGCCGTCGCCGTCGACCGTCATCACGCCGGTCTACGACGGTGACCTCATCGCCGACGGTGCGCCGAACTACTCGCACATCAAGGACAAGCAGGTCACCGAGGGCATCAACGAGGCCCTGACGCTGGAGCCGGAGGCCGCTGCCAAGAAGTGGGAGTCGATCCACCACCGCATCGTGGAGGAGATCAACCCCGCTGCCCCGGTCTACTACTCGAAGCAGATCCAGCTGTCGGGTTCGAACATCGGTGGTGTGCGGTACAGCGTCGAGTCGAGCTACATCGACATCAACGACCTGTTCCTGAAGCAGCCGTAACACCAGCGCACGACTGATTCGTGGGGGTACGCGCCCGGCGGAGCGTACCCCCACGAACACGCCCCTCACACACCGCCGCTTCCGAAGAGAGCAGCCTCCCGCGATGCTTCGTTTCCTCATCCGCAGGTTGACCGGCGCCGCCGTCATCATGTTCCTGATCGGCGCCTTCACATTCTTTCTGTTCTACACAATCCCTCAGGACTTCGCCGAGCTCGCCTGCGGCAAGAACTGCACGCCGGAGAACATCGCGGTCATCCGCGAGAACCTCGGTCTCGACAAGCCCATCACCTCGCAGTTCTGGGAGTTCATGGGCGGGATCGTGACCGGCCGTGACTTCGCCGTCGGGCACTGCTCGGCACCGTGTCTGGGAGTCTCCTTCGACTCCGGCGAGTTCGTCTGGGACTCGATCATGGACCGCTTCCCGCTCACGCTGTCGCTGACCGTGGGTGGCCTGGTCATCTTCCTGCTCCTGGGCCTCGGCTCGGGTCTGCTCGCTGCGTGGAAGCGCGGCACCGCGGTCGACAAGGCCGTGAGCGGCGCCTCGATGGTGCTCAGCTCGTTCCAGATCTACTTCCTGGGACCGATCGTCCTCGGCATCTTCGTCTACAGCACGGGTTGGCTGGAGAACCCCAAGTACGTGCCGTTCACCGAGGATCCGGCCGGCTGGTTCATGGGCATGATCATCCCCTGGGCCGTGATGGCGACCATCTTCACCGCCCAGTACACGCGTATGTCCCGCTCGACCATGATCGAGCAGCTCCAGGAGGAGCACGTCCGTACCGCCAAGGCGAAGGGCATGCGTCAGCGCTATGTCTTCTTCCGCTACGCCTGGCGTGGTTCGCTCACGCCGATCGTGACCATCATCGGTATGGACCTCAGCGCCCTCCTCGCCGGCGCGGTCGTCACGGAGTTCACGTTCGACCTCGCGGGCATCGGCCGCCTCGCCGTCGATTCCTCCCTGACCAAGGACCTGCCGCTGACCATGGGTGTGATGCTGTTCGGAGCCTTCTTCATCCTGCTCCTGAACATCCTCGTGGACCTCACCTACGCCCTCATCGACCCGCGCGTGCGCCTCGCCTAGGAGAACGACCGTGACCACACTGACCAAGACCGAAGACACACCGGCCCCGACCGGGCCGGAGGCCTTCCTCTCGGTGCGCGATCTGCGGGTGCGGTTCTCCACCGAGGACGGCATCGTCAACGCAGTGGACGGGCTCTCCTTCGACATCGAGCGTGGCAAGACGCTGGGTATCGTCGGTGAGTCGGGCTCCGGCAAGTCCGTCACCAACCTGACGGTCCTCGGCCTGCACAACCGCAAGACCACGGACATCGGCGGCGAGATCGTCCTGGACGGCCGGGAGCTCACCGGCGCCCCCGAGAGGGAACTCGAGAAGATCCGCGGCAACAAGGCCGCGATGATCTTCCAGGACCCGCTGACGGCGCTGTCGCCGTACTACACGGTGGGCCGCCAGATCGCCGAGCCGTTCATGAAGCACACGGGGGCGTCCAAGAAGGACGCCAAGGTCCGTGCGATCGACATGCTGGAGAAGGTCGGAATCCCGCAGCCGCAGATGCGGTTCAACGACTACCCGCACCAGTTCTCCGGCGGTATGCGCCAGCGTGCCATGATCGCCATGGCGCTGGTCTGCGACCCCGATCTTCTGATCGCCGACGAGCCGACCACCGCGCTGGACGTCACCGTGCAGGCCCAGATCCTGGACCTACTCAAGGACCTCCAGCAGGAGTTCGGCTCCGCGATCATCTTCATCACCCACGACCTGGGCGTCATCGCCAACATGGCCGACGACCTGCTCGTGATGTACGCCGGCCGGGCCGTGGAGCGCGGCAGTGTCCGAGAGGTCCTCTCGGCCCCCACCCACCCCTACACCTGGGGCCTGCTCAGCTCGATGCCGCGCCTCGGCGGTCCCGTCGACGAGCCGCTGGTGCCGATCCCCGGCTCGCCGCCCAGCCTGCTGAACCCGCCGTCGGGCTGCCCGTTCCATCCGCGATGCGCCTTCACCGACCAGGTCACCGCCTCGCGGTGCTCGGGTGAGCGTCCGCCGCTCGCCGAGGGGCGCGCCGCGGCGTGCCACCTGACGTCGTCCCAGAAGCAGAGCATCTTCATCGATGAGATCAAGCCCAGGCTGGGCTAGGAGACGTGGAAACCATGAGCGAGAACGTCACCCTGCCCGAGCAGCAGGGCCCCACGGTGAGCACCGGCTCTCGCGAGCCGCTGCTCACCGTAGAAGGCATGAAGATGCACTTCCCGATCTACGGGGGCTTCCCCTTCAAGCGCAAGGTCGGGGCGGTCAAGGCGGTCGACGGGATCGACCTCCAGGTCTACCCGGGCGAAAGCCTCGGTCTGGTCGGTGAGTCCGGCTGTGGCAAGTCCACCACCGGCCGCATGATCACGCGTCTGCTGGAACCGTCCGGCGGTAAGATCATGTACCAGGGCAAGGACATCACCCACGCCGGCCGCAAGGAAATGGCACCGATCCGGTCCGAGATCCAGATGATCTTCCAGGACCCGTACTCGTCGCTGAACCCCCGCCAGACCGTCGGTACCATCATCAAGAGCCCGATGGAGATCAACGGCATCAATCCACCCGGCGGGCGGGAGAAGCGGGTGCGGGAGCTGCTGGAGCTCGTCGGCCTGAACCCGGAGCACTACAACCGGTTCCCGCACGAGTTCTCCGGCGGCCAGCGCCAGCGTATCGGAGTGGCCCGTGCCCTCGCGCTCGAGCCGAAGCTGATCGTCGCGGACGAGCCGGTCTCGGCGCTGGACGTGTCGATCCAGGCGCAGGTCGTCAACCTGCTGCAGAAGGTGCAGGAAGAGCTCGGTATCGCCTTCCTGTTCATCGCGCACGACCTGGCTGTCGTGCGGCACTTCTCGCAGCGCGTCGCGGTGATGTACCTGGGCAAGATCGTGGAGGTCGCCGACCGCGACTCCCTCTACAACCGGCCCCGTCACCCGTACACACACGCCCTTCTCTCGGCTGTGCCGGATGCGGACGTGGACTCGGCGAACAAGGAGCGCATCCGGCTGTACGGCGACGTTCCGTCGCCGATCCTGCCGCCGTCCGGCTGCCGCTTCCGCACCCGCTGCTGGAAGGCGCAGGACAAGTGCGCGACGGAGGAGCCGCCGCTGGTGCAGATCTCGGGGAACCGTGAGGGCCACCTGACGGCGTGCCACTTCCCCGAGGACCCCACCGTCGAGCGTGCCAAGAGCGTGGTCATGGACCCGGCGCTCACCGCGCTGGAGAAGGACGCGTCCGACGACTGATACGGCACGCGGCCCGAGCCGCCCTGTCACGTCCGCCCTGCCGGTTCCACCCGGCAGGGCGGACGTGTGTGGGCGTCCCGTCGATCCCGTCGCGGGCGCTGCGCCTATCCGCCACTCGGGTGTCCTGAAAATGCGTTAGATCCTTTATGGAGCGATATTGGGCCCAAGGGAGACTTGGGATCTAGGAGGCACTCCATGCGTGGAGCCACACGCGCGAAGTGGGCCGCTTGCACGCTCGTCGTCGTCCTCGCCGCGACGGCGTGCGGCGGGGGAAGCGACAGCGGCGGCAGTGGCGCCGACGGCATCGTGAGCTCCTCCTGGGGCGACCCTCAGAACCCGCTGGAACCCGCCAACACCAACGAGGTGCAGGGCGGCAAGGTGCTCGACCTGATCTTCCGCGGACTCAAGCGGTACGACCCCAAGACCGGTGAAGCCCAGGACATGGTCGCCCAGAAGATCGAGACCACGGACTCGGTCAGCTTCACGGTCACCCTCAAGCCCGGCTGGAAGTTCAGCAACGGCGAGGCCGTCACCGCCCAGTCCTTCGTGGACGCGTGGAACTACGGCGCCCACCTCAGGAACAACCAGCGCAACGCGTACTTCTTCGGCTACATCGAGGGGTACGACAAGGTCCACCCCGAGAAGGGCGAGGCCACCGCTGAGAAACTGTCCGGGCTCGAGGTCGTCGACGACACCACGTTCACCGTCAAGCTCTCGCAGAAGTTCTCCACCTGGCCCGACACCCTCGGCTATGCGGCGTTCGCCCCGCTGCCCCGTGCCTTCTTCGACGACCACGACGCCTGGCTCGCCCAGCCCGTGGGCAACGGCCCGTACACCGTCGACTCGTACGCCAAGGGCTCGCAGATGTCGCTGCGCCGCTGGGACGGCTACACCGGACCCGACAAGGCGCAGAACGGCGGCATCGACCTCAAGGTGTACACGGACAACAACACGGCCTACACCGACCTGATCGCCGGCAACCTCGACCTCGTCGACGACGTGCCCGCCGCCCAGCTCAGAAACGTGCAGGCCGACCTCGGCGACCGGTACATCAACAGCCCCGCCGGCATCATCCAGACCCTCGCCTTCCCCTACTACGACGACGCCTGGAACACCCCCGACGGGGCGAAGCTCCGCACCGGCCTGTCCATGGCGATCAACCGTGAGCAGATCACCGACACCATCTTCCAGCAGACCCGCACACCGGCGAAGGACTGGACCTCGCCGGTGCTCGGAGAGGAGGGCGGCTACGACCCGACGCTCTGCGGCACGGCGTGCGAGTACGACCCCGCCCAGGCGAAAAGGCTCATCGCCGAGGCCGGCGGTCTGCCGGGCGGACGGATCACGCTCTCGTACAACGCGGACACCGGCTCCCACAAGGACTGGGTCGACGCCGTCTGCAACTCCATCAAGAACGCCCTCGGCAACGACCAGGCCTGCGTCGGCAGCCCGATCGGCACCTTCGCCGACTTCCGCAGCCAGATCACCCAGTCCAAGATGTCCGGGCCCTTCAGGGCCGGCTGGCAGATGGACTACCCGCTGATCCAGAACTTCCTCCAGCCGCTCTACTACACCAACGCCTCCTCCAACGACGGCAAGTGGAGCAACGAGAAGTTCGACGACCTGGTCGACCAGGCCAACGCGCAGACAGACCCCGCGCAGGCCGTCGAGACCTTCAAGGAGGCGGAGAAGGTCGTACGGGACGAGATGGCCGCCATCCCGCTCTGGTACCAGAACGGCAGCGCAGGCTACTCCGAGCGAGTCTCGAACGTCGAGCTCAACCCGTTCAGCGTCCCCGTCTACAACGAGATCAAGGTCGACTGACGGCGGAAGGCGCCCGGCCCGGCGTGCCGTCAGCGCGGGCCGTGACCCTTTCCACGAGCCCCGGAGCCCTTCATGGGAAGATATGTGATCCGGCGTCTGCTGCAGATGATCCCCGTCTTCTTCGGCGCCACCCTGCTGATCTTCCTCATGGTCAACGTGATGGGCGACCCCATCGCGGGACTGTGCGGGGAGCGGCGGTGCGACCCGGCGACAGCCACCCAGCTGCGTAAGGAGTTCGGCCTCGACAAGCCCCTCTGGCAGCAGTACGCGACCTACATGGGCAACGTGTTCACCGGGGACTTCGGCACCGCCTTCAACGGGCAGGAGGTGACCGAGCTCATGGGTGAGGCCTTCCCGGTCACCATCAGGCTCACCCTGGTCGCGGTCGTCTTCGAGATCGTGATCGGCATCGTCCTCGGCGTCGTCACAGGGCTGCGCCGCGGCCGTCCCGTCGACAGCGGGGCACTCCTGCTCACGCTCGTCGTCATCTCGGTGCCGACGTTCGTCACCGGCCTGCTGCTCCAACTGCTCCTCGGCTACAAGTGGGGCATCATCGACCCGTCCGTCTCCACCGACGCCAGACTGGACGAACTGATCGTCCCCGGGCTGGTGCTCGCCTCCGTCTCCCTCGCCTACGTCACCCGCCTGACCCGTACCTCCATCGCGGAGAACAGCCGCGCCGACTACGTCCGCACCGCCAGGGCCAAGGGCCTGCCGAGGGGACGGGTCATCCGCAAGCATCTGCTGCGCAACTCCCTGATCCCGGTGGTCACGTTCATCGGCACGGACGTCGGCGCCCTGATGGGCGGTGCGATCGTCACCGAGCGGATCTTCAACATCCACGGGGTCGGTTACCAGCTGTACCAAGGCATCCTGCGGCAGAACACACAGACCGTCGTCGGCTTCGTCAGCGTCCTCGTCATCGTCTTCCTGGTGGCGAACCTGCTGGTGGACCTCCTGTACGCCGTTCTGGACCCGAGGATCCGCTATGCCTGAGCCGCAGCAGAACCCGCACTTCGACGACCCCGGGCACCAGGCCGTCGCCGGTGCCGCCGGGTCGGGCGGCGCGACCAACCTCGCGATGAGCGAGGGCGAGACGCTGGAGAAGGTCCCCGGCCGGCCCGGGGACACCGGCCCGGCCGGCAAGCCGCGCAGCCTCTGGTCGGACGCGTGGCGGGACCTGCGGCGCAACCCCGTCTTCATCGTCTCCGCACTGGTCATCCTCTTCCTGATCGTCATCTCGCTGTGGCCCTCGCTGATCGCCTCCGGCAACCCGCTCAGCTGCGATCTCGCCAAGGCCCAGGAGGGCTCCCAGCCCGGTCACCCCTTCGGTTTCAACGGGCAGGGCTGCGACGTCTACACCCGCACCGTCTACGGCGCACGGGCCTCCGTCACCGTCGGCGTCTGCGCCACCCTCGGTGTGGCGCTGCTCGGCTCGGTCCTCGGCGGGCTCGCCGGCTTCTTCGGCGGCGCCTCGGACGCCGTGCTGTCCCGGCTCACCGACGTCTTCTTCGGCATCCCCGTCGTCCTCGGCGGCCTGGTCCTCCTGTCCGTCATCACCAGCAGCACCGTCTGGCCGGTCGTCGGGTTCATGGTGCTGCTCGGCTGGCCGCAGGTCTCCCGTATCGCCCGCGGCTCCGTCATCACCGCCAAGCAGAACGACTACGTGCAGGCGGCGAGGGCGCTCGGTGCCTCCAGCTCACGGATGCTGCTGCGGCACATCGCCCCCAACGCCGTCGCCCCGGTGATCGTGGTGGCGACCATCGCGCTCGGCACCTACATCTCGCTGGAGGCGACGCTCTCCTTCCTGGGCGTCGGCCTCAAACCGCCGACCGTCTCCTGGGGCATCGACATCTCGTCGGCCTCCCCGTACATCCGCAACGCCCCGCACATGCTGCTGTGGCCCGCCGGCGCGCTGGCGGTCACGGTGCTCGCGTTCATCATGCTCGGCGACGCGGTGCGCGACGCCCTCGACCCCAAGCTGCGCTGACCGAAGCTGAGGAGCCGCCATGCCCGCCACGTCCTACGAGGCCGTGATGTCAGCGGAACCGGACACCCCCGGGAGCCTGCTCGACGTACGCGGCCTGCACGTCGAGTTCCGTACCCGCGAGGGTGTCGCCAAGGCGGTCAACGGCGTCGACTGCACCGTCGACGCGGGCGAGACGCTTGCCGTGCTCGGCGAGTCCGGGTCCGGCAAGTCGGTCACCGCCCAGGCCGCGATGGGCATCCTCGACATGCCCCCCGGCCGGATCACCGGCGGCGAGATCCTCTTCAAGGGCCAGGACCTGCTGACGATGCGGGAGGAGGAACGGCGGAAGATCAGAGGCGCCGGAATGGCCATGATCTTCCAGGACGCCCTCTCCTCCCTCAACCCCGTCCTGAGCGTCGGCGACCAGCTCGGCGAGATGTTCGTCGTCCACCGGGGACTGTCGCGCAAGGAGGCGAAGACCAAGGCCGTCGAGCTGATGGACCGGGTCCGCATCCCCGCCGCGAAGGAACGGGTCGGTCAGTACCCCCACCAGTTCTCCGGCGGTATGCGCCAGCGCATCATGATCGCGATGGCGCTCTCGCTGGAGCCCGACCTGATCATCGCCGACGAGCCGACCACCGCCCTCGACGTTACCGTCCAGGCCCAGGTCATGGACCTGCTGGCCGAGCTCCAGCGCGAACTCGACATGGGGCTGATCCTGATCACGCACGACCTCGGCGTCGTCGCCGACGTCGCCGACAAGATCGCCGTCATGTACGCGGGCCGGATCGTCGAGACGGCGCCCGTCCACGACATCTACCGGGCGCCCGCACACCCCTACACCAAGGGCCTGCTGGAATCGATCCCGCGCCTCGACCAGAAGGGCCGGGAGCTGTACGCCATCAAGGGGCTGCCGCCGAACCTGATGCACATCCCGTCCGGCTGCGCCTTCAACCCGCGCTGCCCGATGGCCCGGGACGTCTGCCGGACCGACGTGCCACCGCTGTACGAGGTGAACGAGGAGCGCAGGAGCGCGTGCCACTTCTGGGAGGCGACACTCCATGGCTGAGGCGATCCTCGAGGTACGCGACCTGGTCAAGCACTACCCGCTCACCCGCGGTGTCCTCTTCAAGAAGCAGGTCGGCGCGGTCAAGGCCGTCGACGGCGTCGACGTCGACCTGTTCGCCGGCGAAACGCTCGGCATCGTGGGGGAGTCGGGCTGCGGAAAGTCCACGCTCGCCAGGATGCTGGTCCACCTCGAGCGGCCGACGGCCGGGGCGATCCGGTACAAGGGCGAGGACATCACCAAGCTGTCGGGACGTGCGCTGAAGGCCGTGCGCCGCAACATCCAGATGGTGTTCCAGGACCCGTACACCTCGCTCAACCCCCGGATGACGGTCGGCGACATCATCGGCGAGCCGTACGAGATCCACCCCGAGGTGGCGCCCAAGGGCTCGCGCAGACAGAAGGTGCAGGAGCTCCTCGATGTCGTCGGTCTCAATCCCGAGTACATCAACCGGTATCCGCACCAGTTCTCGGGAGGCCAGCGCCAGCGGATCGGCATCGCCCGGGGGCTCGCTCTCCAGCCGGAGATCATCGTTGCCGACGAGCCGGTGTCCGCGCTGGACGTCTCGGTGCAGGCACAGGTGATCAACCTGCTGGACCAGCTCCAGAACGAATTCGCCCTCAGCTACGTGTTCATCGCCCATGACCTCGCGATCGTCCGGCACATCTCGGACCGGGTCGGTGTGATGTACCTGGGGCGGATCGTGGAGATCGGCAAGGACGCCGAGATCTACGACCATCCGACACATCCCTATACCCAGGCGCTGCTGTCGGCGGTGCCGGTGCCCGACCCCGAGGCGCGAGCACCGGGTGGGGGTCCCCCCGGCGAAGCCAGGGGGAGGATCATCCTCACGGGGGACGTTCCCTCGCCCACCGACATCCCCTCCGGCTGCCGCTTCCGCACCCGCTGCTGGAAGGCTCAGGAACGGTGCGCACTGGAGGTTCCCCTGCTTGCCGTACCCGCCCACCTACGGACGGTCGAGGGGCCCGTGTACCACCCGTCGGCGTGCCACTTCGCGGAGGAGCGGCATGTGGTGCCGAGCGGATCGCCGCCCGGTGAGGGGGACAGAGTTCTGTGAGTGGTCGTCAGCCTCTTTAACGCACACGCAACTTGGATGTCGCGGATCCGATATACGGACGCCTCACTCTGGGGAGCGTACGGCCGTGCGGGTGCCGTGGGCCGGCCGGGACCGCGTCATGCGGTGCCGGCCGGTCTCCCGCGCGCCGGGCGGTTTCCCGTAGACCCGTGATCGTTGTCCGGAACTGTCCGCGGGGCTGGTGCTGCTCGCCGTACCGACCAGGCGCGGCGAGAGCGGATCGCTGGATGGCGGCTACCCCGGTGCTCCGCAGCCGCCGCCGGGGTACGGCTGTCCGCAGCCTTCGTCCGGTTACGGCGGTCCCGCTTACGGCTGTCCGGGCCGTCTGCTGCCGGGGCCGGCTTTCCGGGTACCGGGTCCGGGTCTCCGCAGTCCCGCCGCGACGGCCCCGGCTCCCCGCAGTCCGGACCCGGTTACGGCTATCCGCCGCCTGGTGCATCGGGCGGCGGCTTCGGGCCGCCACCGCCTTCGTCACCACCGCCCAACTGGTAGCCGGCTGCCGGGCCCTGCCGGGCGGCGCCTCAGCCGAGCCGGAGCGAGCGCTGGAGGAAGTCGACCTGGAGCAGCAGCAGGTTCTCCGCGATCTGCTCCTGCGGCGTCATGTGCGTCACTCCGGTCAGCGGGAGCACCTCATGCGGACGTCCCGCCGCAAGCAGCGCCGACGAAAGCCGCAGGGTGTGTGCCATCACCACATTGTCGTCCGCAAGGCCATGGACGATCATCAACGGCCGGACGGGATCTTCCGCAGTGGTCAGACCGGCATCGGTGACCAGTGAGTTCGCCGCGTACACCTCGGGCTGCTCGGCAGGGTCGCCCAGATAGCGTTCGGTGTAGTGGGTGTCGTAGAGCCGCCAGTCGGTCACCGGGGCGCCCGCCACCGCCGCGTGGAAGACGTCCGGCCGTCGCAGCACCGCCGATGCCGCCAGGTAACCGCCGTACGACCAGCCGCGGATCGCGACCCGCTCCAGGTCCAGTGGGAAGGAGCCGGCCAGCGCCTGCAGCGCCTCGATCTGGTCGTCCAGCGTCAGTGCGAAGTCGCCGCCGATCGCCTTCTCCCAGCCCGGGGAGGGGCCGGGGGTGCCCCGGCCGTCGGCGACGACCACGGCGAAGCCCTGCTCGGCGAACCACTGCGAGGTCAGATACGGATTGTGTGCGGCGAACACACGTTGGCCATGGGGTCCCCCGTAAGGGTCCATCAGCACCGGCAGTGGACCGTCCGACTCCTGGTGACCGGACGGCAGCAGCACCGCGCACGGAATCCGCCGGGCACCCGCCTGTGTGAGCACGGGCCGGGCGCGCAGCACCGGCTGCTCCGCGTAGGAGGCGACGACGGCGATCTGCTTGCCGTCCCGCAGGACCTGCACGGATGTGCCGCTCACATCGGGCCGGGACGACGCCATGACCGTCACGCTGCCGGCGCGCACCGCAGAGTGCACTCCGGCGCCCTGCGAGACGCGCTCGATGCCCAGCTCGTTGACCCGGTACACGTGGATCTCGCCGGTCTCCGGCTCCGCGGCCTCCTCACCGGCCGCCGCGGACACGAGCACGTCGCTCTCGCCGATGTCCAGGACGGCGCGCAGCTGCAACTGCGCCCCGGTCAGCACCCGGTCGCCGACCGCGAGCACGCGAGCCCCGCCCTCGTCCGCGATCCGCACCAGCCGCCCGCCCCCGAAACCGCGCGCGTACGACGACTCGGGAGCCCAGGCCGGGACGCCGGGGAACAGTTCCAGCCACGCCGCGTCCTCGTCGACGTGCACGGTCCGCGTCGCGCCGGTCGCCGGGTCGACGGCCAGATGTCTCTGGGTGCGCTGATCGCGCGACTGCACGAGCAGCAGCGGGGGGCCGGCGGCCGACCAGTGCACACGGGCGAGGTAGGGATAGCTCCTCCGGTCCCAGCTCACCTCCGTTCGCTGCCCGTCCAGGGTGACGAAGAACAGCCCGACGCCGGCGTTGGGCGTCCCCGCGGCCGGATACGCGACCCTCGACGGTTCCTGGTCCGGATGCGCCGGATCGGAGATCCACCAGCGGCGCACCTCCCGCTCGTCGACCCGGGCCACCAGCAGCCCGTCCGAATCAGGCGCCCACCAGAAGCCGCGCGAGCGGCCCATCTCCTCGGCCGCGACGAACTCCGCGAGCCCGTAGGTGACCTGCGCGTCATCCGGCTCTGCGAGCGCCCGGTCCCCCTGCCCCTCCGCGCCCGTCACACGCAGCGCCCCGCCGGCCACATAGGCGATAAGCCGGCCGTCGGGGGACGGCCGGGGGTCCAGGACCGGTCTTGGCGTGGTGAGTTCACGGGCGGTCCCGGCACGGAGTTCGGCCGTGAACAGCCGGCCGGAGAGCGAGAAAGCCGCCAACTCGACGTCCCGGTCCACCGCGTAGCCGACGACCCCGGCCGAACCTTCCCTGCTGCGTTCGCGCCGGGCGCGCTCCTCGGCGGACAGTTTCTCCGCCGAGCCGCCCAGCAACTCCCGGGGATCCGCGGCCGGCCGCTCCTGCGGCTGCCCGCCGGCCCCGTCCAGGTCGAGCACCCACAGCAGCCCCGACCGGTCGGTTCCGGAGGCGGAGCGCAGGAACACCACCCGCGACCCGTCCGGCGACACCGTGAAGGCGCGGGGGGCGCCCAACGTGAAGCGCTGGGTCCGCGCGGACTGACGCGGAAAGGAGGGCGGTTGCGTCGACGTCATGCGACCGAACCTTAGGGGGTGTGCGCCCCCATGTGCTGCTGTGCACCGATCGATGCGTAGGCACGGATAGTTATGATCCGTAGCGCAAGGTGGGTATGAACCTCCTGGCACATGTCCTGGCACATGCAATTGGACCGTCCCGACCGAATATGTGGAGGTGAACCGCCGTGGCACTCTCGATTTCGGCGGTGGTGCTGCTGGCGATCGTCGTCTTCCTGCTGATCCGGAAAGCCGGTCTCAAGGGCGGACATGCGGCGGTCTGCGTGCTGCTGGGGTTCTATCTCGCCAGTTCGTCGGTGGCGCCGACCATCACGGAGCTGACGACCAACGTTGCCGGGATGCTCGGGGGCATCAAGTTCTAGGGGGTCCCAGGAGCGCCGGACCAGTCGGTGGCGCGGCGGGTCGAGCCTCACCCGTTCTGTCGAGCCTCACCCGTTCTAGGGTGTCCGTATGAAGGATCTTCCCGCCCGTCGACTGCTTCTGGTGCATGCCCATCCGGACGACGAGTCGATCAACAACGGCGCCACGATGGCCCTGTACGCGGCCGCGGGCACTCAGGTCACGCTGGTGACCTGCACCCTCGGTGAGGAGGGCGAGGTCATTCCCGCCGAGCTCGCCCACCTCGCCCCTGACCGGGAGGACCGGCTGGGGCAGCACCGCATCGGCGAACTGGCTGCCGCGATGAAGGAGCTGGGGGTCGCGGACCACCGCTTCCTCGGCGGGCCGGGCCGGTACCGGGACTCCGGGATGATGGGGCTCGAGCAGAACCACCGGGCAGGCGCGTTCTGGAGCGCGGACGTGGACCAGGCGGCGGGGTATCTCGTGGAGATCATCCGCTCGGTGCGTCCGCAGGTTCTGGTGACGTACGACCCCGACGGCGGGTACGGGCACCCAGACCACATCCAGACGCACCGTGTCGCCATGCGGGCGGCCGAGCTGGCGGCGGAGCCCGCCTTCCGACGCGATCTCGGCGAGCCGCATGCCATCGCCAAGATCTACTGGAACCGCGTCCCCCGGTCCGCGGCGGAGGAGGGCTTCGCCCGGCTGCGCGCCATCGGTGCGGACTTTCCCGGCATTGCGGAGATCGGCGACATCCCCGGTGTCGTGGACGACTCCGACATCACCGCGGAGATCGACGGCACGGCGTACACGGACCGGAAGGCGGCGGCGATGCGGGCACATGCCACCCAAATCGCCGTGGACGGCCCTTTCTTCGCGCTCTCGAACGATCTGGGGCAGCCGTTGTTCACCACCGAGTACTACCAGTTGGTTGTCGGCGAGTCCGGGGCGGAGCCCGGTGAGCGGGAGAACGACCTTTTCGCGGGGGTTTCGGTATGAGCGGCAACCGGGGCGAACGGGGCAACCGGGGTAATCGTGCGGACAGTAGCCGGGGCGGCCGGGGCGGCCGGGGCGGCCGGGGCGGCCGGGGCGGTCAGGACGGCCAGGGCAGCCGAGGCGGTCAGGACGGCCGGGGCAAGGCCGTGCCCGAATCGTGGCTCACCCGTCGCCCCGAAGCCCCGAGGCCCGGCCGGATCGCCGCCTACCTGGCGCTCATCGTGCTCGGGGCGGTCGTCGGCACGGCGGGCTCGCTCGTCCAAGCGGCCTGGTTCCCGGGCGGGTTGCTGCTGGCGCTGCTCGCCTCCGCGGGACTGTTCCTCGGTTCGCTGCGGGCGACGGGCACCCAGCTCGGCGCGGTCTCCTCGGCCGCCGGCTGGCTGGCGGCGATCGTCGTCCTCAGCACCGGACGCCCCGAGGGGGACGGCGTGTTCGCCGCCGGGATCGGACCGCTCGTCTACATGCTCGGCGGCATGGCGATCGCTGTGATCTGTGCCACCATGTCGCGGTTGTCGCAACCCGGCGGCGGGCCGGGCCGACTTGGCGGATAGACGCTGACAGGACCCCAGCAAGCAGCCGGTGGGACAGGCCCCCTATGGTGGGTCGCCCCACGGGGTGGGAAGCCGCCGAACTGACCATGCCCGTACGGTCGGCGGAAAGCCGCTTCCCGCAGTCCCCGGGCGTCCGTCCGCCGCGGCCAGTATGGTGGTGCGCGCCGCCGAGCCGCCCGCAGCAGTAGCTATCCAGTAAGAAACGGGCGGCGAAGCCAACCGGGAGAACCTGCTTTGAGTCGTGAAACTGACAGTTCGTCCTCCGGCCCCCAGGGGCGCGGTGGAGCCGCGTACCCCTCCGGGACACCGCCGTACGGATCGCGCCAGTATCCGTCGCTGCACCCGCAGGGCGCTCCGGACGAGGCCGCGCAGCCGGCAGCCGAGCAGCAGCCGGAAGAGCCCAGGACCGAGACGACGCTGACGACGCGTATCCGGATCAACATCCCGGGCTCGCGGCCGATCCCGCCGGTCGTGATGCGTACACCGATGAGCGACGTGGACGCCGGCGCGCGTTCGGGCTCGAGGTCTGATGCCGGCGGGTCCGGTGGTTCGGGTTCCGCCGCCGCGACCGAGCGCGAGAGCGGGCGTACGGGCAGCACGCCGCGGCCCGGAGCTTCGCAGGAGACGACGGAGCCGTCGTCGCCCTCGTCGCCCGCGGCCGAGGAGAAGCCCGCCACCAGCGACTGGTTCGCGCCGCGCAAGCCGGCGGCGGGGGCCACCGGCTCGGCCGGACCTGGCGGATCCGCGTCGGCTCCGGGTGCCGGCTCCGGTAACCCGCAGAGCGCGGGCGGCCCGAACGGTCCGGCCCCTTCGGCCCCGCGTTCGGGCCTCGCGGCCCTCGCCGAGCAGGCGGGATCCCCCGACGTGTCCACCGGCCCGGCCGGTTCCCGGCCCGGCGCCCCCGGCGGCCCCGGCCAGGGCAACGGCTTCGCCCCTGGACGCAGCACGCCGCCGCTGGGCGTCCGCCCGCCGGGTGGTGCCCCGGACCGTTCCGGCGCTCCTGCAGGACCGACGTCCGGCCCGGCCACCGGCAGCATGCCGCTCGGCCCCCGCACCGGCCGCCCGGCGCCGGAGGTCGGCGGCCCGGGCGCGGGCGCGCCCCGGATGTCCGACGACACGGCCGTGCTCACCCCGCAGAAGCCCGCGCAGCGGGACGGCGGTGGCAATGTCTCCGGTGACACGCTCACGAGCGGCATCCCGGTGGTTCCGGCGGAGCACCGGTCACCGTTCTCGTCACTCGGCGGACCGCAGACCGGCCCCGGTACCGGTCCCAACCCGCTCCTGACCCAGCCGGGCCCGCAGGTCGACGGCGGTGACTTCTCGGTACCGGAGTTCCCGGCCGGTCCCGGTGGCGCCGGTGGTCCCGTCGCCCCCGGGAGCGTGGACGCCCCTCGGCCCGCGCCCCGGCCCGCGCCCGCCCCCGCGAAGAAGGGCCGCTCCAAACTGGTGCTCGCCGGCGTCGGCGTGGTCGGACTGCTCGGCATCGCGTACGGCGCCGGGCTGCTGCTCAACCACTCCGACGTGCCCAAGAGCACCACGGTCCTCGGCGTCGACATCGGCGGCGGCACGAAGGACGAGGCGGTCAACAAACTCGAAGCCACGCTCGGCGACCGGGCCAAGGCTCCGCTGCAGCTCTCCGTCGCAGGCAAGGAGGCGGAGCTCCCCCCGGACAAGGCCGGTCTCTTGCTGGACAGCCAGGCCACCGTCCGTGCCGCCGCGGGCAGTGACTACAACCCGGTCTCCGTCATCGGCTCGCTCTTCGGCGGCGAGCGCGTCGCCGAACCGGTGATCCTCGTCGACGAGGAGAAGTTGAGCGTCGCGCTCGCCGACCTCGCGGGCACCGCGGGCTCGTCCGGCGACGGCACGATCCGCTTCGAGCCCAACAAGGCCATCGCGGTACCGGGCAAGGCGGGCCAGTCCCTGGACGTCGCCCGCTCGATGATCTCGGTCAAGGACGCCTACCGCGCCCAGGTCGAGACAGGCAGGCCGAACGTGGTGGAGCTGCCGGTCGCGACCCGTGAGCCCACCATCACCCAGGCCGAGCTCGACCGGGCGATGAGGGAGTTCGCGGAGCCGGCGATGTCCGGCCTGATCACGATCAAGGCGGGCGGCAAGTCGATCCAGTTCGGCCCGGCGAAGTCGCTGCCGAAGATCCTGTCGATGAAGGCGATCGACGGCAGGCTGGTCGAGGTCTACGACAAGCAGGCCATCGACACCCTGCTCGAGGGCGTCTTCGACGGAATCATGATCACCAAGGGCGACGGCAAGCAGCACGAAGTCTCCGCGGACGACGTGGCCCAGGCGATGGGCCCGGCCCTGCGCGGCAAGACCCCGGCGGAACGCACGGCGGTCATCGAGCTGAACCCGAGCTGATTCGCAGCTGCCGCAGTGGCCCCTTGCCCGGTCCGGGTGAGGGGCCACTGCGGCAGCTGCGTAACCGACTGGTTACTCGCTTTCGGCTCACTGTGATCGAGTGTCGGTGCCTCGCCGTACGGCATTCCGAGCCGTACGGCTCCGACGCCCTCTCGCCGCAAGCGATCCAGCCACTGGTTCCGGCGCTCCGGCGGCCCCGAGTTGGTCGCCGCGGTACAGCGCCTGGCCAGGGGCCCTGTGGCCAGACTCAGTTGAGTCTGGCCCGCGCCGCGCGGGCCTGGCCCCTGATCGTCTCCGCCGTCGTCGGCTCGACCGGCGCCACCACCTCCGCGTACGTCTCCATCTCGGCCGCGCCTGCCAGGAAGTCCCCTCGCTGCACGAGCACCTGGGCTCGTTCGTAGCGGAGGCGGGCCGGGCGGGAGGGGAGGAGGAGCAGGAGGTCGAGGGCCCAGAGTGCGACCGCGGAGTGTTCCGGGCGGAGGGCTGCCCAGGCGCGGATGTTGTTGAGGATGCGGGAGACCACCGCCAGCGGGTCGGCGGGGGTGAGCATCGACGGGGTCAGAGGGCTTCCCGTGGCGCCGGTGACGAGTAGCTCGGCGTCCTCGGCCGTCAGCAGGCGGCCGGCGGCGAAGGGATCGGCGAGCACCTGTTCCCCGGGGTCGCCGAAGCCGACCACAAAGTGGCCCGGGAGGGCGACTCCGTAGACGTGGGCGCCCGCCCGGCGGGCGACCTCGATCCAGACCACGGAGAGCAGGATCGGCAGGCCGCGCCGGCGGTTGAGCACGTGGTGCAGGAGCGAGGACTCCAGGTTCTGGTAGTCACCTGCCGTGCCGTGGAAGCCTTCGCGGCCGCCCAGCAGGTCGGCGAGGGCCGCCGCCCACGCTTGCGTACCGCTCAGGCCGTACGGGAGCAGTCCGGCGAGGCGGTCCAGTTCGATCTGGGCCGCGTCCATGCCCGCCTCGTCCAGTGACGGGTCCGCCTCCGCCCCGATGAGCAGACACAGCGTCGTGAGGTCGGGCCGCTCCGCGCGGGCCTCCTCGGCGAAACGGGACCGCCGGTCGTTCTCGTGCATACGCGGCCTGCCCTACAGCGCCCGGTAGTGGTGGTAGTGATGGTGGATGCCGAAGCCCATCGCTTCGTACAGGGCGCGCCCGCCGTCGTTGTCGGACTCCACCTGCAGCCAGGCCGCCGAGGCGCCCTCGTCGAGTGCCTGGCGCCCCAGGGCGGCCATGACGGCCGTGGCGAGCCCCTGGCGCCGGAGCGCCGGGTCCACCTCCACGGCCATGAAGCCGGCCCAGCGTCCGTCGACCACACAGCGGCCGATGGCCGCCGGGACCTCACCGGCTCTGGGCACGGTCGCGAACCACACCGAGGGGCCACTGCCCAGGACCTGGAGCACATGTGGTCCGGGCACACCGAACCGCTGGTAGCGCCGTAGCCACGGTTCGTCGACGGTCCGGGAGAGCCGGACACGGGAGATGTCGGCGTCCAGGTCGCCGACCGCCGCCAGCCCTCCGACCTGCACCTGGGCCGTGACCTCGCGCCTCCAGCCCCGCGCCTCGAGCTCCGCGCACAGTGCCTCCTGTGTGCCTGCCGCACCGGTCGCCGTCTGGATGTACGCCGGCAGACCGCGAGCCGCGTACCAGTCCGCCACCCGGGCCAGCGCGGCGTCGGCGGGCAGTCCGGGGTCGCCGAGCGGCAGCACGGAATTGGCACGCCGGGTGAACCCGCCCGCGGCCCGCAGCTCCCAGTCGCCGAGCCGCTCGCGCTCCACCGGCTGCCAGGCACGCGCCGTGACCCTGGCGAGCTCGGTGAAGTCCGCCGCGGGGCCCCTGCGCCGGGCCGGCGCCGCCGGTACGATCTTGCCCGCGATCAGGGACGATTCCGGGATGCGGACACTCTCACCTGTCCGGCGTGTGATCAGCAGCACACCGGCGTTCCATGATGTGAGAACACCAACGGTGTCGGTGAACTTCGCGACCGGCGCTTCAGCGTCGCTCAAGCATCGGACGGAGACGCGTTTGCCCACGTCATCAGGTGTAATACGGACCTCGAGTCGTCCGCCCGCAGTGAATTCCACGCTGTGGGAGCCCCTCCTGTTCGGTTCGTCGCCAAGAACGGAGATACTAGGGGTGGGCATCGACGACGCCGCGCTCCCGCGCAAGCCAGCCCTTACCGAGGAGGAACGACAGCGTGACATACGTCATCGCGCAGCCTTGTGTCGACGTCAAGGACAAGGCATGCATCGAGGAGTGCCCGGTCGACTGCATCTACGAGGGCTCCCGATCCTTGTACATCCACCCGGACGAATGCGTCGACTGTGGTGCTTGTGAGCCGGTCTGCCCGGTCGAGGCCATCTTCTACGAGGACGACACCCCGGAGGAGTGGAAGGACTACTACAAGGCGAACGTCGAGTTCTTCGACGAGCTCGGTTCGCCCGGTGGTGCCTCCAAGCTCGGCCTGATCGAGCGCGACCACCCCTTCATCGCCGCACTGCCGCCGCAGAACGGCTGATCAGAACCGCATGTCCCCGGTCCCGTACGGTTCGTCGTCCGTACGGGACCGCGGCGTTTGGCGCGCCGGCGTCGACGCCCGTACCTGAAAGTGAGCGCCGCCGTGCCCGCAGTCTCCTCACGACTCCCCGTCTTTCCCTGGGACAGGCTCGAGCCCTACAAGGCCACGGCCGCCGCCCACCCCGACGGCATCGTGGACCTCTCGGTGGGCACCCCGGTCGATCCCGTTCCCGAGCTGATCCAGAAGGCCCTCGTCGAGGCCGCCGACTCACCGGGCTACCCGACCGTCTGGGGCACCCCCGCGCTGCGCGACGCGCTCGCCTCCTGGGTCGAGCGCCGGCTCGGGGCGGCAGGTGTGGCGCACACGAACGTCCTGCCGGTCGTCGGCTCCAAGGAACTGGTCGCCTGGCTGCCGACGCAGCTCGGTCTGGGCGCGGGCGACAAGGTCGCCCACCCCCGGCTCGCCTACCCGACGTACGAGGTGGGGACGCGGCTGTGCGGCGCGACGCCGGTGGTCTACGACGACCCCACGGAGCTCGACCCCGCAGGGCTGCGGCTGCTCTGGCTCAACTCGCCCTCGAACCCGACCGGCCGCGTGCTGGACAAGGACGAGCTGACGCGGATCGTCGCCTGGGCGCGGGAGCACGACGTGCTGGTCTTCAGCGACGAGTGCTACCTGGAGCTCGGCTGGGAGGCGGAGCCGGTCTCCGTCCTGCACCCGGACGTCTGTGGCGGCACGTACGACGGCGTGGTGGCCGTCCACTCGCTCTCCAAGCGGTCCAATCTGGCCGGCTACCGCGCCGCGTTCATCGCGGGCGACGCGGACGTGCTGGGCGAGCTGCTGCGGATCCGTAAGCACGGCGGGATGATGACCCCCGCGCCCGTCCAGGCCGCCACGGCCGCCGCGCTCGGCGACGACGCGCACGTCACCGAGCAGCGCGCCCGGTACGCGGCCCGGCGCACGGCCCTGCGCTCGGCCCTTGAGGGGCACGGCTTCCGGATCGAGCACAGCGAGGCCAGCCTCTACCTGTGGGTCACCCGCGACGAACAGTGCTGGGACACGGTCGCGTACTTGGCGCAGCTCGGCATCCTGGTCGCGCCCGGCGACTTCTACGGTGTGGCCGGCGAGCGTTTCGTACGGGTGGCGTTCACGGCGACCGACGAGCGGGTCGAGGCGGCGGTCAAGCGCCTCGGCTGAGCCGCTCAGGGCACGGAGCCCGGCAAGCCGGACGCACGACCGGCGGCACCAGGGCGCCCCTGCGCCACGGCGAGGGTGCGACAGCACCACGGCGAGATTGCGGCACCGCGAGACACTGCGTCGCCACGGGACACGGAAGGGCCCCGGGACTCCCGGGGCCCTTCGGCTCGCGCCGCCGTGCCGTCAGCCGCCGAGCGGAAGGCCGCCGAGGGAGCTGGTGGGCAGGCCGCCGCCGGTCAGCGAGTCGGTCGGCAGGCCGCCCTTGGCCGCACCGCCGACCAGGCCGCCCGCCTGCGCGGCAGCGTCGCCGCCGGCATTCTTGGCGACGGGAGCCGCCGACTTGGCTGCCTTGCCGACCGTCTTGGTCGCGACGGGGGCGGCCGACTTGGCTGCCTTGCCGACCGTCTTGGTCGCGACGGGGGCGGCCTTCTTTGCCGTCTTTCCACCGACCTGGCCGGCCACCTTGGTGGTCTCCTTCGAGACGCCGTCGACCGTGCCGCTGACGTTGTCCGCATCGAGGGCCGAGAGGCCGCCGACCGGCGTCTGCGGGAGTTCCACGGCGCCTGCGGAGCCGGCCGCACCGACCACGGGAGCTGCTCCCGCCGCGATGAGCAGCGCGGCACGGGCGATCCGACGGGTCAGGGGGAGGGACATGATGCTCCTTGAGACGAGAGGACGTTCGGAATGGTGCGTGTCCGGCGTTCGGACGTCCTGACAACCGCGGGAAGGCGGGGAGAAGTTGCGGTGAGGTGAGGTAAAGAGTTGGTAATGCGTCGCATTATCAGCCTCGGATAAAAACGGGCAAACGCTGCATTGCGCAGCCCCGTGCCGAACCGTCACTTCCCGCTGCTCGCAAGGGATTCGGTGTCCTGCGGGAGAGGGGCGCGCCCGGCTGGGAAGAGGCGTCGCCCGAGCCGACCGGACTGCCTCGTTCGAGGGGAGGTTCGGACTACTGAGCGATGCGGATGCGGACGTTCTCGGTGCCGCGTTCGGCGGTACCGGACGTACGCCAGCCCTCGTCCGACTTGTCGGCGCTCCACACCCGGCCCCCGTACGAGACCTCGTCGATGCGCAGTTCGTCCGCCCGCGCGACCGCCCAGTGCGCCAGCTCCCAGCCGCGCCTGGCGCCGGCGTCACCGCCCCCACCGCCCTGGCCACCGGGGTTGCCGGCCTCCTCGTCGCCCCCGCCTGCGGTCGCTCGGACCGGGACGGACACCTCGCGGGCGTCCACGTCGCCCCCACGGCCGCGGCCGCTTCCGTTCTTGGGCAGTGTCCCGGGCCCGAACGACCGCGCCAGCTCCGCCCGCACCTGCGCCGGATCGCCGCCCTGGCCGCCGTTCTTGGTCCCGCAGGTCAGGGTTGCGGAGGCCCGGCCCGTGAGGGCCGCCGCCAGCAGCGTGGCGTCCGGCTCGTGCTTCGCGTACGCCTGGGGGAAGCCGCTGCGCTGGACACGCTGCGCGGCGACGGTCAGCGGCAGCCGCGAGTAACCGGGCACTTCGGCGAGATGGTCGTAGAACTTCCCGGAGGCGTAGACCGGGTCGAGGATCTGCTCGGGTGTGCCCCACCCCTGGGACGGGCGCTGCTGGAACAGGCCGAGGGAGTCCCGGTCACCGTGCTTGATGTTGCGCAGCGCCGACTCCTGGAGCGCCGTCGCCAGCGCGATCGTGACCGCCCGCTCGGGCATGCCGCGCGTCGTGCCGACCGCGGAGATCGTCGCGGCGTTCCCCGCCTGCTCGGCCGTGAGCTCGTAAGACGGGCCGTCGCCCTCTGCCGTACGTACGGTGCAGCGGGGTGCCCCGCTCCCGGTGACGTACTGCACGACGACGTAACCGACGAGGGCCAGCAGCACGAGGAACGCGGCCGCGAAGCGCAAGGAGCGGCCGCGCCGGACGGGAGAGGCGGTCTCGGACACCCGCCCACCGTACTGGAGCCCGCGCAGGAGCCGGATGGGAGGCTCTAAGGTCTCAGACATGCCTGAGACCGCTCTTGACCTCACCCTCGACGCCCCCGCCCTGACCGCCGCCCTGGTCGACTTCCGCTCGGTCAGCGGTGATGAGAAGCCCCTCGCCGACGCCATCGAGGAGGCGCTGCGCGCGCTGCCGCACCTCGTCGTCGACCGGCACGGCAACAACGTCGTCGCGCGGACGCACCTCGGCCGGACCGAGCGGGTCGTCCTGGCGGGGCACATCGACACCGTTCCGATCGCCGACAACGTGCCGTCACGGCTCGACGAGAACGGCATCCTGTGGGGCTGCGGCACCAGCGACATGAAGTCGGGGGTCGCCGTCCAACTGCGTATCGCGGCGACCGTCCCCGAGCCCAACCGCGACCTCACCTTCGTCTTCTACGACAACGAGGAAGTGGCCGCACACCTCAACGGTCTGGGACATGTGGCCGAGGCCCACCCCGACTGGCTGGAAGGCGACTTCGCGGTTCTGCTGGAGCCCTCCGACGCCCAGGTCGAGGGGGGCTGCCAGGGCACGCTGCGGGTGCATCTCCGTACGGAGGGGGAGCGGGCACACTCCGCGCGCAGTTGGATGGGGTCCAACGCCATTCACGCCGCGGGCCCGATCCTGGCCCGTCTCGCCGCGTACGAGCCGCGCCGGCCCGTCATCGACGGGCTGGAGTACCGCGAGGGCCTCAACGCTGTCGGTGTTGAGGGCGGTGTGGCCACGAATGTCATCCCCGACGCATGCACTGTGGTGGTCAACTACCGCTACGCCCCCGATCGCAGCATGGCCGAGGCCGAGGCGCACGTTCGTGAGGTGTTCGCGGACTGCGGTGTGAGCGAGATCGTGGTGGACGATCACACAGGCGGGGCGCTGCCCGGCCTCTCGCACCCAGCTGCCGCCGCCTTCATGGAGGCTGTCGGCGGAACCGCCCACCCCAAGTTCGGCTGGACGGACGTCTCGCGCTTCAGCGCACTCGGCGTGCCCGCGGTCAACTACGGGCCGGGTGACGCGCTCTTCGCCCACAAGCGGGACGAGCACGTCGCCGCCTGGAAGATCACGCACTGCGAGGAGCGTCTGCGGAACTGGCTGACTTCCTGACACCGGCAGATCGCCCCGATTTCGCCCTTGGTAACGTTCGCCGACCTACCCTGACCCAAAGCAAGTGATGTTCGGCGGAGGGAGCAGGTCATGAGCAACCCCGAGGGATTGCGGGCGCTGGAGGAGCAGCGGCTGGGACCGGTACTGCGCCGCAGGGAACAGATGCAGCCGACCACGACCGACCAGCGGCTGCTCGACACCGAGGGCGACTCCCAGTGGGTGCACACCGACCCCTGGCGGGTCATGCGCATCCAGTCGGAGTTCGTCGAGGGATTCGGCGCCCTCGCCGAACTGCCGAGTGCGATCAGCGTCTTCGGCTCTGCCCGCACCCCGGCCGGCACACCCGAGTACGAGATCGGCGTACGGCTCGGCCGGGCCCTCGTCGACGCCGGGTTCGCGGTGATCACGGGCGGCGGCCCCGGGGCGATGGAAGCGGCCAACAGGGGCGCGCGCGAGGCCAAGGGCATCTCCGTCGGGCTCGGCATCGAGCTGCCCTTCGAGCAGGGCATCAACCCGCATGTCGACATCGGGGTCAACTTCCGCTACTTCTTCGTCCGCAAGACGATGTTCGTGAAGTACGCGCAGGGCTTCGTCGTCCTGCCCGGCGGACTGGGCACGCTGGACGAGCTGTTCGAGGCGCTCACACTCGTCCAGACCCGCAAGGTGACGCGCTTCCCGATCGTGCTCTTCGGGACCGAGTACTGGACCGGTCTGGTCGACTGGCTGCGCGACACCGTGGTCGCCCAGGGCAAGGCGTCGGAGCGCGACCTGCTGCTGTTCCACGTCACCGACGACGTGGAGGAGGCGGTGGCCATGGTCACCAAGGAGACGGGCAGATAGCCTGCGGCCCCCCGGGCCCCGGACGCGTCCGGGGCCCGTTACC
Source organism: Streptomyces sp. NPDC027962 (assembly GCF_055566095.1). Taxonomy (NCBI): domain Bacteria; kingdom Bacillati; phylum Actinomycetota; class Actinomycetes; order Kitasatosporales; family Streptomycetaceae; genus Streptomyces; species Streptomyces sp. NPDC027962. The sequence goes on from NZ_JBVHTA010000001.1 coordinate 98,306, forward strand.
GGCACCGGATTTCCGTATCAGGGGCCCTCGGCCGCGCTGTTCGGGCTGTGCGTCCGGTGGCGTGTCGGGCCTCGCGTCAGGCAAGGCCCCGGCGGGCGACCGCCGGCGGACGGTGGCCCGCGATCGCGGCCACCATGTCCAGCACCTGCTTCGTCTCCGCCACCTCGTGCACGCGGTAGACCTGCGCGCCCAGCCAGGCGGACACGGCGGTCGTCGCGAGTGTGCCCACCACCCGCTCCTTGACCGGCTTGTCGAGCGTCTCGCCGACGAAGTCCTTGTTGGACAGGGAGACCAGCACCGGCCAGCCCGTCCCGGTCATCTCACCGAGCCGACGGGTGGCCTCCAGGCTGTGCCGGGTGTTCTTGCCGAAGTCATGACCGGGATCGATCATGATCCCGTCCCGGCGTACGCCCAACTCGACGGCCCGCTCCGCGAGCGCGAGCGTCACCCGCAGAATGTCTGCCATCACGTCGCCGTACACGACCCGGTGCGGTCGTGTACGGGGCTCGGCGCCGCCCGCGTGCGTGCACACGAGACCTGCCCCGTACCGTGCGGCGACCTCAGCCAGTTTCGGGTCGACACCGCCCCACGCGTCGTTCAGCACGTCGGCGCCGGCCTCGCAGACCGCTGCGCCCACGTCGTGGCGCCAGGTGTCGACGCTGATCACCACGTCCGGGTGGCGCCGCCGCACCTCGGCGACAAAACCGACCGTGCGACGTGCCTCCTCCTCGGCGGTCACCTCCTCGCCGGGGCCGGCCTTCACCCCGCCGATGTCGATGATGGCGGCACCCTCGGCAACGGCCTGCTCGACCCGGGAGAGCGCGGGCTCGTCGCGGAACGTCGCACCCTGGTCGTAGAAGGAGTCGGGCGTCCGGTTCACGATCGCCATGATCACCGGCTCGTGCGCGTCGAACTCGCGCCGTCCCAGCCGCAGCATCCGCTGTTTCCTCCTCAGCTCGTTCGCCTGCGACCCTAACTGTCACTGTCCCGTGGCACGATCAGCACCGGAGAGTTTTCCGCTCGGGTAAGTTCCCCGGGGACGTACGGGAAGTTCGGGGAGAGGTCGCTCGTGTTCTGGTTCTTGCTGATCGCGATGGTCGTGGTTGTCGCGGCGGTCGCCATCGCCGTGGTCGGCGGCAGCGACAGCGCGGCCCTGCCCGAGGCGGCGCCGGAGCAGCTGGTGGACCCGCTGCCGGCGGACCGGCCCGTCGGCCGCGCCGACATCGACGCGCTCCGGCTCCCCGTGGGCATGCGCGGCTACCGCATGGACGACGTGGACGACGTACTGGGCCGCCTCGGCGCGGAGCTCTCCGAGCGGGACGCGCGCATCGCCGAGCTGGAGTCGGCGCTGGCCGGGGCGCAGGCCACGGCGGTGGGCAAGCCCGACATGTTCACCAAGCCCGGAGAGGACCCGGACAGGTGACCACCGTGACCGGTGCCGCCGTACCGGGCCCGGACGGCCGGCTGCGCTGCCCGTGGGGTCTGTCCACCGTCGACTACGTGGCGTACCACGACGAGGAGTGGGGCCGGCCGGTCCACGGCGACGACGCCCTGTTCGAACGGCTCTGCCTGGAGGCCTTCCAGTCCGGCCTGTCCTGGATCACGATCCTGCGCCGCAGGGAAGGATTCCGCAGCGCTTTCGACGGCTTCAGGATCGCCTCGGTCGCCGCGTTCACCGACGCCGACGAGGAGCGACTCCTCGCCGATGCCGGCATCATCCGCAACCGTGCCAAGATCCGGGCGACCCTGGCCAACGCGCGCGTGCTCGCCGACTGGTCCTCCGGCGAACTGGACCGTCTGGTCTGGTCGTACGCCCCCGATGCCGCGTGGCGCCCCGCGCCCCGCACGGTCGCCGACGTGCCGGCCGTCACCGACGAGTCCACGGCCCTGGCCAAAGAGCTCAAGAAGCGCGGTCTCCGCTTCGTGGGCCCGACGACGGCGTATGCCCTGATGCAGGCCTGCGGCCTCGTCGACGACCACCTCGCCGACTGCGTCGCGCGCGGCGGCACTCGCTAGTGCTGTGGCCGGAAGGGTTTGCCGGAAAGCTCGCGGCGTCCGGTGCGGTGCATCGCAAGGCGGAGGATCTCCCGCGTACTGGATGTACTTGGGTGATGCGACAACGCAGCGAGGTGCCGTGCCGGGCGTCGCGAGCCGGTGAATCTTTCCGGTCACAGCACTAAGCGTCTCAGCGGCCGATGTACCTGGGTGCCTCCTTGGCCAGGAACGCCTTCACCGCGATCGCGTGGTCCTCGGAGGCGCCCGCCTTCGCCTGCAACTCCTCCTCCTTGTCGAGCGCCTCGCTCAGCGAGCGGTCCGCGCCGTACGCCAGCGACTCCTTCAGAGCGGCGAAGGCGACCGTGGGCCCGTCGGCCAGGGCGCGGGCCACCGCGGCAGCCTGCGCGGCCAGCTCGTCCGCCGGGACGAGCCTGTTCGCGATGCCCCACTCGTACGCCTCCTGTGCGGAGAACGAACGCGGGAAGAGCAGCAGGTCGGCGGCGCGGCTCCGGCCGATCAGCCGCGGGAGCGTCCACGACACCCCGGAGTCGGCGGTGAGCGCTACACCTGCGAAGGACGTCGTGAACTTGGCTGTGTCGGCGACGACCCGGTAGTCGGCGGCCAGCGCGAACCCGAGACCGGCCCCCGCGGCCACGCCGTTGACCCCCGCCACGACGGGCTTCGGCATCTCGGTCAGGGCCCGGACGATCGGGTTGTAGTGCTCCCGGACGGTGCTCATGACGCCGCCGTCGCCCGACTCGCGGGCCGACGCGAGCAGCGACACATGCTCCTTGAGGTCCTGACCCACGCAGAACGCCTTGCCCGTCGCGGTGAGCAGCACCGCACGCACGGCGCTGTCGGCGGCAGCCGCCCGCGCGGCGTCGCGCAGGGCGACCTTCGCTTCCACGTTCATCGCGTTCATGGCCTCGGGCCGGTTGATCGTGATCGTCGCGAGTCCGTCGTTCACGTCGTACAGCACGGAGTCGGCCATGGCAGGTCCCCTTTTGTCGTTCTGACGGCAGTGTCGAAGCCAGCATGGCGGAGATCGCCGGAGGTGGACATGTGACCTGCGTCTAACAATCTTCGTCGGGTGGCGGGCGGGCGGTGGCGAAGTATCGCAGGCGGATCGCCGAATTGAGTGGTTTTGCGAGAGCGCGTTGCGTAAGCGATGCCGACTGATGTTGGTCTTTGGGTCCCGCCATGCGGGATAATGGCCTGGAAGCAATGTGTTCGATGCCGGTGACACAGCACCTCTCACGGGGCCGCCGGCTGCGATGAGCTGGTTTCAGGAAGGGGAACGAGCATGGCGGCCATGAAGCCGCGGACGGGCGACGGCCCGCTCGAGGTGACCAAGGAGGGGCGGGGCATCGTCATGCGCGTTCCGCTCGAAGGCGGCGGTCGTCTTGTCGTCGAACTGACTCCGGACGAAGCCGATGCACTCGGTGACGCCCTGAAGAAGGTCGTCGGCTGACGCGTCCTGATTCTCGACTGCCCCGGCACGCGAAAGCGTGCCGGGGCAGTGCGTTTCCCTGCCGGGGGCGCGCTGCCCCTGCAGAACCTGCGGTGCGTGGCCCTGCGGCCTGGTGGCCGGGGGTGCTGGTGTCTGCTCCGTCGTCGGGCTCCGGCGCGGGCACCGTGCGTCGGGGGCCGGCGGGGCTGAGCTTGCGCCCTCGTCGCGGCATGCCCGTGACTGCGCATGTTCGGGTTTCCGTCGGGGTTCGAGCCGGGGCTCGTCCTGGCGGCCGGGGGCCCGGCCGTGCCGGTGCCTGGTCCTCGGGCTCGGGCCCCGATTGCTGCGCCTCCTACGCCGGCAGGCGGGAGTACGCCCTCGCCGCACCAGGCACCTGCCGCGCAGCCCGCCGGGCGGCCTGCTGAGGGGCACCTCCCGCCGCGGACAGGCCGGAGGGGCGGGTCCGGGCGGAGCCCGGTTCGGGAAGGGGCGGGGTGGAGGAACGGCCCCGAGCGGCGGCCGCGCTCCAGCCCCGTCCCGGGCCGGGTCAGGCGCGGCGGACCGCGCAGAGAAGGCCGTCGCCGACCGGCAGGAGCGTCGGCAGCAGTTCCTGGCTCTCCCGGACCGCCCTCAGCAGCTCCCGCACCCGCAGTACCTCCGCCGGCTGCGCCGCCGAGTCGACCGTACGGCCCTCCGCGAAGACGCCCTCGAAGCAGACGAGCCCTCCCGGCCGCAGCAGGCGCAACGATTCCGCGAGATAGTCCAGCGACTCGGTCCGGTCGCCGTCGCAGAACACGAGGTCGTAGCCGCCGTCCGCCAGCCGCGGAAGGACGTCGAGCGCCCGGCCCGGGATGAAGCGGGCCCGGTTCGCGGCGAAGCCCGCCGCGCGGAAGGCCTCCTTCGCGAACTGCTGGCGCTCCGGCTCCGGATCGACGGTCGTCAGCACACCGTCCGGACGCATGCCCTGCAGCAGGTAGACCCCGGAGACTCCCGTACCGGTCCCGATCTCGGCGACCGCCTTCGCGTCGGCGGTGGCCGCCAGCAGTCGCAGCGCGGCGCCGGTGCCTGGAGACACCGAGGGCAGCCCTGACTCCCGGGCCCGGTCCCGGGCCCAGCGCAGAGCGTCGTCCTCGGCGACAAAGGCGTCGGCGAACGCCCAGCTCGTCTGCCGGTTGGCGGTAATGACCCTCTCCTGTCCCCGTAGTTGGCGCGACGCTGACTGTATCCGCTGCACCCGGGAACCCGCAGATGGGACCGGTCGTTGTTCAGGGCAGGTGGAAAGCACCTGGGTCGCGGCCGGAAGCCGGACCCAAATCCACGTAAAGATTCTTATCCGGAGCTAACGGGCGAGGTGGCTATGGTAGGGGCTCCGCTGGACACCACCAGAGCCGACAGGGGAGGTGCGGCTGCACCTGCGGATCGGGGAGGAGTGCTCCGGCGTCTTCTCAGGTCGGTGGGTGAGCCGAAATCCGTGACCAACACTGCTGACCGTTCTGTGCCCTCCGACTCCGTCACCACCGCGACCTTCGCATCGGATGCGGAATCGCAGGCGTGGACTCCTCCCACCTGGGAGGAGATCGTCAGCACGCACAGCTCACGGGTCTATCGCCTGGCGTACCGCCTGACGGGGAACCAGCACGATGCCGAGGACCTCACCCAGGAGGTCTTCGTCCGTGTGTTCCGATCACTGTCGACGTACACCCCCGGCACTTTCGAGGGGTGGCTGCACCGGATCACCACGAATCTCTTCCTGGACATGGTCCGCCGCAAGCAGCGCATTCGTTTCGACGCGCTCGGCGACGATGCGGCCGAGCGGCTGCCCAGCCGCGAGCCTTCGCCACAGCAGGTTTTCAACGACAGCCACTTCGACGCGGACGTCCAGCAGGCGCTGGACACTCTCGCGCCCGAGTTCCGCGCTGCCGTCGTGCTCTGTGACATCGAGGGCCTGTCGTACGAGGAGATCGCCGCGACCCTCGGCGTGAAGCTCGGCACCGTCCGCAGCCGGATCCACCGCGGCCGTTCCCATCTGCGGAAGGCTCTTCAACACCGCTCTCCGGAGGCCCGGGCGGAGCAGCAGCGCTCGCTCGCGGGTGCCGTCGGTCTGGCGGGGGAGGGTGGACCGGCGTGAACGGCACCAGTCCGACCCCCGCGGAGCAGCACCTGGGAGACCGGCTCGCCGCGCTTGTCGACGGTGAGCTCGAGCACGACGCCAGGGACAGGGTTCTGGCCCACCTGGCCACCTGTCCTCGCTGCAAGGCCGAGGCCGACGCCCAGCGCCGCCTCAAGAGCGTTTTCGCGCAGGCCGCACCGCCGCCTCTCTCCGAAGGGCTGCTCGCGCGGCTCCAAGGCCTGCCTGCGGGCCCTGGAGCCGGGGATGACGACGAGCCGGGCCCCTTCGGCGGAGGTCGTCTTGCGGGCGGGGTGTTCGGAGGGCCGAACCCGTCGGCGGGAAGACCCGCCGACCCCCGCGCGGAGATGTTCGGGTACGTCCCCGGCGGCGCTCACGCCGCCGTCCTGCCGGGTGCCGGGAGCGGCTTCCGGATCCACGAGGTGGGCCGTGCGGAGGCTGAGCGCTCGCCTTGGCGCGGCAGGCGGTTCGCCTTCGCGGCGGCCAGCGCCGTGTCGTTCGCCGCGATCGCCCTGGGCGGTGCGGTTCCCCTCGACATGGCACCGGACCCGGGTGCGCGCGGTCAGGGCGGCGGGAACAAGGTGACCCCGCTGCGCACCGCGACCCCGACCACCGCCACGACCGGCGTGAACACCGGGACCGGTGGTGGTGCCGCATCCGTCCGTGGCACGGACAGCGATCGTCGGCGCGGTGGCGGTGGCGGTGGTGGCCAGACCAGGCCGTCTTCCGGGCCGGTCGTCGCCGCTGTCCCCGTTGAGCCTGCCGGCCGCCCGCTGAACCGCCCGCTGGGGGTGTCGCCGTTGGCGCACGCTTCCTCGATGACGCCGGCGATACGGCCGACGGGGTCGGTGTTCCAGCTCGCGTCTGCGCCGGGGACCGGACCGACGGTCGATTCCGCCGTCGCCCCGTCTCCGGCGGCTCCGACGCGGCCCTCCCAGCCGCTGTCGCCCTTGCGCTGACGAGGCCCTGTCCGGGACCTGACCAGGATCCTGCGTACGGATTCGCAAACCTGGTTGAATCTCAGCGGGCGCCCCGTGGGGGTGCCGCAGTGGTCGGCAGTTTGCGGGGAGAGCATGGACGACGGGAAGCCCACCGGATCCAAGGCGAAGTGGTGGAGCCGCCCCAGCACGGGACGCGGGGCGACCTCCGGGCAGGAGGCCGCCCCCGAGGTGTCCGCGTCGCCCGAGGCGTCCCCGCCGCAAGAGATGTCCGTGTCGGCCGAGGCACCCGCACGGGCAGGTGCGCCGGGGCCACCCGCGTCCGCCGAGGCGCCCGCGCCCGAGGACGCGCCCCCGGCGGCCGACGGACCTGCCGGGGCACCGGCAGCGCATGCCGGGGAGCCGTCCGCCGCGACGGCCGAGTCGGCGGACGCACCGGCGGCCGGGGCGCTCGCCGCGCCCCCGAGGCCGAAGCCGCTGCACGACCCCGACCCCTACAGCACTCCGCCGTACGGCGGGCCCGGCCCCTGGGCACCCGCGCCCCCGGTGCAGCGACCTGTGCCGACTCCGGCCCATGGCACGCCGGTACCGCCGCACTCCCCGGCACCTGACGGCCAAGGCGGTTACGCCCAGCCGCAGCCGCAGCCGCAGCCGCAGCCGCAGCAACAGCAACAGCAACAGCACACGCCGTCCTCCCAGCCCGCGCCCCAGCGGCACCCGTTGCCGCAGCAGCCCCCGGCGCCCGCTCAGGCCGCCCACGCTCCCGCCCTCGAGCGGCCGCAGCCCCTGTCCTCCGTCTGGCTGCAGTACGACCCGTGGAGCGCGCCCGGGCAGCCGCTCACCCAGCACGGAGAGCCGGCCGCGCCCCGCCGGCGTCGCCGCGGCCCGCTGCTCGCCGGCGCACTGGTGATCGCCCTCCTTGCGGGCGGCGCCGGCGGAGCCATAGGCGCGTACGTGGAACGCAACGGCGGCATCACCCAGGTCGAGCTCCCGCAGGCCGGGCCTGAAAGCGCCGACCGCGCACCCGACAGCGTCGCCGGCATCGCCGCGAGCGCTCTGCCGAGCGTCGTCACCCTCCACGTCAGCGGCGCCGGCGAACAGGGCACCGGAACCGGATTCGTGCTCGACGAGCAGGGGCACATCCTGACCAACAATCACGTCGTCGACCCGGCCGGGACGGACGGGGACATCTCGATCACCTTCAGCGGCGGCGAAACGGCCAAGGCCACGCTGGTCGGCAAGGACAGCGGTTACGACCTCGCTGTCGTCAAGGTCACCGGCGTCTCCGGCCTCAAGCCGCTGCCGCTGGGCAATTCCGACAACGTCAGGGTCGGCGACCCCGTCGTGGCCATCGGCGCTCCCTTCGACCTCCAGAACACGGTCACCTCGGGCATCATCAGCGCCAAGGAGCGCCCGATCACGGCCGGCGGCGAGAAGGGTGACGGCAGTGACATCAGCTACGTCGACGCCCTGCAGACGGACGCGCCGATAAACCCGGGCAACTCGGGCGGCCCGCTCGTGGACGCCAAGGCCCGGGTCATCGGCATCAACAGCGCCATCCGCGCCGCGGACACCGGCGCCGGGCCGGACGGCGGCCAGGCCGGCTCCATCGGGCTCGGTTTCGCGATCCCCATCAACCAGGGCAAGCGAGTGGCCGAGGAACTGATCAACACGGGCAAGGCCACCCACCCGGTGATCGGCGTCAGTCTCGACATGAAGTTCACCGGCGACGGAGCGCGGGTCGGCGACAAGGGCCAGGACAACACCCCCGCGGTCACCCCGAACGGCCCGGCCGCGAAAGCGGGCGTCAAGCCGGGTGACGTGATCACGAAGGTGGACGGCACGCGGGTGCACAGCGGTGAGGAGCTGATCGTCAAGATCCGTGCCCACCGCCCTGGGGACCGCCTGGAGCTGACGCTGAGGCGCGGTGGGGACGAGCGGACGATGACCCTGGTCCTCGGTTCGGCGGACAGCTCATGACCATCTCGGCGGTGCACGGACGGTACCAGCCCGACAACTTCGCCAGGTACCGTGGATCGGACCCGGGCCGGGACCCCGTCCGACCTGCGGGCCGCAGTGGACACAGCGAACGACGCAGAGAACACGAGGAGCAGCAAGGTGTTCAATGACCTAGGCGCACTTGAGCTGGTGGCGCTCGTTGTTCTCGCCGTTCTCATCTTCGGTCCGGACAAGCTCCCGAAGGTCATCCAGGACGCCACCCGCTTCATTCGGAAGGTCCGCGCCTTCTCGGAGAGCGCGAAGGACGACATCCGCAACGAGCTGGGTCCCGAGTTCAAGGACTTCGAGTTCGAGGATCTGAACCCGAAGACGTACATCCGCAAGCAGCTCGCGGAGAACGACGACCTCAAGGAACTCAAGGAGCTGCGGAGCAGCTTCGACCTCAAGAAGGAGATCAACGAGGTCGCCGACGCCGTCAACGGATCGGAGCACTCCGGTGTGTCGGAGAGTTCTGTCCCCGCCGCGGTGAACGGTTCCCCCACAGGCGGCCCCGACCTGCTCAAGAAGGGCGAGAAGCCCGCTCGGGACGAGCGCCCGCCCTTCGACGCCGACGCCACCTGAGCACTGTCAATCCCTGCGTACGGGGACCGGGTGGCTATTCTCTCCATCTGTCCGGCAGTGAGGACGCCCGAGGGGGGGCGGGTCCGCTGCAGGTGCGAAAGACGGAGGAGGCGGCCGGTTACATGGCGACGACAAGCCGGGTGACGGAGCAGGACGCGGAGGGCGCTTCGCCGGCCCGGAGCGGTTACAGGTCCCGTACGGCGCAGGGGGGCACGGCGGAGGGTTTCAAGGACGCCGCCTTCCCCTGGTACGCACTGGACGAGGCCTTCACCGGCCCCCGCCGGCTGATGCAGGTCGGCGTGGCCGCGGACGGCACGGTCCAGCACGGCGCGATCGGCCACGGCGACGAGCCGACGATACGGTCCGAGACGGCGGGCACCGAGAAGGAACGCTTCACGGTCGTGGTCACCGTCGCGGCCAGTCCCCTCAGACGCAGCGGCGACGGCACGGGCCTGCTGGACGCCACCACCGTCTCCTCTGCCGCCTGGCTGGCCGGGTCGGGGCTGCTGGCCCACACCTGGCCGGAGAAGCTGGACCACTCGCTGCGCGACGACTGGCTGGACCAGCAGACGGAGACCGCGTTCGAGCTCGCCGACGATCTGACCGGCCCCGCGTGGTCGGCCCTCTCCCTGCCCGTGGACGGGGTGCCGACGCCCTTCCACTACCGGGAGTCGGAGTTCGGGTGGGTGCTGGCGGGGACGACACATTCGGAAGTGCACATCGGGGCGTACGGGCGCGGCATGAGCGCGTACGGTCTGGGTTTCTCGGTCGTGGCGAACCCTGCGGCCTACGCGGAAGGCTAGGACGCGCTCGGAGAACGGGCGCTGCACGGAAAAGGGCGCTGCGCGAAAGCGCTGCATGACGAAGGGGCGCTGCTCGAAAGCAGCGCCCCTTTCCGTGCCCGGTGGTGCGGTGATCGGACGGGTCCGGTGCCGCCGCCCCCGGCTGTCAGAACTTGTTGCGCGGCGTGATGCCCAGCGACATGCCCGAGAGACCGCGCTGGCGGCCACCGAGCTTGCCGGCGATCGAGCGCAGTGCCGCGCCCGCCGGAGAGTCCGGGTCGGTGAGGACGACCGGCTTGCCTTCGTCGCCGCCCTCGCGCAGCCGTACGTCGATCGGGATGGAGCCCAGCACCGGCACCGTCGCGCCGGTGGTCTTCGTCAGGCCCTCCGCGACCCGCTGACCGCCGCCGGTGCCGAAGACGTCGACCATCTCGTCGCAGTGCGGGCACGGCAGGCCGGCCATGTTCTCGACGACGCCCACGATCTTCTGGTGCGTCTGGACCGCGATCGACCCGGCGCGCTCCGCGACCTCGGCCGCCGCCTGCTGCGGGGTCGTGACGACGAGGATCTCCGCGTTCGGGACGAGCTGGGCGACGGAGATCGCGATGTCGCCCGTACCCGGCGGGAGGTCGAGCAGCAGGACGTCCAGGTCGCCCCAGTACACGTCCGCGAGGAACTGCTGCAGCGCGCGGTGGAGCATCGGACCGCGCCACACAACCGGCGCGTTGCCCGGGGTGAACATGCCGATGGAGATCACCTTCACGCCGTTCGCCGACGGCGGCATGATCATGTTCTCGACCTGGGTGGGACGGCCGTCCGCACCCAGCATGCGCGGCACGCTGTGGCCGTAGATGTCCGCGTCGACGACGCCGACCTTCAGACCGTCCGCCGCCATGGCCGCCGCGAGGTTCACGGTCACTGAGGACTTGCCCACGCCGCCCTTGCCGGAGGCCACCGCGTAGACCCGGGTCAGCGAGCCCGGCTTGGCGAACGGCACCTCGCGCTCCGCGGTGGTGCCCCGCAGCGACGCGGCGAGGTCCTTGCGCTGCTCGTCGCTCATCACGTCCAGGGTGACGTCGACGTGTGAGACCCCGTCGACGCGGGCGACCGCCTCGGTCACGTTCTTGGTGATCGTCTCGCGCATGGGACAGCCGGAGACGGTGAGGTACACCGTGACGGCGACCGTGCCGTCGTCCCCGATGTCGACCGACTTGACCATGCCCAGTTCAGTGATCGGTCGGTTGATCTCGGGGTCGTTCACCGTCGCCAGTGCCTCAAGCACCGCGTCTTCCGTAGCCATAAGCAGATGGTACGGCGCTGCGCACCGCCTTCGGAAAGCCCGTCAGCGGTCGTCTTCGTCACTCCCCCCGGGCCGCTCGTGGGTGAGCGGGACCCGCTGCTCCTCCAGCTCCCGGGCCAGGTCCTGCAGTTCCGAGCGGATCCAGTCCCGGGTGGCGACTTCGCCGAGGCCCATCCGCAGCGCCGCGATCTCGCGGGTCAGGTATTCGGTGTCCGCGATCGACCGCTCGTTCTGCTTGCGGTCCTGTTCCAGATTGACCCGGTCCCGGTCGTCCTGCCGGTTCTGCGCCAGCAGGATCAGCGGCGCCGCGTACGACGCCTGGAGCGACAGCGCGAAAGTCAGGAAGATGAACGGATACTCGTCGAAACGCAGGTCCGGGGGGGCGGTGACGTTCCACCCCACCCACGTGATGATCGTCAGCGTCATCCAGACGAGGAACCGGCCCGTCCCCAGGAACCGGGCGATCTGCTCCGAGAACCGTCCGAAGGCTTCGGGGTCGTAGTCGGGCAGCAGGCTGCGCCGTGGCGGGCGCGGGAGGTCGAGCCGTGCCCGTGTCCGCGGGACGGCGCTCGCCCCGGCCGGCATACGGTCACGCTCGATCCGTTCGGGCTGGCCCTGGTCCCTCCCGCTAGCCATGCGCGGAGTCCTCGAACTCCGTCTCGCGCCAGTCGTCCGGGAGCAGGTGGTCCAGTACGTCGTCGACGGTCACGACCCCGAGCAGCGAGCCGCTCTCGTCGACGACGGGCGCCGCCACCATGTTGTACGCCGCGAGATGCTGGGTGACGGCCCGCAGAGGCGCCCCCGGCGACAGCGGCGGCAGGTCGCTGTCCACGATCGAGCTGACCAGCGTGAACGGCGGGTCCCGCAGCAGCCGCTGGAAGTGCACCGTGCCGAGGTACTTCCCTGTCGGGGTCTCGTCCGGCGGCCGGCACACGTACACCTGGGCGGCGAGCGCGGGGGACAGGTCCTGCTGGCGCACGCGGGCCAGCGCGTCGGCCACCGTGGAGTCGGGGCGCAGCACGATCGGCTCGGTCGTCATCAGACCGCCCGCCGTGCGCTCCTCGTACGACAGCAGCCGTCGCACATCGGCGGCGTCGGCGGGCCGCATCAGCGCCAGCAGCCGCTCCTTGTCCTCCTCCGGGAGCTCGGACAGCAGGTCGGCCGCGTCGTCCGGGTCCATGGCCTCCAGGACGTCGGCCGCACGTTCCTCCTTGAGCTTGCCGAGGATCTCCACCTGGTCGTCGTCGGGGAGCTCCTCCAGCACGTCGGCGAGCCGGTCGTCGTCGAGGGCCGCGGCCACCTCGGCGCGCCGTTTCGGCGAGAGATGGTGCAGCACATTGGCCAGGTCGGCCGGCCGCAGTTGCTCGAAGGTGGCGAGGAGGCTCTCCGCGCCCTGCCCGTGCTCCTCGAGCGAGAAGCCGGTGACGGCGGACCAGTCCAGGGTCAGCGTCTCGCCCCTGCGGCGCAGCGCGCCGCCCTTGCCCTTGCGTACGAAGACCTTGTCGATCTCCCAGTCGCGGCGGGCGGGCAGCTGCTGGATGGCCACGTCGAGGACGGTGACCTCCTCGCCGCTCTCCACCATGCGGACGCGGCGGTCGAGGAGTTCGCCGAGCACCAGCCGCTCGGTCGGACGCTGTTCGAAACGGCGGACATTGAGCACGCCGGTGGTGATGACCTGTCCCGACTCGATGCCGGTGACCCGGGTCATCGGCAGGAAGATCCTGCGGCGACTGATCACCTCGACCACGAGGCCCAGGAGCCGCGGCGGGCGGCGCCCGACGCGCAGCATCGCCACCAGGTCGCGTACGCGTCCGACCTGGTCGCCGTTGGGGTCGAAGACGGGCACGCCCGCGAGGTGCGAGACGAAGACCCGAGGGGCGCCTGCGACCATGCTCGCCCCTCTCTTTTGCCGGAAAACGCAGACTTTCGACGGGTTCAGGCTAGCCGGTACCGATACGGGCCGCCCCCGGCTGACGTCCGTACGGCTGCCTGCGTACCCGTGCACCCCGCACGGGTACGCTGCGCACTGCCATCCCCCCACAGATGAGAGGCAGTGCGCTTGTGACTCCCCTCCCTCCGGCCGGCCGAGTGCGCCGGGTCGCGCTCTCCACGGTGCTGTGTGCCGGGCTGGCTGTGGCGCTCACGGCATGCGGCGAGGACCCGGACGCGGGGACCAACGGGATCGGGAAGCTCTCCGCGGAGGAGATCGAGACCAAGGCGCGCGCGGCGGCGGACGCCGCGGCCTCGGTACGCCTGGCGGGGACGCTCGTCAGCAAGGACGGCACGTACAGGCTGAACATGCGGCTCAAACAGGACGGCGCCACCGGTTCGCTGACCTCGAAGGAGAACGCCTTCGAGCTGCTGCGGATCGACGACGCGCTGTTCCTCAAGGCCGACGCCGGTTTCTGGAGCCACGCGGACAGCGGTGACGAGGAGCCCAGCAAGTCGGACATGGAGGCGGCGAAAAAACTCGCCGACAAGTACGTGAAGGTGCCCAAGGGCGACCCCTCGTACAAGCAGTTCCGCGGCTTCACCGACATGGACGTGCTGCTCGACGGGCTGCTCGGGATGCAGGGCGAGCTCAGCAAGGGCGACCGGACACAGGTCGGCGGCGTACGCACGATCAAGGTCAGCGCCGGTGAGGGCGGCCGGGGCGGAGTCCTCGACGTCTCGCTCGAGGGCAAGCCGTTTCCGCTGCAGTTCGCCCGGGCCGCCGGAGCCGGAGTGCTCACGCTCGGGGACTGGGACAAGGACTTCCCGCTGGCCGAGCCCGCGGACGGGGAGACGGTCGACTACGGCGGCCAGATCCCGAAGACGTCGGGGTCCGGCTCGGGCGGCTGACGGTTCGACCGGCCGGCCTCGCGGGCGGCCGACGGTTTTGCCGGCGGCCCGACAGGGTCGGCTGACGGTTCTGGGACGCGACCTGCTGCCGCGGCCCGAACGTGGTTCGGGCCGGCGACCTCAGCCGCGCCGCCCCCGTCGCTTCAGCAGCAGCCTCGGCAGGGCCGCCGGCATCGGGCGGCGCGTCGTCGCCGCCGTCGGCAGTGGTGCCGCCGCCAGGGAGCCGTCGGGCAGCTCGGTGACGGCGTCCTGCGGCTCGAGCCGCAGCACCCGGCACTCGCGCGCCCAGCGCTCCGTCATCTGCTCGGCGTCAGGGGCGTTCAGCCGCTTGCCCTTGAGCTCAGCGACGGCCGCATGCCATTCCTCGGAGCGCGGGGGCAGTTCCCGCACCGTCGCGGCCCAGGCGACCAGCCGGCCGCCCTTGTCCTTGCTGCGGACGGTGACCTCGGCCGGCCTGCCGTCGGCCAGCCCCGGCAGCGGCTGCTCGCCCGGCCCGTCGCCGACGATGTGCACGGCGCCGTCGTGCCACACATGCCACAGGGCGCGTGCCGGACCGTCGCCGCGCACCCAGATGAGGCCGGACTTCTTGGTGGCCTCCTCGACGAGCGCCTGGCCGAGCAGATGGGATGTCATACGCGCAGCCTATCGATCGGTGCTCCCGCGGCGCCCTACAGCCAGCCATTGCGCTTGAGGGTGCGGTGGATCGCGAAACACACGACCGCGATGCCGGTGAGCACCGCCGGATAGCCGTACTTCCACTGCAGTTCCGGCATGTGTTCGAAGTTCATGCCGTAGATCCCGCAGACGGCCGTCGGCACGGCGATGATCGCCGCCCAGGACGTGATCTTGCGCATGTCCTCGTTCTGGGCGACGGTCGCCTGGGCGAGGTTGGCCTGGAGGATCGAGTTCAGCAGCTCGTCGAAGCCGATGACCTCTTCCTGGACGCGGGCGAGGTGGTCGGCGACGTCACGGAAGTACTTCTGGATGTCCGGGTCGATCAGCCGCATCGGCCGCTCGCTCAGCAGCTGCATCGGCCGCAGCAGCGGGGAGACGGCCCGCTTGAATTCGAGCACCTCGCGCTTGAGCTGGTAGATCCGCCCGGCGTCGCTGCCGCGCGGGCTGCCCTTGTCGGGCGCAGAGAAGACGTCGATCTCGACCTCGTCGATGTCGTCCTGGACGGCGGAGGCCACCGCGATGTACCCGTCGACGACATGGTCGGCGATGGCGTGCAGCACCGCAGAGGGGCCCTTGGCGAGCAGCTCGGCGTCCTTCTGCAGGCCGTGTCGCAGTGCACGCAGCGATCCCTTGCCGCCGTGCCGCACGGTGATGACGAAGTCCCGGCCGGTGAAACACATCACTTCACCGGTCTCGACGACCTCGCTGGTCGCGGTCAGTTCGGCGTGCTCGACGTAGTGGATGGTCTTGAAGACCGTGAAGAGGGTGTCGTCGTACCGCTCCAGCTTGGGCCGCTGGTGGGCGTGGACCGCGTCCTCGACTGCCAGCGGGTGGAGCCCGAACTCGGCGGCGATACCGGCGAATTCCGCCTCCGTCGGCTCGTGCAGGCCGATCCAGGCGAAGCCGCCGTCCTTACGCACGCTCAGCATCGCCTCGTGGGGCGTCAGACAGGCGCGGCCCTCGAGGCGCCGGCCGTCGCGGTAGACGGCGCAGTCGACGACCGCGCTGGAGGCCGAGGGGTCACGGGTCGGGTCGTAGCTGTTGTATGGGGCGCTGCTCTTGCGCAGCGAGGGGCGGACCGCTGCGCGCAGGTCACGGATCATCGACATGGCTGGCTCCTTCACGGAGAGGCCGTCGGCGGTGCGTGGCACAGCCCGGAATGGGGACGTGAGGCATACGTCCGCAAAGCGGGCGGCACCGCGTGGTCGCGGTGACGGCGTTCGCTACAGACAGGCAAAAACGAAGTGCTCGCGCTCTTCCGTCGTGCGAAATGCCGTGGGGCCCGTGCGGGGAGGCCTCAGCTCACGATTCCCGGTTCGCCGTGTCAGGGACGGCGAAAGGAACGGTGCCGTGCGGAAGAGCTGCTGGTACTGCACGATCGACTTCGATCCACCGCAGCCTCACCTCCTCCGGCCGGTCCCCCGTGAGGGACGACGTGTCGTCGGGACTCGAAGGCAGCGCTTCTGCGTGCCGTCCCGACCAGCGGCCAAGACTATCAGCCGACTGCGGGTCAATCCCTGTGTTTGCCCGCTCCTTACGCGTTTTATGCTCGCGACATGGAAGACGTTCTTGCTCTTGTCGACGCCCGGCTGCGCAGCGCGCTTGGCGAACCGGACGCTCGCGCCGCCGTGACGTTTCTCGGCACGGACCGCATCGAGGTGCTGCGGTTCCGGGACCGTGAGGGCGGCAAGGAGATCGTCCGCTACGCCACTCTCGGGATGTCGGCGCACCCGATGACGGATCCCACCGCGACCGTCGCCGACCCGGTCAAGGGGCCTCGTGCGGAGCTGGTCCTGAGCGTGCGGGCCGGTCTCGCCGACACCGGCAAGGTGCTGCGCCCGCTTGCCGTACTCGGGGCGTCGCCGCAGGTCGAAGGCGTGATCGTGGCCCCCGGGGCCTCGCTCGACGTGGGTGAGCCGCTGTGGCCTTCTGCGCCGTTCAGCTCGGTGCTCGTCGCGGAGCCGGGCGGCCTGGTCGAGGATCTCGAACTGGACGACCCGATGGATCCGGTGCGCTTCCTGCCACTGCTGCCCATGACGCCGAACGAGGCCGCCTGGAAGCGGGTGCACGGCGCGGCAGAGCTTCAGGATCGGTGGCTGACGCACGGGACGGACCTGCGCGATCCGCTGCGCAGGTCCGTGACGCTCGACTGAACCGGCATACCGGCCAAGTCGGTTGGCGAAGACGGTCACGCGGTCCCCGGTGGCGTGACGGTACTTCAGTTCCTTCGCCTCGAGACCGAGCGAGGTGCGCCTCACCAAGGCGACGGCCGCCGCGACGGCGGCCACGAACGGGATACGGATGCCTTCCCTTCCTTGCATGGAACGGCTCCTTCGCCGTGCGGAGTTGTGGCTCAGCGCTGGTTTGCTCCACGCACATATGAGTTAGCCAAGCTAATGAATGCTAATTGCATCTATCTCGAGCGGTGGAAGGCGCGCGCCGGACGGGTGATCGTCCTTGACGCGAGGTCGGCCGGAGAGGACCGTTGGGCCTTATGAGGGGCGAACCCAGTTGCCCGAAGTGCGGTGGCCGGGTGAGGGCGCCCGGTCTCTTTGCCGACTCCTGGCAGTGCGACGTGCATGGTTCCGTGCACCCGCTGCAGCCGGTGATCCCGCCCAGTGTCGAGGCCCTCGGTGTCGTGGTGCACCGCGCGAAGGTCCCCGTGTGGATGCCTTGGCCACTGCCGGTCGGCTGGCTCTTCACCGGCGTCGCCTATGCGGGCGACGACCGCAGCGGCGGCCGTGCCACGGCGGTGGCCTGTTCGGGGCCCGGCCCGCTCGGTGGCATCGGGGAGCTGCTGCTCATCGCGGAGGAGCTGGGCGTCGGCCTTGGTTCCCGGTACGCCGGGATCGACGGGCCGGACCCGGGACCGCACATCGACGTCGCCAAACCCCCGCAGGCCAAGGTGCTCGCCGCCGGCCGGCCCACACCGCTGTGGCACGTCGCGGGCGCGCCCGACGACCGTGCGGTGTTCGCCGGCGAGGCGCGCGGACTGTGGCTGTGGGCCGTCGTCTGGCCGGAGCAGTCCGGGCTGCTCATGTACGACGAGCTGGTGCTCACGGACCTGCGGGACGCCGGTGCGGAGGTCGAACTGCTGCCGTGCGGTGCGCTGTCACCGCGGCTGCTGTCGTAGGCCGGGGGGCCGCGGAAGTCCGTCTGTCACGCGCCTCGGGGGCGGCGAAACTCTGCGGACGCTCCCCGGCGCACCCGGCCCGGGTCCTGCCGCCTCTTCGCGCGGCCGGGACGCATGTGCAGGGCGGTTATCCTGGGTGTCCCCTGTCCGCCCGTGAGCCCCCGGAGTCAGCGTCGTGCGCATCGATCTGCACACCCACTCCACGGCTTCCGACGGTACGGACACCCCGGCCGAGCTCGTGCGGAACGCCGCCGCTGCCGGTCTGGACGTCGTTGCCCTCACCGACCACGACACGACCCGCGGGCACGCGGAGGCGGCCGCCGCGCTCCCCGAGGGCGTGACTCTCGTCACCGGCGTTGAACTCTCCTGCCGTCTCGACGGCGTCGGACTCCACATGCTGGCGTATCTGTTCGACGCCGAGGAGCCCGATCTGCTCCGCGAGCGCGAGCTCGTACGCGACGACCGGGTGCCTCGCGCCCGGGCGATGGTCGGCAAGCTCCAGGAGCTCGGCGTGCCCGTCGAGTGGAAGCACGTCGCCCGCATCGCCGGGGACGGATCCGTCGGCCGGCCGCACATCGCGGAGGCCCTCGTCGAGCTGGGCGTCGTGCCCTCGGTGTCCGACGCCTTCACCCCCCTGTGGCTGGCCGACGGCGGCAGGGCGTACGTCGAGAAGCACGAGCTCGACCCCTTCACCGCGGTCCGCCTGGTCAAGGCGGCCGGCGGTGTCACCGTCTTCGCCCACCCGCTTGCCGTCAAGCGAGGCCGGGTGGTCCCCGAGTCGGCGATAGCGGAACTCGCCGCCTGCGGCCTCGACGGCATCGAGGTCGACCACATGGACCACGACGAGGCGACCCGCACCCGGCTGCGCGGCCTTGCCGGTGACCTCGGGCTGCTGCCCACGGGCTCCAGTGACTACCACGGCAGCCGCAAGACCTGCCGGCTGGGCGACTGCACCACCGACCCGGAGATCTACGGCGAGATCACCCGCCGCGCCACGGGCGCATTCCCCGTGATGGGCACGGGCGGGGTCCGCCTGTAATCGCGCCCTTCCCCCGTACCACCCTCTCCTCGCAAGGCCCTCACTGTGTTCGACGCTGCCGTTTTCGGCTCTCTGTTCCTGACCCTTTTTGTCATCATGGATCCCCCGGGGATCACACCGATCTTCCTCGCCCTCACCTCCGGGCGCGCCACCAAGGTGCAGCGCCGGATGGCGTGGCAGGCCGTGGCGGTCGCCTTCGGAGTGATCACCGTCTTCGGCATCCTCGGTCAGCAGATCCTCGACTATCTGCATGTCTCCGTACCGGCGCTGATGATCGCCGGTGGCCTGCTCCTGCTGCTGATCGCCCTCGACCTGCTCACCGGAAAGACCGACGAGCCCAAGCAGACCAAGGACGTCAACGTCGCGCTGGTGCCCCTGGGTATGCCGCTGCTGGCCGGTCCCGGTGCGATCGTCTCGGTGATCCTCGCGGTCCAGCACGCACAGGGCGTCGGGCAGCAGGTCTCGGTCTGGGCGGCGATCGTCGCCATGCATGTCGTGCTGTGGCTCACCATGCGCTACTCGCTGGTGATCATCCGCCTGATCAAGGACGGCGGTGTGGTGCTGGTGACGCGGCTCGCCGGCATGATGCTATCCGCGATCGCCGTGCAGCAGATCATCAACGGCGTCACGCAGGTGATCCAGGGCGCCTGAGCGACCAGGCCGCCAACGCATTACGCCCCCGTACGGCAGTCCGTACGGGGGCGTCTCGCGTCGGTCGTGCGTCACGTCGTGCGTCACACAGCTCAATGAGGCGTTATGAAGCAACGGAGGTGTCGGCGGGTCGGATATAGATGCGCTGGCCGATCGAAGCGGCCTGCTGCACGATCCGGTTGACGGAGGCGGCATCCACGACCGTACTGTCGACAGCGGTGCCGTCGACGTCGTCCAGTCGCATGATTTCGAAGCGCAAGGCTTCTCCCTTCGTCTGATCCTCCTGCAGGAGAACTGAATGACAGACGGTCTCCCCGTCCGTGTACATGGGTTACAACGAGATGCATCCTGCAAACATTCCCTACGCTAAGGAAATTTTTTGGATGCCTAACTACTGGCGGGTAGTGCTCCGGCCACGGAGAATGAGCCACGTATGAACGATGCAGAGATCAACGAGATCGCCACCCGCCTGGAGCGCACCAATGAGCTCCTGCAGCGGATGCTCGCCGAGGGCGCGAAGACCCCTTCGACCCATGCCATCTTCGTCGACGCCGGTTACGTCTATGCTGCGGCCGGATTGCTTGTGGCGGGCACCGAGGACCGGCGCTCCTTCGACCTGGACACCGAAGGGCTGATCGCGGCCTTCATCGACAAGGCGGGCAAGATCTTCACCGACAGCCGGCTGCTGCGGGTCTACTGGTACGACGGCGCCCGGCGCCGCATCCACACCGCGGAACAGCAGTCCATCGCGGAGCTGCCCGATGTCAAGGTGCGCCTCGGCAACCTCAACGCCAACAACCAGCAGAAGGGCGTCGACTCCCTGATCCGCACCGATCTGGAGTCACTCGCCAGGCACCGCGCCATCAGTGACGCGGCGCTCGTCGGGGGCGACGAGGACCTCGTCTCCGCCGTCGAGGCCGCCCAGGGCTACGGCGCGCGTGTCCACCTGTGGGGCATCGAGGCCGGAGAGGGCCGCAACCAGGCGGAGCCGCTGCTGTGGGAGGTCGACAGCCAGCGCACCTTCGACCTCGACTTCTGCCGCCCCTACATCACCCGCAGGCCCGTCACGACGTACGAGAACGAGGGTGAGCCGCCGCCCTCGCGTGACGAAGTACGGTTCGTAGGCGCCCAGATCGCGGCAACATGGCTGGGGGAGCGGGGGCGCGCCGAACTCGCGGAACTGCTCCCCGGCCATCCCTATCTGCCCGGTTCCGTGGACCAGGAGCTGCTGATCGAAGCGGAGCGGCGGCTCCAGCGATCACTGCGCGGCCACGCCGTCCTGCGCAGGGCGCTCCGGGACGGCTTCTGGCAGCACCTGCAGGCTCAGTACTGATCCCAGAACCGCGCGAGCGCGGAAGCGGTCTCCAGGGGCCGGTCCGTGTTCGGCGAATGCTCCGCGCCCCGGACGACCGTCCGGTGCGCGTCCAGCCGCTGGGCCATCTCGTCCAGCAACGGCACCGGCCAGGTGTCGTCGCGTTCGCCCGACAGCACATGCTTGGGCAGCGGCTCTACGGCGGCGAGTTCGGCGACCCTGTCCGGCTCCGTCGTCAACTGGCGGCCGGTGGCGATGAGCTGGGCGGGGTTGTGGCGCAACCAGCGGCGTCGCAGGTCCTCCCGGCCCTCGGTGGCCTCCGCCTCCGCGTCCTCCGGCGCGTCGAAGGCCAGGATCGCCTCCCACACCTGGTCCATCGGCATGACGGCGAGTGCGTCGCTCAGCAGCTTCACCCGCTGCTGCTGGGCCGGACTGATCTGCGCCGGCCCCGACGACATCAGCGTGAACGTCGAGAACGGGGAGGCGTCCAAGAGGATGGCGGCACGGGCGATCTGACCGCCGAGCGAGTGCCCCACGAGGTGCAAGGGGCCGCCGACGGCCGCGGCCTGGGCGAGCACGTCCCGGGCCAACTGGAGCTGTTCGTAGATGCTTTGGTCCGCCGGGCCATCGGTCTCGTACTGCCCGCGACCGTCCACCGCGACAGTCCGGTAACCGGACTCGGTCAGCGGCTCGAGCAGCGCGATGAAGTCCTCCTTGCTGCCCGTGTACCCGGGCAGCAACAACGCGGTGCCGCGCACGGCTCCGGACGGCCGCGCGTCGAGCACGGCGAACGTGCCGCGCGAAGTGGACAGCGCGCGGGGCTGGGCGCAGGAGGGCGGCACGAAGGTGGGCGGGCGACTCATGCGACGAGGCTAACGCGCGGCGTCCTCGAAAACCGCGGATGCCCGGCCCCAAAAAACGGGGCCGGGCATCCGGGGTGCCAGTGCGTCAGCTCTCCGGCTGCGCCGCGGCCTTGCGCGTACGTGTCCGGCGGGGCGTCGTCTCGGTCTCGACGGCGTCTGAGGTCTCG
>NZ_JBVHTA010000001.1:120255-134496 GCF_055566095.1 Streptomyces sp. NPDC027962
CTCGGCCGCCGGTTCCGCGGTCTTGCGTGTCCGGGTGCGGCGGGGCTTGGCCTCGGCGTCTGTTTCGACGGGGGTTTCGACGGTCTTGCGTGTACGTGTCCGGCGGGGCTTCGTCTCGGCCGCCTCGGTCTCGGCCGCTTCGACGGCCTGCGCCGTGTCGACGGTCTTGCGTGTACGTGTCCGGCGGGGCGTCGTCTCGGTCTCGACGGCGTCTGAGGTCTCGGCCGCCGGTTCCGCGGTCTTGCGTGTCCGGGTGCGGCGGGGCTTGGCCTCGGCGTCTGTTTCGACGGGGGTTTCGACGGTCTTGCGTGTACGCGTCCGGCGCGGCTTCGCCTCCGCCTCGGCGACAACCGCCTCGGCCTCGGTGACGACCGCCGCCTCGGCCTCGGCGACAACGGCCTCGGATGCCCGGCGGGTACGGCGGCGGCGCGGCTTGGTCGCCGCCTCCGCCTCGGGCTCGGACTGCTCGGCGGTCTCGACGATCGTCTCAACGGCCTCGACGACGGCCGTCGCCCCCGCCGCCGCGCTCGCACCCACGCGGGTGCGACGGCGGCGGCGCGGAGTGCGCGGCTCGGCCGACGCCTCGCCGGCGGCCTGCTCCGGTACGACCGGCGTCTGTGCGACGGACTCCCCGCCGCGCGTGCGACGACGCTGGCGCGGCGTACGCGCGGGGCGCTCCGCGCGCTCCTCGCGTGCCGCCGGCGCGGCGGACCGGCGGCCGCGGCCGCCCGTCTCGCCCAGGTCCTCGACTTGCTCCGCCGCGAGACCGGCGCGGGTGCGCTCGGCGCGGGGGAGCACACCCTTGGTGCCGGCCGGGATGGACAGCTCCTCGAACAGGTGCGGCGACGTGGAGTACGTCTCCACCGGGTCCGGGAAGCCCAGGTCCAGCGCCTTGTTGATCAGCTGCCAGCGCGGGATGTCGTCCCAGTCGACCAGCGTCACGGCGGTGCCGGACGCACCCGCTCGGCCGGTGCGGCCGATGCGGTGGAGGTACGTCTTCTCGTCCTCCGGTGACTGGTAGTTGATGACGTGGGTGACGCCTTCGACGTCGATACCGCGCGCGGCGACGTCGGTGCACACGAGCACGTCGACCTTGCCGTTGCGGAACGCCCGCAGGGCCTGCTCGCGTGCGCCCTGGCCCAGGTCGCCGTGGACCGCACCCGACGCGAAGCCGCGCTGGGCGAGCTGGTCGGCGATGTCGGCGGCCGTCCGCTTCGTACGGCAGAAGATCATCGCGAGTCCGCGGCCTTCGGCCTGCAGGATGCGGGAGACCATCTCCGGCTTGTCCATGGAGTGCGCGCGGTAGACACGCTGCGTGGTGTTGCGCACCGTGGCGCCCTCGTCGTCGGGCGAGGTGGCCCTGATGTGCGTGGGCTGCGACATGTAGCGGCGGGCGAGACCGATGACCGCGCCCGGCATGGTCGCCGAGAACAGCATGGTCTGGCGCTTGGCCGGCAGCTGCTGGATGATCTTCTCGACGTCGGGCAGGAAGCCCAGGTCGAGCATCTCGTCGGCCTCGTCGAGGACGAGCGCGCGCACGTGTGAGAGGTTCAGCTTCTTCTGGCCCGCGAGGTCCAGCAGCCGGCCGGGAGTGCCGACGACCACGTCGACACCCTTCTTGAGGGCCTCGACCTGGGGTTCGTACGCACGGCCGCCGTAGATCGCGAGAACGCGGACGTTACGGACCTTGCCGGCGGTGAGCAGGTCGTTGGTGACCTGGGTGCACAGCTCGCGGGTGGGGACGACGACAAGCGCCTGGGGGGCTTCGGTCAGCTGGTCGGGCCCGGCCCGGCCCGCCTCGACGTCCGCGGGGACGGTGACGCGCTCCAGCAGCGGCAGGCCGAAACCGAGGGTCTTGCCGGTGCCGGTCTTGGCCTGGCCGATGACGTCGGAGCCGGAGAGGGCGACGGGGAGCGTCATCTCCTGGATGGGGAAGGGGGACACGATGCCGACAGCCTCAAGGGCTTCGGCGGTCTCGGGCAGGATCCCGAGATCCCGGAAAGTCTTCGTAGTCAGGGTGTTGCCTCTTCTGTGAGACGCGGCGCGAGGCGAACGCTGGGGGTCGTACCGCACCTGGGTACTGGACCGACCGTGGATTGGTCGGATGGCGCGGGACCACTGCCGTCGCTCGAGCGCTCGTACCGCTGAGGGGGCCCCTCATCTGCGGTCGCACGCATCTGTGCGCATGATCCGCGGGGAGGGCGGTCGGGGCGGAGCCGATCGGGCCACCGACCGGGCATCCTCATTCATCAGACGGCCTACTGAGGACGTAGAAATACTCTGACGCTCAGCAGGCGCATTACCACTGTACCCCGGATTCGCGCATGTGTGTTGGGTGAATTCACGAGAACTGTGTTCCGGGCATGGCTGACCAGGCCCTTCACCCGCGCGGCGGGCGGGCTATTGTGCCGTTCATGGAGACGCCTGACAACGCCACTGAATCCACCGGTCACACCGGGATCGCCGCCCAGGACTGGGCGGCGGCGTCCGCAGACCCGCAGTACCGTGCCGCCGTCGTGGACCTGCTGGGCGCGCTCGCCTACGGCGAACTGGCGGCGTTCGAGCGGCTCGCGGAGGACGCGAAGCTCGCGCCTTCGCTGGCGGACAAGGCGGAGCTGGCAAAGATGGCCTCCGCCGAGTTCCACCACTTCGAGCGGTTGCGGGACCGGCTGACGGCGATCGACACGGAGCCGACGGCCGCGATGGAGCCCTTCGCGCAGGCCCTTGACGACTTCCACCGGCAGACCGCGCCGTCCGATTGGCTCGAGGGCCTGGTCAAGGCGTACGTCGGCGACTCGATCGCCAGCGACTTCTACCGGGAGGTCGCCGCCCGCCTGGACAGCGACACCCGCGCCCTGGTGCTCGCCGTGCTCGATGACACCGGCCACGGGAACTTCGCCGTGGAGAAGGTCCGCGCCGCGATCGAGGCCGACCCGCGGGTCGGAGGCCGGCTCGCGCTGTGGGCGCGACGACTGATGGGTGAGGCGCTCTCCCAGGCTCAGCGGGTGGTGGCGGAGCGGGACGCGCTCTCCACGATGCTCGTGGGCGGTGTGGCGGACGGCTTCGACCTCGCAGCGGTCGGCGAGATGTTCTCCCGGATCACCAAGGCGCACACGAAGCGCATGGCCGCGCTGGGACTGGCGGCGTGACGGTCTGACGCATCGACCGCCCGGCTGACCGGCCTTGCCAGGTCTGGCCGGACCGGCCCGCCCGCTCCCGTCGGCCTCAGAGCCACCGGTGCCTCTGGTGCCTGCCGGCACCGGGATCGACGTTGCGCTCGGGGTCCGGCCCGGCACCGTGCTCGGCGTTGCGCCCCGGGCTCCGTTCACGAGCGCTTCGGCGTTGTACCGCGGGCCCTGCTCGGGGGGCGCGTTCGGCGCGCTCCGGGCCCTTTGCGTCGCCCTTGGGGCGCGGCTCGCGCTCGGGTGTGCGGTCGGTGTCGCGCTCGGGGCCATGCACGTCGCCTTGAGGTCGCGGCTCGTGCTCGGAGTCGGTGCCGGGCTTCGCCAGGCCCTCGTCGTCGGGGCTCGGGCCGGGGTGGTGCTCCGGCCGTCGTTCGTGCGGCCGGTCGTCGGGCGGGCTCAGAAAGGGAACGCGCGGCGCAGTCTGTGGGTGGACGGCCGGATCAGCAGCGAGAGCAGCACCGCCCCGATTGCCGCGGCCCCCACCAGCGTGGCCAGAAGATGACCGGGGCCGAGCGCCACATGCGTCACATAGGCGCCGAACATCGCGCCCAGGGTGCCGGTGGCGAAGACCGCCCTGCGGGAGGGGAGACGATCGGCAAGATGACGGATCGCGGCCCAGGAGAGGGCGAGTCCGAGCAGAACAGAACCGAGCGTTTCCAAGAGCACTGCTGATCACCTCACGGACGCCGGTGCGGGCGGGACGGTCGTAGCCCGTACTACCCGGCGTGCACAGAAGGCAACCCTCCCCGCAGCGGTTCGGAGCAGCGCTGAGCAGCAGGAGAGGGCCCCGCGGGAATTCCCGCCGGGCCCTCTCCTGCCATATCTTCACCGCGCTCGCCCGGGCCGTGCCCGTCGCGCATGCGGCCGTCGCGCTACAGCGCGCCGAATCCCACGCGCCGCGTCGCCGACTCGCCGATCTCGACGTAGGCGAGCCGGTCTGCCGGTACCAGGACCTTGCGGCCCTTCTCGTCCGTGAGGCTGAGCAGTTGCGCCTTGCCGGCCAGCGCATCGCCCACCGCGCGCTCGACCTCCTCGGCGGACTGCCCGCTCTCCAGAACGATCTCCCGGGGCGCGTGCTGCACGCCGATCTTGACCTCCACGGCTATGTCCCTCCGAACGGTCAGTGCGTTGCGCGGTCAGCCGCGCCGTACGCAGCACACATTAGCCCGGAGTCGGTATGCGGCAGGTCCCCTGGGGAAACGCCAGGAGCGAACAGCTCCGGCGCGAGCCGTCCTGGAGCCGCCGCCCCGTGTCACTGCTGCTGATCCGAGCCGTGCAGCGGGAACCCTGCGATACCGCGCCAGGCGAGCGACGTGAGCAGCTGCACGGCGGTGTCCCGGGGGATGCCGGAGCCGCTGGACAGCCAGTACCTGGCGACCACCTGGGAGACGCCGCCGAGGCCGACCGCGAGCAGCATCGACTCGTCCTTGGAGAGTCCGGTGTCCTCCGCGATCACGTCGGAGATGGCCTCCGCGCACTGCAGTGAGACCCGGTCGACGCGCTCGCGGACGGCCGGCTCGTTGGTCAGGTCCGATTCGAAGACCAGCCGGAAGGCGCCCCCTTCGTCCTCCACGTACGCGAAGTAGGCGTCCATCGTCGCGGCGACACGGAGCTTGTTGTCCGTCGTCGACGCCAGCGCACCTCGGACGGCCTGCAGCAGCGACTCGCAGTGCTGGTCCAGCAGTGCCAGGTAGAGCTCCAGCTTTCCGGGGAAGTGCTGGTAGAGAACGGGCTTGCTGACTCCGGCCCGCTCCGCGATGTCGTCCATCGCCGCCGAGTGGTATCCCTGAGCCACGAAAACTTCCTGGGCCGCGCCCAGGAGCTGGTTTCTGCGGGCTCGGCGTGGCAGGCGTGTGCCCCGCGGGCGCGCCGCCTCTGTCTGCTCGATGGCTGTCACGCCGCCTCCCATGTTCGAACAAGCACAGTTTGAGCAAGCACAGTCTTCCGTGCGCGCTGTGCGCCGCGCCGCCATCGTACTTTTGGGTAACCCGGCTGTGCGTCGCGCGGACGCAGAATTTCACGGACCGGACAGACTCGGAAGCTGCCTGTTCGCAGAGAACCCCTGGACAATTCGGGTCAACGGGCGACAGGTCACCGGTAGTCGTCCTCGTCGAGCTTGACCACACGGGTCTGTTCGACGATGTCCGCCTCGTTCGCGGCGGCCGGGTCGACGTGGTTCACCGGGTCGTCCCGCTCGGAGCGCACCTCCGTGTGCTGTTCGGCGGCGTCCGCTTCGGGGACCTCTTCGTCGCGCGCCTCGGTGTTCTGCTCGTCTTCCTCGAAGGTCTCGGGATCGCTCGGATCGACTGACATGCGGCACCGCTTTCCCTGGAGTGCGCCTTTCCCTACGAGCCTAGGAGGTACTGATTCATGGCGCTACGTGGTGATTCGGTGATGTTCCGGGTGCCCGGCAGGATGCGCGCGATGTGTGACACCCGACACATGATTACCTGCGTGATCATCTCGTAACATTGCCGCATGTCTTCGACCGAGCTGCCGGGAGCCCGCGCCGCCAATGCCGCGACGGCTCCCAAGGTAACGGCCGTGCGCGTCCACGACGGGGAGAAGCTGCGCTCCGTCGCCCTGCCGGGACTCACCCTCACGGTGCGTTCGCGGCCCCCGGTGCGCGAAGGGCTGCCGGCCGCGCTGTTCGTCCACGGGCTTGGCGGTTCGTCGCAGAACTGGTCGGCGCTGATGTCCCGGCTCGAGGACACCGTGGACGGCGAGGCGATCGACCTGCCCGGCTTCGGGGACTCCCCGCCGCCGGACGACGGCAACTACTCGGTCACCGGCCATGCCAGAGCGGTGATCCGTTTCCTGGACGCCGGCGGCCGCGGTCCCGTCCATCTGTTCGCCAATTCAATGGGCGGCGCAGCCTGCACCAGGATCGCGGCCGTCCGGCCCGACCTGGTCCGCACCCTGACGCTGGTCTCGCCCGCTCTGCCCGAGCTGCGCGTCCAGCGCTCCGCGGTGCCGACCGCACTGCTCGCGCTGCCCGGCGTCGTCGGTCTCTTCTCGAGAATGACCAAGGACTGGACGGCCGAACAGCGCACCCGAGGGGTGTTGGGGCTCTGTTACGGCGACCCCTCACGGGTGACGGACGAAGCGCTGCGCCACGCTGTCGAGGAGATGGAGCGGCGCATGGGGCTTCCGTACTTCTGGGACGCGATGGCCAGGTCGGCGCGTGGCATCGTGGACGCGTACACGCTCGGTGGGCAGCATGGGCTGTGGCGGCAGGCCGAGCGCGTGCTCGCGCCGACCCTTCTCGTCTACGGGCGCAAGGACCAGCTCGTCTCGTACCGTATGGCGCGCAAGGCGGCAGTGGCGTTCCGGGGCTCCCGGCTGCTGACGCTCCCGGACGCCGGGCATGTTGCGATGATGGAGTACCCGGAAACGGTCGCCCAGGCCTTCCGGGAACTGCTCGACGACTGCGGTAGGAGCTGATCCGGGGCGTGGGACGACACAGCCGCAAGGGCCCCGTACCCAAAGGCGTGGATGCCGGGGCGGGAGGCGCGGTGGCGGGCGGTGAACGGGAGGCCGTGGGCGCCTCGCCCGGCAATGGCCGGCGCAGGCGCGCGGCCGGACCGGGCGCCGGTCCCGAGCAGACCGTGTTCGGGTACGGCACGCCGCAGACCCGTGGCGGCCACCCCGAGCACCACGAGGCGGGGGGCGGCTGGGGCGACTGGCAGGGCCGGCCGCCGGAGCGGTCGGCGCAGGGCGGGCAGCGTCTGCAGACGCAGCCCCCGCGCACGATGGCCGGCGGGACGCGGGTACCGGGTCCGCGCAGGGAGTACGTCGAGGCGTTCGACCAGCAGCAGTCGGGCCGTGAGCCGTACGCCGCGGTGACCGACTGGGACACGGGACACGGGCGGCCGCCCGAAATCGCGGTGGACACCGAGGCCGACGACCTGTCCGGCACCGAGGACCGGCCGGGCGGCGAGCCGCCGGCCAGGACGAGCAAGGGCCGTACGTTCACGGGGATCGCGGCAGCTGCGGTCACCACCGTGCTCGCCGTCGTGGTGGCCGGGCAGGTCACGGCCGACGATCAGGGCGCGATCGGCGCCCAGTCCGCGGGTGAGGAGCGTCAGGCGCAGGAGCACCCGGGCCGCTCGGAGGGCAGGGCCACACCGCCGCAGGCCGCGCGGCCTGCCGCGCCGACCTACCAGCAGCTGATGACCCAGCAGTTCCCCATCGATCCGAAGCTGGAGGCCTCCGGCGACTTCGAGGCCGTCCCCGGCTTCGAGAAGGCGCCGGGCAAGGGTCGCAAGATCCGCTACCGGGTGGATGTGGAGAAGGGGCTCCCCCTCGACGGCGGGCTGTTCGCCAGGGCGATCCAGGAGACGCTGAACGACGAGCGGAGCTGGGCCCACGGCGGCGCGATGACCTTCGAGCGGGTCTCCTCGGGCGAGGTCGAGTTCGTCATGACGCTGGCCAGTCCCGGTACCACCGACGTGTGGTGCGCCAAGTCGGGGCTGGACACCAGCGTCGACAGCGTCTCGTGCGACTCCGCCTCCACCGAGCGCGTGATGATCAACGCCTTCCGATGGGCGCAGGGCGCCGAGACGTACGGCGACGACGCGATGCTGGCCTACCGGCAGATGCTCATCAACCACGAGGTCGGGCACCGGCTCGGGCACAACCACGTGAACTGCAGCACGCCCGGAGCGCTCGCTCCGGTGATGCAGCAGCAGACCAAGACGCTCGACGTCAACGGGGTCAAGTGCCGCGCCAACCCGTGGGTGCACCCCGGCGGGTGAGCTGCCGCGGGACTGGCCGCAGCCTGACGCTCTGTGAGCGACTCGCGCCGTAGCGCGACTGAACGCTACCGGAGTGTGAAAGTTACGTGCATTCACCCCTTCTGGTGGCGCGATGGACAACCGTCCGTCGTGCTGCCGCCGTGTCCGCTTAACGTCGTTCCGCTGTGAGTCGCCGGAACACAACGGCGGCCGTCCATAAAGGAGATCGGGGGTGCACTCGTGCGAATCGGATTGCTCACTGAGAGTGGTTATCCGTATGCGACGGGTGAGTCCAGGCTCTGGTGCGACCGGCTGGTGCGCGGGCTCGGGCAGCACGAGTTCGACCTCTACGCGCTCAGCCGGAGCGCTCAGCAGGAGGAGCTCGGCTGCATTCAGCTCCCGCCGCAGGTGCGCCGGGTGCGCACCGCCCCGCTGTGGGCGGCGGCGGACGACGGCCGTCTTTACGGCCGGCGTGAACGCCGGCGCTTCGCGGGCCACTTCAAGGACCTCGCTGCCGCGGTGTGCGCCGACGGTGAGGGATTCGCCGACGGGCTGTACGGCTTGGCCGACCTGGCCCGCGAACACGGCGGCCTGTACGCGGCGCTCCGCTCGGAAGTCGCCGTGCGCGCCCTCGAGTCCGCCTGCCGTGCGCCCGGTACGCGCCGCACGGTGCACGGAGCCACGGTCGTGGACCACCTCGCCTTCGCGGACCGGCTCGAGCGCGCCCTGCGCCCCCTGTCGCTCGACTGGTACGACGAGGACGGCCTCGGCGCCGTCGATCTCTGCCATGCCGCGTCCGGCGGGCCGGGGGCCCTGCCCGGCCTGTTGGCCAAACGCTTCTGCGGGGTCCCGCTGCTGGTCACCGAGTACGGCGTCCAACTGCGCGCCCACTACCTGGCCGCCACCGATGCAGGGCTGAGCGCGCCCGTGAGGGCCCTGCTCGCCGCCTTCCAACGGCAACTCGCCGCCGAGGTCTACCGGCAGGCGTCGGTCATCACCCCCGGCAACACCCACGCGCGGCGCTGGCAGGAGAAGTGCGGCGCCGACCGCGAGAAACTGCGCACCGTCTACCCCGGCATGGAGGCGGACCGCTTCGCGGCCGTCGGCGAGAGCGCCGACACCGGCGACCCGTACACCCTCGTCTGGGTCGGCCGGATCGAGCCCTCCAAGGACCTCGTCGCTCTGCTGCACGCCTTCGCCGAGATCCGCAAGGAGGAGCCGCAGGCGCGGCTCAGGCTCTTCTGCGCGCCGCCCAGCGGCCCGGAGGCGATCGCCTACCTCGCGCAGTGCAGCGCGCTCGCCGCTCAGCTCTTCCCCGACGAGGCCGCCGGCGCGCACGCCGTGGGCGACAACCCGGTGTCCTTCGAGGAGATCGGCGGGCCCGAGGCCCCGGAACTGGTCGACGCGTACGCCGCCGGGGGAGTGGTCGTGCTTTCCAGCGTCGTCGAGGGCTTCCCCGTCAGTCTGGTCGAAGCGATGTTCTGCGGGCGCGCGACGGTCTCCACCGACGTCGGCGCGGTCGTCGAGGTCATCGGCGGCACCGGCCTTGTCGTACCCCCGCGCAATCCGCGGGCGCTCGCCGACGCCTGCCTCGCGCTGTTACGCGACCCGGAGCGCCGCGAGCGGCTGGGGGCCGCGGCGCGTGCCCGCGCACTCGAACTCTTCACGGTGGAACAGAACCTGACGGCATTTCGCGGCATTTACCTGGAGCTGATCTCCCACTCGCCGGTGCAGCGGGAGGCCGTCGACGCCGACGGCGAACCGCTGCCCTTCGCGCACCCGGCCGAGTTCCACGCACCGGGCCGCTGGACCGGCGCGGCGGCGGCCGCCCGCACCCCGAGCTGGGCGGAGAGCCCGCCTCTCGTAGTGGCCGGAGCGCCACCCGAGACCGCGAAGGAGGCACACCGATGACCGTGCCCCCCATTCCTGAGACCACCACCGCACCGGATTCCCGGCCCGAGGCGGCCGGGTTCCCCAAGGACCAGGGAGCCAAGGCCGATGCCGCCCGCGCAGGGCAGCGCGGCCCGGCCCGTCGGGGGACCGCCGATCCCGTGAAGGCGCTCATGTACCGCCATCGGGAGCTGTGCCGGCAGGCGGTCGACCCGCTGGAGATCGCCGCCGGCCTGGAGGCGCACGGAGTCACCGACCGTACCGCGGCCCGCTTCCGCCACCGGGACGTGTTCGCCCTCGCCGAGGAGATGTACGCGCGTGTGCCCCGCGGTACGGGGCACACCGCGGCCCCCGTCCGGCCGGCGGGCGCCGCCGATTCGCGCGCCGGCCGGACACGAAGCGCTCCGTGGATACTCCGGGCGCTCCTGCCGGGAGCCGTGTGCGCCGTCGCGGTGGCGGGCATGGAGGCGTCCGAAGGTACGCTCCGGCTCACGGCGGGCGTGGCCGGCGCGATCGGTGTCACCGTTGCGGTGGCGCTGGCCCTGCGCCGGGGACCGCTCCGCCCGGCCGGGCGCACCGTCCCCTCCGTGAAGACGTCGACGCTGTGCCTGCTCGCCTTCGCGGCATACGGCGGGGGACTTCTGCACGAGATCTCCGGCGGCGGCCCCGACGGCTCGTGGCCGCTGGACCCTGCTCCCCTCCTGGGCCTCGCCCTGGCCGTTGCTCCCGCGGCCTGGTGCGCGCATCTCTTCTCCGCACTCGCACGGCGCAGGCTCGAACACAGCCGGGGCCTCGAAGAGTTCGCGGCCGGGGCCCGGCCCCTGCTCCTGGCCGTCGTCGTGCTCCACCTCGGGGCGCTGGCCGCACTGCTCGTCCTCACCTCGCTCGTGCTCCCGGGCAGCGCACTCGTACCCACCGCCGCTCTCGGCGTCCTGTTGTTCCTCGCCCGTCTGCTCGTCGTCCACGGTTTCCCCGAATCGGCGGCGACCGCCCTGGCCGTCGCCTGTGCGGCGGAAGTCGCCTCGCTCGCCCTGCTGTTGTCGGGGCGCCTGCCCGGCCTCGACCTCCTCGCGCGGCCCGTCGAAGCGCTCATGGGGGCGTGGGGCACGGCAGCCGTACCGGCGCTCGCCTGCGGCATCGCCGTGGTCGGGCTCCTCCCCCACGCCGTCGTGGTCCTCTCCCGGGCCTCGGCACACACCTCCTGAACCAGCTTCGAAACCTGCTCTGAAAGCCGCCGGACCATCCGCCGTCACTTCGCGGAGCCGACACCTCGGAGTGACCGGCCGTCAAGGCACGACAGCAATATCCCTAAGGAGAAAGCGACATGACCCCGCAACACCCAGCTCCGGCCCGTCGGCCCCGAGGAGCGGCGCGATGAGGGTGCTCCTGCTCGGTGCCAATGGATTCCTCGGCCGCTTCGTCGCCGACCGGCTTCTCGCCGACCCGGCCGTGCACCTCACCGCCCTGGGCCGCGGCGACGACGCCGATGTCCGCTTCGACCTCTCGGGTGGCAGCCCCGGCGCGCTCACCCGCTTCCTGGGCGCCGTCCACCCCGGAGTCGTCATCAACTGCGCGGGCGCCACCCGCGGCGGCGCCCGCGAGCTGACCCGGCACAACACCGTTGCCGTCGCCACCGTCTGCGAGGCGCTGCGCCGCAGCGGCTGCGGCGCCCGTCTCGTCCAGATCGGCTGCGCCTCCGAGTACGGACCCTCGCAGCAGGGCTCGTCCACCGCCGAGGACGCGGTCCCCCGCCCCGGAGGCCCGTACGGGGTGAGCAAGCTCGCCGCCACCGAGCTGGTGCTCGGCTCCGGCCTGGACGCCGTCGTACTGCGGGTCTTCTCGCCGGTCGGCCCCGGCACCCCGGCCGGCACCCCGCTCGGCCGCCTCGCGGAGGCCATGCGGCGCGCCATGCAGTCCGGTGACGGAGAGCTGAAACTCGGCGGTCTCGGTGTGCAGCGCGACTTCGTCGACGTACGCGACGTGGCGCGCGCCGTGCACGCCGCCTCGCTCTCCGCGGCGCAGGGCGTCGTCAACATCGGCACCGGACGCGCCGTGCGGCTCAGGGACGCCGCGTCGACCCTCGCCCGGGTCGCGGGCTACGCGGGTGCCCTGCACGAGCTGGACGCGCCCCCGGGGCGCGGCGCCATCGGCAGTCCACGCACCGAGTCGGTCGTCGAGCACCTCGCCGCGACGCCCTCCCCGTACCCGGACGGCTGCGGCAGCTGGCAGCAGGCGGACGTGCGCACGGCTCGTGACCGGCTCGGCTGGCGCCCCCGGATCAACCTGGAGGAATCCCTCGCGGACATCTGGATGGAGGCGGCATGTCGCATCTGACCACCACGGACCCGCAGCTGTCCGCCACAGGGGCGGAGAGGCTCGGGTTCGGGATCCCCGGATACGCCCACCCCCTGCTCGCTCCCGTCGAATGGGCCGAGCTGACCCGCCCCGGTACCCCGCTGCACTGGGTGGTCCTCAACGTCGCCGCCGGGCCGGGCGACCGGCCCGACCCGCACTGTCTGGAGGCCGCGGGCAGGCTGAGCAACGCCGGCGTGCGGGTCCTGGGGCATCTCGACATGTCCCACGGGTCGCGTTCCTTCGGCGACCTCGTCTGTGACGCCCAGCACTTCGTCGACTGGTACAAGGTCGACGGCTTCCTGCTGGACCGCTGTCCCGGCGCGCGTGCCGACCTCGCCCAGGTGCGGCGTACGGCGGCCACCTTGGACGCGGTCCTGGACGGCGGGCACCTGGTGCTGGGACACGGCACGCACCCGTACCCCGGCTACGCGGAGACCGCGGACCAGCTCGTGACCTTCTCCGGGGCGTGGGCGGAGTACCGCTGGTCGCAGGTGGCCGAGTGGACCGCGGAGTATCCGCCGGAACGTTTCGTGCACTTCGTCCACGGGGTGCCCCGCACCCATCTCGAGGAGGCCACGCGCATCGCCCGCTGGCAGGGTGCCGGGACGATCTTCTTCACCGACCGGGGCGGCCGCAGCGAAGGAAGAGGGCATATCGGGCCATTCGAGACACTGCCCGGCTACTGGGACGAAATCGTCTCGCAGATCGGACGTGGTGTCTCGGAATGAGAAGGGCCGTGGCAGTGTTGCGAGGAGAACAACCGTACTGACATACCGACCGACGGAGCCCCCGTGTCGCTGCCACCCCTGGTCGAGCCCGCAGTCGAGCTCACCGTAGACGAGGTCCGCAGGTACTCCCGCCACCTGATCATCCCGGATGTCGGGATGGACGGGCAGAAGCGGCTGAAGAACGCGAAGGTGCTGTGTGTGGGCGCGGGCGGGCTCGGCTCGCCGGCGCTGATGTACCTGGCGGCAGCCGGTGTCGGCACGCTCGGCATCGTGGAGTTCGACGAGGTCGACGAGTCGAACCTGCAGCGCCAGATCATCCACAGCCAGTCCGACATCGGCCGCTCCAAGGCCGAGTCCGCCCGCGACAGCGTCAAGGGCATCAACCCGTACGTGAACGTGATCCTCCACGAAGAGCGGCTCGAGGCCGAGAACGTGATGGACATCTTCAGTCAGTACGACCTGATCGTCGACGGCACGGACAACTTCGCGACCCGCTACCTCGTCAACGACGCGTGCGTGCTGCTCAACAAGCCGTACGTATGGGGCTCGATCTACCGCTTCGACGGTCAGGCCTCCGTCTTCTGGTCCGAGCACGGCCCCTGCTACCGCTGCCTCTACCCGGAGCCCCCGCCGCCGGGCATGGTCCCCAGCTGCGCCGAGGGCGGCGTGCTGGGTGTCCTCTGCGCGTCCATCGGCTCCATCCAGGTCAACGAGGCCATCAAGCTGCTCGCCGGCATCGGTGAGCCCCTGGTCGGCCGACTGATGATCTACGACGCCCTGGAGATGCAGTACCGCCAGGTCAAGGTCCGCAAGGACCCGAACTGCGCGGTCTGCGGCGAGAACCCGACCGTCACCGAGCTCATCGACTACGAGGCCTTCTGCGGCGTCGTCTCCGAGGAGGCCCAGGAGGCGGCGGCCGGTTCGACGATCACTCCCAAGCAGCTCAAGGAGTGGATCGACGACGGCGAGAACATCGACATCATCGATGTCCGCGAGGTCAACGAGTACGAGATCGTCTCGATCCCCGGCGCCCGTCTGATCCCCAAGAACGAGTTCCTGATGGGCGGCGCCCTCCAGGACCTGCCGCAGGACAAGAAGATCGTCCTGCATTGCAAGACGGGTGTCCGCAGTGCGGAAGTCCTCGCGGTGCTGAAGTCCGCGGGCTTCTCCGACGCGGTGCACGTCGGCGGCGGCGTCATCGGCTGGGTGAACCAGATCGAGCCGGAGAAGCCGGTCTACTGATCCGGCTGGAGCAGTGCGCCCCGGGGGGGGGGGGGGGGGGGGGGGGGGGGGGGAGGGGGGGTGGGAGGGGGGGGGAGGGGGGGAGGGAGGGGGGGGGAGGGTGAG
>NZ_JBVHTA010000001.1:134506-355815 GCF_055566095.1 Streptomyces sp. NPDC027962
TTTTCACCCCCCCCTCCCCCGCCCCCCCCCCCCCCCCCCCCCCCCCCCCCCCCCCCCCCCCCCCCCCCCCCCCCCCCCCCCCCCCCCCCCCCCCCCCCCCCCCCACCCCCCACCCCCCCCCCCCCCCCCCCCCCCCCCCCCCCCCCCCCCCCCCCCCCCCCCCCCCCCCCCCCCCCCCCCGCGCCCGGCGTATGCGGGCTCTCGTAAGCGGGACCTGTCGCATGCGGGCCCGCTCCTGCCCGGGGTCAGGACGTGCAGGTCCTGCCGTTCTGCGGGACCTTGCCGTCGAGCAGATACGCGTCCACGATCTCCGTCACACACCGTCCGGTGCCGTACGCGCCGTGCCCCTCGCCCTTGTTGGTGATCAGCACGCCCACGCCGGAGCCGAGCTCGTCGGCCATCTTCCGCGCGCCCTCGTACGGGGTCGCCGGGTCGCCCGTCGTGCCGATCACCAGGATCGGGGCCGCACCCTTCGCCGAGACCTCCGGCGTCTCCGACTCGCCCGGCACCGGCCAGTTCGCGCACCAGCCGGCCAGGTCCCACGCCAGGTACGGGCCGAACACCGGGGAGATGCCGGTGAACTCGGCGAGATGACGGGAGCGCACCTCCGCCGGTGACACCCGGCCCTTGGCGTCCGCGCAGGAAATGGCGCGCTGCGAGTGGTTCTGCGTGCCGTAGTGACCGTTGTCGTCCCGGTCGTTGTACGCGTCGGCCATCAGCAGCAGCCCGGTGCCGTCGCCGTCCTCGGCGGCTTCGAGCGCCTGGGTCAGATACTTCCAGCTGTCCTGGGAGTACAGCGGCTGGATGATCCCGGTCAGTGCCAGTCCCTCGGTGAGGGGGCGGCCGTCGTCCGTGGGCAGCGGCTTGCGGTCCAGCTCGGCGAGCAGCTTCACGATGCTCCCGGTGCCCTTCTTCGCGCTGATGCCCCGGCTCTCGAAGTAGTTCTCCAGGGCGCGCTGGAAGCCGCGTGTCTGGTTGCGCGAGTGCCCGGCGTAGTCGGCGGAGGGGTCGACCACGGCGTCGAGGACCAGCCGTCCGACGTTCTTCGGGAACAGGTGGGCGTAGACGCCGCCGAGCTCGGTCCCGTACGAGAAGCCCAGGTAGTGCAGTTTCCCGTCGCCGAGGACCTGCCGTATCAGGTCCATGTCGCGTGCCGCGTTCGCCGTGCCGACGTGCGGGATGATCCGGCCGGACCGCTCGGCGCAGCCCTGGCCGAAGGCCGCCGAGTCGTCCATGTAGCTCTTCTCCTCCGCCGGCGTGTCCGGAGTGGAGTCCAGAGCGATCGACTTGGCGGTCGCCTCGTCTCCGCGGCAGACCACGGCGGAGCTCTCCGCCACGCCGCGCGGGTCGAAGCCGACCAGGTCATAGCGGCTGTGCAGAGTGCCGTAGCCCTGAGCCGCTCCCGGCAGCGCGGCCACACCGGAGCCGCCGGGGCCGCCGAAGTTGAAGAGCAGCGAGCCGATGCGTTTTCCCGGGCCCTCGGCCTTGGAGCGGATCAATGCGATGCCGACGGTTTCCCCCGTCGGCTCGCGGTAGTCCAGCGGGGCGTCGAGGGTGGCGCACTGCCACTCGCTGCCCGGCGCCTTCGCATAGCTCCCGTACGCCTTGGTGGGCGCCTCGCAGGTCTCCCAGTTCAGCTTCTGGCCCGTCAGAGCGGTCGGGAGCGCGGACTCCGCAGCGCCGGGCGTACCGGTCGTGTCCGGCATGGCGGAGGGAGAGGGGGCACCGCCCTTGCGGTCGTCGCCGGTCCCCTCGTCCCCGCTGCCGCATCCGGCGGCCGCGCCGGCCACGAGGAGCGTCGTCGCGGCCAGGGCGGCCACTCTCACGGGAAGTCTCATCTCACGCCCCCAGGGCTTCGAAGACATTTTCGACATCCTATGGCGGGGGCTACTTGCACACCGTTCCGTCGGCGGGCGCCTTGCCGCTGAGCAGGTAGGTGTTCACGGCCCGCTGCACACAGGTGCTGCTGCTGTACGAGCCGTGCCCCTCGCCCCGGTATGTGATCTGGACGCCGACGCCCTTGCCCAGCGCCTCGGCCATGGCCTTCGTGCCCTTGTAGGGCGTTGCGGGGTCGCCGGTGTTGCCGACCACCACGATCGGGGGCGCGCCGGGAGCGGAGACGTCGGGGTGGTCCCAGGTGCCCGGTACCGGCCATGCGCTGCAGCTCGCCTGCCCCCAGGCGAGGTACTCGCCGAAGACGGGGGAGGCCCTGTGGAATTCGGGCAGCATGGCCTTCGCCTGTTCCATCGTGTAGCGCGCCTTGGTGTCGACGCAGCCGATGGCCGCGCCGGCCGCCTGGATGTTGCTGTAGGTGCCGTTCTCGGAGCGTCCGTTCAGCGCGTCGGAGAACGCCATCAGCAGTGCTCCGTCGCCGCCTTCGGCCTCGTCGAGGGCCTGTTCCAGCAGCTCCCAGTACTCCTGCGAGTAGAGGGCCTGGATGATGCCGTTCGCGGCCTGGCCCTCGGTGAGCATCCGCTCCCCGATGCCGGGGATGGGCTTCTTGTCGAGGCGGTCGAGGAAGGCGGTGATCCAGTCCTGGATCTCCTTGACGGTGGAGCCGGGGAGCAGACAGGCGTCGCCGCGCTCCAGGCAGTCCTCGGAGAAGTTGGTGAGCGCCTGCTGGAAGCCCTTCACCTGGCCGAGCGCGCTCTGCACGGTGTCCAGCGTCGGGTCGACGGCGGCGTCGAAGACGGCCCGTCCGACGTTCTCGGGGAACAGGTGGGCGTAGACGCCGCCGAGTTCGGTGCCGTAGGAGATGCCGAAGTAGTGCAGCTTGTCGTCGCCGAGGACCTGGCGCATCAGGTCCATGTCCCGGGCGGCGTTGAGGGTGCCGACGTAGGGCAGCTCGTTGCCGGAGTTCTCCTCGCAGGCGCGGCTGAACTTCTCGATGCCGTCCTGGTACGCCTCCTCCTCCGCCGCGTCGTCGGGCGTCGGGTCCTCGGTGGCCTGTTCGTCGAGCTGCTTGTCGTCCAGGCACTCCACGGGGACGCTGCGGCCGACTCCGCGCGGGTCGAAGCTGACGAGGTCGTACCGGGCGCGCAGCTTCTCGTAGTCCTGGGCGAGGGCGGGCAGGGTGTGCACGCCGGAGGCGCCGGGGCCGCCGAAGTTGAAGACGAGGGAACCGATGCGGTTCTTCGTGTCACGGGCCCTGGCCCGGATGAGGGCCAGCTCCATGGTCTCGCCGTCGGCCTTCGCGTGGTCGAGCGGTACATCCATGAACGAGCACTCCCACTGCGTACCCCCGGGCAGCGGCGACGGCTTCGGCCCGCCGCCCTCCGCTTCCGAGGGGGCGGGACACGGCTGCCAGTCCAGCTGCTGGGCAGCCAGATCCTTGGGCCGGTCCTCGTCCCCGTCCCCGCTGCCGCCGTCGGAGCACCCGGCGGCCAGCAGTACGGCTGTGGCGGTGGCGGCCGCCGCGGCGCGGGCGGCGGAGGAAGTTGTCGGCATGCCGCCATCGTGCGCCGCCCGCGCTTGCTCCGCATGGGCGACGGTCCATGCGGGTGGAGGTGACAGTGCTGGGCCGTACGGGTGACTTCCGGTCGGATCGTGCGTCAGCGGCCGGATCGTGCGTCCCTCCCCGCCGGGTCGCGTGGGTCCCTGGTCGGCTCGCGCGTCGGTTTGCGGCCGGTGGCCGCCCG
Source organism: Streptomyces sp. NPDC027962 (assembly GCF_055566095.1). NCBI lineage: Bacteria > Bacillati > Actinomycetota > Actinomycetes > Kitasatosporales > Streptomycetaceae > Streptomyces > Streptomyces sp. NPDC027962. The sequence continues at coordinate 138,145 of NZ_JBVHTA010000001.1, forward strand.
GGTCGTGCGCCGGTCGCCGGCCGGGTCCCGCCCCGGCGCGCGTCAGCTTCCGGCCGGGCTCCGCATCACAAGTAACCCTTGCGTGTGAGGTGCGTAAAGGCGAACCAGCCCGGCAGCACCGGCAGCCAAAGCGTCATCGTCCGGTACAGCAGCACCGCGGGGGTAGCGACCGCATAGGGCACCCCCACCAGCACCAGACCGCCGATCAGTGCGCCCTCGACGGCGCCCACACCGCCCGGCGTCGGCGCGGCGGAGCCCAGCGCGTTGCCCGCGAGGAACACCACGGCGATGCTCGCGTAGCTCACCGGCTGGTTGCCGCCGTCGAACGCCCGGACGGAGGCGTCCAGGCAGAGCACGAACACGAACGTCAGCAGCAACATCCCGCCGATGCCGGTGAGCAGCTTCACCGGCCGCTGCAGCACGTCGAGCATGCGCGGCACCACACCGGCGAACAGCGAGCGCAGCCTGGTCGCCACGAACTTCCGCATGAACGGGATCGCCGTGACCACCAGCACCAGCACGGCGACCGTCAGCAGTCCCGCGATCACCGTCCTGGACGGGGTGAGCGACGCCGTCTTCTCCGTACCGGTCAGATAACCGAACGAGAGCAGCAGCAGGATGTGCGCGCCGAGACCGAAGAGCTGCGAGGCGCCGACACTGGCCACGGCCAGACCGGGCCGGACCCCCGACCGCTGGAGGAAGCGGGTGTTCAGTGCGACACCGCCGACCGCCGCCGGAGCGACGATCTTGACGAACGACCCGGCGACCTGCGCGAGCACGGTACGCAGGAACCCGATCCGCTCCGGCACGAACCCCAGCAGGCTCATCGCCGCGGCGAAGTAGCTGAGCACGGAGAACAGGACAGCGGCCGCCACCCAGCCCCAGTGGGCGTCGGCGAACATCGTGCCGAAGTCGAAGTCGGCGATCTGCGACAGCAGGAAGTACGCGGCGACGGCGCCGGCGATGAAGCTGACGAGCGTCCGCGGTCTGATCCGCTCCAGACGGACCGGCTCGACGGGGGCCTGCGGCCTGATCAGCAGTACCTGTCCGCGGATCTGGGAGAGCAGGTCCTCCTCACGGGCCTCGTCCATGGCCTCGTCCAGGGCACGCTTGTCGGCCTGCTTCTCCGCACGCTCCACCTTGCGGGCGGTCTTGCGGTCGTCGGCCGGCGGCTCCTCGTTGCGCGCCCGCCTCGCGGCCTCCGACGCCTCCAGCACCGCTTCTCGTTCGCGGTGGGCCCGTTCGCGCGCCTGCTGGCGGAGGGTGGCCCGGGTGGAGCGGCTCAGCGCGATCGGCTGGAGCAGGGGCAGGCAGTCGGCGACCTTGTCGGGGCCGAGCACCTCGACGGCAGCGGCCACCGCGCGTTCCGCACCCACGCGCAGCCCCAGGGTGGTCAGGAGCTGGGCGATGTCCATCCGGAGCACCACGTCGCCGGCGGCGATCTCGCCGCCGCGCAGATCCGTGAGGATCACCTTGCAGTCCGGGTCCACGAGGATCGCGTCCCCGGCGAGCCGGCGGTGGGCGATGCGCCGTGACTGGAGCGACTTCACCTGCCGCCAGGCGCCGCGCACGACGTCGTCCGTGATCTCCTCGTCGGGCAGGGAGTCGAGGGAGCGGCCGCCGGAGTGCTCGTACACGAGCATCACGGCGTCCGGGCCGAGCTCGGAGGTGGCGATCAGTTTGGGGGCGTTGGCGCCGGCGGCGATCGCCGCGTACGCCAGCAGGGCCTCCTGCTCCAGCGCCTGACGCAGCGACTGGATGGAGCGGCGGGTGGTGATGGAGCGCAGTGTCAGCCGGCGCCAGACCCGGTAGAAGAAGCCCTGCGCCTGCTGCTCGCGGTCGACGACGGTGACATCGAGGGGCGGCCCGTCCTCCAGCGACACCAGGTAGCGGCGGCCGCGGTCCGTGTCGGCGTTCTCCGGGGCGTCCTCCTCCGCACGCATGGCGCTCACCGGCCGGAAGCCGACATGACGCAGGCCGGCAAGCAGGTTCTGGCCGGTGGGCCGGACGTTCGGAGAGCCGACGGCGTAGAGGGTGCCGTAGGCGACGGTCCAGCCGAGCAGCACGGTGAGGATGATCGAGAACGGGGTGGTGTAGCCGGCGACCAGCATCGCGAACGCGTCGAGCAGCAGGACCACCCACAGCACCACGCGCCAGCGGGGTCTGCGGGCCATGCCGACGGCGGTCATGTAGGCGATGACCGGCGCGAGATACCCGTGCACCGGATCGGTGAGCGCACCGCCGGTCTGCGCCTGGGTCAGAGCGTCCTGGAGGCTGCCGGGCGCGCTCTTGGCGACCCAGAGATCGGTGGCGAGGGTGACCCCGTGGGCGAGGACCGCGGCGAGCACGCCGTCCGCGATCCGCAGTCCGTCCCGTTTGACGAGCCGCTCGATGGCGAAGGCGACCGGGACGAGCAGCACGGCGATGCTGGACGCCAGGCCCGCGATCTTGACCAGCAGGTCCGGGGCCTGGCCGGTGCCCTTGTTGATGTCCTGCTCGAGGCCCGTCGTGGTGCCCTGCGCGAACGCGGCGACGGCCAGGACGATCGCGATCATCATGATGCCGATCAGCAGCCGCATCAGGTCCGACGGACGGTGGACGCGCGCGGCGAGCAGCGGCTCGTCCCCGGAGACCCGGTCCGCGTGGGCCACTTCGGCGGCCGTTCCCGCAACCGGCTTCTTCGGGCCCGGCTCCGGGTCAGGGGTGCCTGCCGCCTTCGAAGGCTGCACGCCCCGCTCCTTCGCCGTCTCGGTCTCTTCTTGATCTCGTATCACCAGTCACCGCCCGCACGATGGTGGCACGACCGGACGACAGAGGGGGGCATCAGGGTGCATCGCGGCGACGCGAGGCGCGTACCGTACACCTCTTTGGGCCTTGTGCGCCGATTCACCCGCTGTGTATCGCGGACTTCTCGGCCACGGCGTTGTCGGTGCCGTGCGGCAGGATGGATCGGATGGACGAACTGCCTGAATACGCCGAGCGGGTTCTGGAGGTCGCCGAGCAGATCCCGCCGGGCCGGGTCATGACCTACGGGGACGTCGCCGAGTGGCTCGGCGAGTCCGGGCCCCGTCAGGTCGGCCGAGTGATGGCGCTGTACGGCGGCGCCGTGCCGTGGTGGCGTGTCGTGCGCTCCGACGGAGTGCTGCTGCCCGGCCACGAGCTGCGCGCCCTGGAGCACTACCGCGAGGAGGGGACGCCGCTGCGCGGGGCATCCCGCAGCGCCGAGGGGCACATGCCGCGCCTCGACATGAAACGCGCTCGCTGGGACGGCGTCGGGCCGCACGGCGACGGAGCTCACATATGACAGCTTCCGCCAAGCGGCACCTGCGCGGCGAGTGCGGAGACCGTACGGGGTACGGGACGCAGTTGCCGCCCGCACGCGACGCCCTGGCGTAGCGTCGTCGGCGCGCGGTACCCACCGCGACCTCACCACCAGCACACCCACCAGGACCGGCGAACCACGTGAGCTCCTCCTCCACCACCGGGCGTACGGCGTACCCGCAGCAGGTACGCCGGGGGTCCACGGGTGCGTACCGGCTGGTGCGAACCCCTCCGGGCCGTGTGGATCCCCCTGTGCTGGACGCAGCTCAGCGTGCGGTGGTTGACCACCGCCAGGGGCCGCTGCTGGTACTAGCCGGGCCCGGCACCGGGAAGACGACCACGCTGGTGGAGGCCGTGGCCGCGCGCATCGCGCGAGGCGTGGACCCGGCACGCATCCTGGTCCTCACCTTCAGCCGCAAGGCGGCGGTCGAGCTGCGGGACCGGATGGCGCTGCGCCTGGGGGGCACGCGCGGGCCGCAGGCGACGACGTTCCACTCGTTCTGCTACGCGCTGGTCCGGGCGAACCAGGACGCCGATCTGTTCTCCGAGCCGCTGCGGTTGCTGTCCGGACCCGAGCAGGACGTCACCGTGCGCGAACTGCTCGCCGGGCAGTTCGGCCTGCCGGGTGTGAAATGGCCCGACGAGCTGCGGGCCTGCCTCACCACGCGCGGCTTCGCCGACGAGGTGCGCGCGGTACTGGCCCGCAGCCGGGAACTGGGCCTCGGCCCGGACTCCCTCGCCCGTTTCGCTGCCCGCACCGGCCGGCCGGACTGGGCGGCGGCCGCGTCGTTCCTCGCCGAATACCTGGACGTCCTGGACCTGCAGGGCGTGCTGGACTACGCGGAACTCGTGCACCGCGCCGTGCTGCTGGCGGAGGAGGTGGCCCTGCCCGCCTACGACGCGGTCTTCGTGGACGAGTACCAGGACACCGACCCGGCCCAGGTGCGGCTGCTGCGGGCGCTCGCGGGCGGCGGGCGGACGCTGGTCGCCTTCGGCGACCCCGACCAGTCGATCTACGCCTTCCGCGGCGCCGACGTGAACGGCATCCTCGACTTTCCCGACACCTTCCCGAAGGCGGGCGGCAGCCCGTCGGACGTGGCGGTGCTCACCACCTCCCGGCGCAGCGGGGCGACCCTGCTGGAGGCGACGCGCCTCCTCACGCGCCGGATGCCGCTGACACGGCTGCCGTCCGAGAAGGTGCGGGCGCACCGCGAGCTGTCGGCGGTCCGCAAGGGCGGCCACATCGAGGCGTACACCTATCCGACGGCCTCGACCGAGCTGGACAACATCGCGGACATCCTGCGCCGCGCGCACCTCGAGGACGGCGTCCCCTGGCACGACATGGCGGTCCTCGTCCGGGCGGGCGGCCGTACGATCCCGTCGATCCGACGCGCCCTGACGTCGGCCGGCGTCCCGCTCGAGGTCGACGGAGACGATGCGGCACTCCGCCACGAGCCCGCGGTGGCGCCTCTGCTGACGGCTCTCCGCACGGTGGCCACGGCGGCCGTGCGCCGCAGGGCGGAGACGGGGGCGCGCGTGCCGGATCCGGGGACGGGAGCGGCCGAGACGGGGCCCGCGTCCGGCACGGACGCGGAGCAGCCCGGTGCGGGGGGCCGGGATGCCGGGTCCGCGGACGGGGCGAGCGGCGGGGAACGGGGGGCCCGCGAGGCCGGCTCCACCCCCCTGGACGGGTCGGTGGACGGCGTGGCATCCGCGGCCGAATCCGTGTCCGTAGCCGAATCCGCCTCTGAGGCCGAATCCGTGGCCGTAGCCGAATCCGCCTCTGAGTTCGAACCCGCCTCCGGGGCCGAAGCCACCTCCTGGATCGACACGGACACCGCGCTCACCCTCCTCGGTTCGCCCCTCGGCGGCATGGACTCCGCCGACCTCCGCCGGCTCGGCCGGGCGCTGCGCGACGAGGAACGGGCCGGGGGCAATCCGCTGCCCCCGCCGTCCGACCAGCTCCTCGCCCGCGCGCTCGCCGAGCCGGAGCGCCTGGTCGCACACGACCCCGCGTACGCCCGGGGCGCCCAGCGGCTCGGTGCGCTCCTGCGCACGGCGCGCGAGCTCCTCGAGGGCGGCGGCACGGCGGAGCAGGCCCTGTGGCACCTGTGGGACGGCACCCCCTGGCCGCAGCGTCTGGAACGCGCCGCGTTCCGCGGGGGCGCGGCCGGACGTAACGCCGACCGGGACCTCGACGCCGTCTGCGCACTCTTCGAGACGGCGGCCCGGGCCGAGGAGCGCACCGGCGGCCGCGGTGCGCTCAACTTCATCGAGGAGCTCCAGGCACAGGACATAGCGGCCGACACCCTCGCCAAGCGCGAGGTCCGCCCCGGCGCCGTACGGCTGATGACCGCGCACCGCTCCAAGGGCCTGGAGTGGAGTCTCGTCGTCGTCGCCGGAGTACAGGAAGGACTGTGGCCCGACCTCCGGCGACGGGGCTCCCTGCTGGAGGCCGACCGCATCGGGTGCGACGGTCTCGCGGAACCGCTCACGCCCGGTGCCCTGCTCGCCGAGGAGCGCCGCCTCTTCTACGTGGCCACCACCCGGGCCCGCGACCGGCTCGTCGTCACCGCGGTCAAGGCCCCGGCCGACGACGGCGACCAGCCCTCCCGCTTCCTGGCCGAACTCGGCGCGGAGCCGCGTGACATCACGGGCCGGCCCCGCCGCCCGCTCGCCGTCGCTCCGCTCGTCGCCGAGCTGCGGGCGACGACCGTGGACCCGGACGCGTCCCCCGAGCTGCGGGAGGCGGCGGCCCGCCGGCTCGCCCGGCTTGCCGCGCTGAGCGACGACGACGGTCAGCCGCTGGTGCCGGCGGCGCACCCCTACCGCTGGTGGGGCCTGTACGACGTCACGCACAGCGCGAAGCCGCTGCGCGACCGCGACCAGCCCGTCACCCTCTCCGGGAGCGCACTGGACCAGCTGGCCAACAGCTGTGCTCTCCAGTGGTTCCTGGGCCGTGAGGTGAAGGCCGACGCCCCCGCGACCGCCGCCCAGGGCTTCGGCAACGTCGTGCACGTCCTCGCCGACGAGGTGGCCTCCGGTCGCACCGCCGCCGATCTCGACGTCCTCATGGAGCGCCTCGACTCGGTCTGGAACGCGCTGGTCTTCGACGCCCCCTGGAAGTCGCAGCAGGAGAAGGGGCACGCCCGCGTCGCGCTCGAACGTTTTCTGCGCTGGCACGTGATGGACCGCGGCAAACGCGCGCCCGCCGCCACCGAGCACGACTTCGATGTGACCTTGCAGGCGGGTGAGTTCGAGGTGCGCATCCGGGGCTCCATGGACCGCGTCGAACAGGACGACCAGGGCCGGGCCTACGTCGTCGACTTCAAGACGGGCAAGCGGACGCCGACCAAGGACGAGGTCGCCCGCCATCCCCAGCTCGCGGTCTACCAGGTCGCCGTCCGCGAGGGCGCGGTCGACGAGGTCTTCGGCGGGCACCGCCCCGAGCCGGGCGGTGCCGAACTGGTACAGCTGCGTCAGCCCGCCGCCATGAAGGAGGGTGGCGATGCCCTGCCCAAGGTGCAGGCGCAGGAGGCGCTCACGGGGGAGTGGGTGGGCGATCTGCTCGCCACCGCGGCCGGCCGTGTGCTCGACGAGCGCTTCACACCCTCCACCGGGCAGCACTGTGCGCATTGCACCTTCCGCGCCTCGTGCAGCGCTCAGCCGGAGGGCCGCCAAATAGTGGAATGATCGGTGATTTGCCCCGGTTCGTCACATTCGCAGGGAATCCAATGGAGTTCAGGCCGCCGCAACGGGCTGCGGTGGCCGATCCGGATCTGCGAGGAGAAACAACATGACGGCCAAGCGGAAGTCCCTGGCGAGGGTGGTGGCCTGCGCGAGCGTCATCGTCGTACTGACGGGCTGTTCCCGGGGCGGTGACAGTGACATCAAGGCCAAGGGCGCCTCGGGGGAGCGGCAGGGGCAGGTGACCGCAACCGGCGGCGCGCTGGCCGGCCTGGACGCGGGGGAGATCGCCGACAGGGCGGTGGCGGCCACGAAGGCCGCCAAGTCGCTCAAAATGGCCGGCCGGATCGAGAAGGAGGGCGAGCCGGTCTCCATCGACCTCGCCCTGGACTCAGCCGAGAACTGCACCGGTCTCCTCGGTGCCAAGGGCGGCAGGGCGGAGATCCGCCAGGTGGCCAAGGCCATGTATCTCAAGGGGGACGAGCAGTTCTGGAGCGCCACTCTGCAGGAGCGTTCCCCCGACTCTCCCGGCGGCAGTGACAACGGGGCGGTCGTCGATCTGTTGAAGGGCCGATGGATCACGATGCCAGCCGGGACCATCGAGGCCATGGACCGCGTCTGCGACCTCAAGGCCGTCTTCTCCGAGATGGACATGGACGAGGCGGACCGCAAGCAGATGACCAAGGGGCCGGACGCCCAGGTGGACGACGTCCCGACGGTGACCCTCGTGAAGAAGGCGGAAGGCAGGACGACGACCGTCCACGTCGCCAAGGAAGGCAAGCCGCACATCCTCAAGATCGTCAAGACGGGGGGCAACGAGACCGGCACCATCCTCCTCTCCGACTACGACAAGCCGGTCGAGGTCAAGGCACCGCCGTCCGGCGAGGTCGTCGATCTCGAGAACCTGACCGGAGGCGCCGGTCTGGGCACCGGTTTCGAGGCGGGCGAGTCCCAGACGGGCGAAGCGCCGCAGGCCGGCGAGTCGGACACGGGCGGGTCGGACACGGGTGGATCGGGTGAGTCGGCGGCGGGTGACGACAGCGGTCAGGACACCGGATCGGAGCGCGGCACGGACTCGGACTCCGGAGAGAGCACCGGCAGCGAGGCCGACACGGGAACCGGCACACGATCGGAGTCCGGCAGCGAATCCAGCAGCGAATCCGGCAGCGAATCCAGCAGTGAATCCGGAACCGACTCCGACGCCCACTCCGACTCCGACGCCCACTCCGACTCCGACGCCGACACAGGCTCGGGCGCCGGTACGGCCGCGGACGGTCCGAGCGATTCCTGAACCGTCCGCCGCCCGAAGCGCTCAAGGCCGCCTCCCGGCGGGCCCGGGCCGCCCCGCACGCATCCGGCCGGACATATGGGGACCACTGCTGTCGGTGGTCCCCATTAGCCTCTACGGGGTGACCGCACGTATCTCCGATCCCGAGCAGCTCAAGGAGCTCCTCGGCATCCCCTTCACCCCGGAGCAGACGGCATGCATCACCGCGCCGCCCGCGCCGCAGGTCATCGTGGCCGGAGCCGGTTCGGGGAAGACGACGGTCATGGCGGCACGGGTGGTGTGGCTCGTCGGCACCGGCCAGGTGGCACCCGAGCAGGTCCTCGGTCTGACCTTCACCAACAAGGCCGCCGGTGAACTGGCCGAGCGCGTCCGCACCGCTCTCGTACGGGCCGGGGTGACCGACCCCGATGTCATCGACCCGGACAACCCCCCTGGCGAGCCCCGTATCTCGACGTACCACGCCTTCGCCGGGCAGCTGCTCACCGACCACGGCCTGCGCATCGGGCTGGAGCCCACCGCACGGCTCCTCGCCGATGCCACCCGCTATCAGCTCGCCGCCCGTGTGCTGCGCGAGGCCCCGGGGCCGTATCCGGCGCTCACTCGGTCCTTCCCCTCCCTGGTCAGCGACCTGCTGGCGCTCGACGCGGAGCTTGCCGAGCATCTGGTCGGCCCCGACCGGCTGGTGGCGTACGACAGCGAGCTGCTGTGCACCCTGGAAGGCGCCCGGCTGAGCAACGCCGACCTCCGCAAGGTCCCCGAGGCCGCCGAGGCCCGCCGCGAACTGCTCGACCTGACGCTCCGTTACCGCGCGGCCAAGCGTGAGCGGGATCTTCTCGACTTCGGTGACCAGATCGCCCTCTCCGCGGAGCTGGCACTCACCCGGCCCGAGGTCGGTGCCGTCCTGCGCGACGAGTTCCGGGTCGTGCTGCTCGACGAGTACCAGGACACGTCCGTGGCGCAGCGGCTCCTGCTGTCGGGCCTGTTCGGACAGGGCACGGGACATGCGGTCACCGCAGTCGGCGACCCCTGCCAGGCGATCTACGGCTGGCGCGGAGCGTCGGTCGCCAACCTCGACGACTTCCCCGTCCACTTCCCGTACGCCGACGGCAGTCCCGCCACCCGCTACTCGCTCAGCGAGAACCGCCGCAGCGGGGGCCGGCTGCTGCACCTCGCCAACGGGCTCGCGACGCCGCTGCGCGCCATGCACGAGGGAGTCGAGGCGTTGCGGCCCGCCCCCGGCGCCGAGCGGGACGGCATCGTGCGCTGCGCGCTGCTGCCGACGCACGCCGACGAGATCGAGTGGCTCGCCGACTCCATCGCGCAGCTGGTGCGCACGGGCAAGGAGCCGGGCGAGATCGCGGTCCTGTGCCGTACCGCCGAAGACTTCCCCGAGATCCAGGGCGCCCTCGTCGCGCGCGATGTCCCCGTCGAGGTCGTCGGCCTGTCCGGGCTGCTGCACCTGCCGGAGGTCGCCGATCTGGTGGCCGTCTGCGAGGTCCTCCAGGATCCGGGTGCCAACGCCTCGCTCGTCCGTCTGCTTACCGGCCCGCGCTGGCGGATCGGGCCCCGCGACCTGGCGCTGCTCGGCCGCCGTGCCCGGCTGCTGGTGCACCGCGCCTCCGTGGACGGGGACCCCGACCAGCGCCTCGCCGCGGCGGTGGAGGGAACCGACCCCGCCGAGGTCGTCTCGCTCGCCGACGCGCTCGACACGTTCCTGGAGTCGGCCGCGGGCGAGGACGACGGCCTGCCCTTCTCCGCCGACGCGAGGGTCCGCTTCGCCCGCCTCGCCGCCGAACTGCGCGACCTGCGCCGATCGCTGTCCGACCCGCTCATGGACGTTTTGCACCGGGTGCTCTCCACCACCGGTCTCGATGTCGAACTGTCCGCCTCCCCGCATGCGCTGGCCGCTCGCCGCCGCGAGACCCTCGCCAACTTCCTGGACATCGCAGCCGGTTTCGCCGCGCTGGACGGAGAAGCGACGCTCCTGGCCTTCCTCGGCTTTCTGCGCACCGCCGCGCAGTACGAAAAGGGCCTCGACAACGCACTCCCGGGCGGCGAGAACACGGTCAAGGTGCTCACCGCGCACAAGTCCAAGGGCCTGGAATGGGACGTCGTCGCTGTCCCCGGCCTGGTCGCCAAGCACTTCCCGAACGACCGGGCGCGCGAGGCCTGGACCTCGCAGTCCAAAGTCCTTCCGCACGCCCTGCGCGGCGACGCGGACACGCTCCCGGACGTCGAGTCGTGGGACGCACGGGGCCTGAAGGCGTTCAGGGAATCGATGCAGGACCACCAGCACACGGAGGAACTCCGCCTGGGCTACGTCACCTTCACCCGCCCCCGCTCGCTCCTCCTCGGCTCGGCACACTGGTGGGGCCCCACCCAGAAGCGCCGACGCGGTCCCTCGGCGTTCCTCCAGGCACTGTACGACCACTGCGAGCAGGGGTACGGCGAGATCGAGGTCTGGGCGGAAGAGCCGGCCGAGGACGCGGAGAACCCGGCACTGGGTGAGGCCACCGCCGACCACGCCTGGCCTCTGCCGCTCGACCCGACCTCGCTCTCCCGCCGCCGGGCGGCGGCGGAAACGGTCCTGGCGCACCTCGAGGCGCTGTCCTCGGCGCCGACCGCCTCCGAAGGGCCGGACGCAGTGGTGCCGCCCGCTCCCGAAGGGCCGGAGGACCGGACCACGGCTCCGGCTGCCGCCGAAGAGTGGGACTGGCCGGTGGACGTCCCGCCGGAGGACGACGCACCGCCCCCCTTCGACGACGATCCCTTCGACGAGCTCCTGGACACCTCCGTGCCGGGCCCCCGAATGCCCGTCGACCAGGCTTCGCCCCCGATCACGGAGCAGGCGGGGGCCGAGCCGGACCCGCGGCTCACACCCGAGGACGCCCGCACCATCGCGTCCTGGGACCGCGACCTCGACGCGCTCGCCGGCGAGCTGCGCCGTACCCGCGCGACCGTCCGCGACGTCCTTGTGCCGCCCTCCCTGTCCGCCTCCCAGCTCCTGCGCCTCGCCGCCGACCCCGACGGCTTCGCCAAGGAGCTCGCCCGGCCCATGCCGCGGCCCCCGCAGCCGGCTGCCCGCAGAGGCACCCGGTTCCACGCGTGGGTGGAGTCGCGTTTCGAGGAGCTTCCCCTGCCCATGCTCGGCCCCGACGAGCTTCCCGGCGGCGCCGACGAGCACGACATCGCGGACGAGCAGGATCTGGCGGCGCTCAAAGAGGCCTTCGAGCGGACCCCGTACGCACACCGCACCCCCCACCGCGTCGAGGCGCCGTTCCAGTTCGCCCTCGCGGGCCGTGTGATCCGGGGCCGTATCGACGCCGTGTACCGGACGGGGGAGGGCACGTACGAGATCGTCGACTGGAAGACCGCGCGCAACGGCACCGCCGACCCCCTCCAGCTCGCCGTCTACCGCGTGGCATGGGCCGAACAGCACGGAACACCGCTCGACGCCGTGACCGCCGCGTTCGTCTTCGTACGCACCGGCGAGGTCGTGCGCCCCGGCGGTCTTCCCGACCGCGCGGGACTGGAGCGCATCCTGCTGGGTGGGACGGCCGACGAGTCCGGTGCCCGGGCCCGTTAGGCTCAGAAGCATGAGCGACACCCCGGACAGCGCCGTCCGTACGTATATCCAGCAGCACCGCGCCGCCTTCCTCGACGACCTCGCCGAGTGGCTGCGCATCCCGTCCGTCTCGGCGCAGCCGGAGCACGACGCGGACGTACGGCGCAGCGCCGAGTGGCTCGCGGCCAAGCTCACGCAGACCGGCTTCCCGGTCGCCGAGATCTGGCCCACCCCCGGCGCCCCCGCGGTGTTCGCCGAATGGCCGTCGGGCGACCCGGACGCACCCACGGTGCTGGTGTACGGCCACCACGACGTGCAGCCCGCTGCCCGCGAGGACGGCTGGCACACCGACCCGTTCGAGCCGCAGATCGTCGACGGACGGATGTACGGGCGCGGGGCCGCCGACGACAAAGGCCAGGTGTTCTTCCACACCCTCGGGGTGCGCGCCCACCTCGCCGCCACCGGGCGCACCGCCCCGGCGGTGAACCTGAAGATGCTGATCGAGGGCGAGGAGGAATCGGGCTCCCCCCACTTCCGTGCTCTGGTCGAGTCCCACGCGGACCGCCTCGCCGCCGACGCCGTGATCGTCTCCGACACGGGCATGTGGTCGAAGACCACCCCCACCGTCTGCACGGGCATGCGCGGCCTCGCCGACTGCGAGATCGCCCTCCACGGCCCCGGTCAGGACATCCACTCGGGGTCGTTCGGCGGAGCCGTCCCCAATCCCGCGACGGTCGCCGCCCGTCTCGTGGCCGCGCTGCACGACGAGAACGAGCAGGTCACCATTCCCGGCTTCTACGAGGGCGTCGTGCCCCTCACCGACGCCGAGCGAGAGCTCTTCGCCGAGCTCCCCTTCGACGAGGAGACCTGGCTGCGCACCGCCATGTCGCACGGCACCCTCGGCGAGGCCGGCTATTCCACGCTGGAGCGCATCTGGGCCCGCCCGACGGCGGAGCTGAACGGCATCGGCGGCGGTTACCAGGGGCCCGGCGGCAAGACGATCATCCCGTCGTCCGCCCGGCTCAAGCTGTCCTTCCGACTGGTCGCCGGGCAGGAACCGGACAAGATCGAGCGCGCGGTCACCGACTGGGTCGCCTCTCATGTGCCCGCCGGTATCCGTCACGAGATCGTCTTCGGTGCGGCCACCCGCCCCTGCCTGACCCCGCTGGACCACCCGGCACTGCAGTCGGTCGTACGGGCCATGGGCCGGGCCTTCGACGGACAGAAGATCCGCTTCACCCGCGAGGGCGGCTCGGGGCCCGCCGCCGACCTCCAGGACGTGCTGACGGCGCCCGTGCTCTTCCTCGGCATCTCCGTACCGTCCGACGGCTGGCACGCACCGAACGAGAAGGTCGAGCTGGACCTGCTCCTCAAGGGCGTGGAGACCACCGCCCATCTGTGGGGCGACATGGCCGAAGCCCTTCGCTGAATCACATCCCAGAACCTCCCGGGGGAGTTGGAAGAACCGTGAGCGCCAACAGCTACGCCGACGCCGCAAGCCGTCCGATCGGTCTCACCGCACCGAGCAGCATCGACCGCGAGGCGCACAACCGCCTCGACGAGGCCTGGCTCGCGGCGGCGTGGAGTCACCCCACGACCCGGGTCTTCGTGGTCTGTGGCGGGCAGGTGCTGATCGACGACACCCCCGACGGCCGCACCGAGCTCGTCATGACACCGGCCTTCGAGGCGCCGGTCACCGAGACGCACCGCTACTTCCTCGGCACCGACGAGGAAGGCGTGCGCTACTTCGCCCTCCAGAAGGACGCCCTGCCCGGACGTATGGACCAGTCGGCGAGGCCCGCCGGGCTGCGCGAAGCCGGACTGCTGCTGTCACCGCGCGACGCGGGGCTCCTGGTGCACGCGGTCGCCCTCGAGAACTGGCAGCGGCTCCACCGCTTCTGCTCCCGCTGCGGCGAGCGCACCGTCATCGCCGCCGCGGGCCACATCCGCCGCTGCCAGGCGTGCGGCGCCGAGCACTACCCCCGTACCGACCCCGCCGTGATCATGCTCGTCACCGACGAGGAGGACCGCGCCCTCCTCGGCCGTCAGGTGCACTGGCCGGAGGGACGCTTCTCGACGCTGGCGGGCTTCGTGGAACCGGGGGAGTCGATCGAGCAGTCGGTGCGCCGCGAGGTCCGCGAGGAGGTGGGCGTCGACGTCGGAGAGGTCGAGTACATCGCCAGCCAGCCGTGGCCCTTCCCCTCGAGCCTGATGCTGGGCTTCATGGCCCGTGCCACCTCGTCGTACATCGAGGTGGACGGCGAGGAGATCCATGAGGCGCGCTGGTTCTCCCGGGAAGACCTGCGGGCCGCGTTCGAGTCCGGGGAGGTGCTGCCCCCCTACGGGATCTCGATCGCGGCCCGCCTCATCGAGCTCTGGTACGGCAAGCCGCTGCCCAAGCCCGGTGACGTCGTCTGAGGGCGCCCGTCCGGAAGGACGGGCGCCCTCACCTGTCGTGGGCGCTCACACGACGACCTTCTGTGGCCTGCAGCGCGGCCGATCCATCCATGCGCTCTACTGTGATGGTCCCTTGCTGCGTCAGGTGGTGCCCCCCTCGCCTCCGGTGACCTTGACCAGAGGGGGGGCGAAGCGCTGGAGAGCGTCAGACCGCGAGCGCCTGCTTCACCTGGGCAAGGCTCGGGTTCGTCATCACGACCTCGTCGCCGCCAGCGGCGGGAACCACCTGAACAGTGGGCACTGTCTGGTTGCCTCCGTTGGCCTTCTCGACGAAGGCCGCCGACTCCGGGTCCTGCTCGATGTTGATCTCGGTGTAGGCGATGCCTTCGCGGTCCATCTGGCTCTTCAGCCGACGGCAGTATCCGCACCAGGTGGTGCTGTACATCGTCACAGTGCCCTGCATCGTCTCTCGTGCTCCTCAGGTCTCGGGGCGGGGGGTGTCATCACCTCGGGCTAGAACGTACGTGACCCGGCGGCGATTCCCGGCACCGGTGTGACGCGGTACGTACGACCAATCCCGCACCCCTGTGGACAACCGCCGCATCAGCCCCGGCCGACCTGGCAGCATGGCGGGGTGACAGCAGCAACGCACTCCTCCCTTTTCCCGCAGGTTCCCGAGTCGGCGGACGCCGTGCTCGAGGGGCTCGACCCCGAGCAGCGCGAAGTGGCGACCGCTCTGCACGGTCCGGTGTGCGTGCTGGCAGGAGCCGGCACGGGCAAGACACGCGCGATCACCCACCGCATCGCGTACGGGGTGCGCGCGGGCATACTCCCGCCCGCCAGTGTGCTGGCCGTCACGTTCACCAACCGCGCCGCTGGAGAGATGAGAGGCCGGCTGCGCCAGCTCGGCGCGGGCGGCGTCCAGGCGCGTACGTTCCACTCCGCCGCCCTGCGTCAGCTGCAGTACTTCTGGCCGAAAGCGGTCGGTGGCGAGTTGCCCCGGCTGCTCGAGCGCAAGATCCAGCTGGTGGCGGAGGCCGCGGCCCGCTGCCGTATCCGCCTCGACCGCAACGAGCTGCGGGACGTCACGGGCGAGATCGAGTGGGCCAAGGTCACCCAGACCGTCCCCGCCGACTACCCGGCCGCGGTCGCCAAGTCGCTGCGCGACGCTCCCCGGGATCCCGCCGAGATCAGCCAGATCTACGGGATGTACGAGCAGCTCAAGCGGGACCGGTCGGTGATCGACTTCGAGGACGTGCTGCTGCTCACCGTCGGGATCCTCCAGGACCGGCACGACATCGCCGACCACGTCCGCCGCCAGTACCAGCACTTCGTCGTCGACGAGTACCAGGACGTCAGCCCGCTCCAGCAGCGCCTGCTCGACCTGTGGCTCGGCGACCGGGACAACCTGTGCGTGGTCGGCGACGCCAGCCAGACGATCTACTCCTTCACCGGCGCCACCCCCGACCACCTGCTGAACTTCCGCACCCGCCACCCCGGCGCCACCGTGGTCAAACTGGTCCGGGACTACCGCTCCACACCCCAGGTCGTCCATCTGGCCAACGGCCTGCTCGGCCAGGCCCGCGGCCGGGCCGCGGAGCACCGCCTCGAGCTGATCTCCCAGCGCGAACCGGGCCCCGAGCCGGCCTACGTGGGGTACGCGGACGAGCCGGCCGAGGCGGAGGGCACCGCACACCGCATCCGCGACCTGATCGCCGCCGGTGTCCCGGCCGGCGAGATCGCCGTGCTGTACCGGATCAACGCCCAGTCGGAGGTCTATGAGCAGGCTCTGGCCGACGCGGGCGTTCCGTATCAGCTGCGCGGGGCCGAGCGTTTCTTCGAGCGGCAGGAGGTGCGCGAGGCGGGGATCGCCCTGCGCGGCGCCGCCCGCGCAGGGGGGAACGATGCGCTGCTCGACGACGCCGAGGACCTGCCCGCCCAGGTGCGGGCGGTGCTGTCCACCAAGGGATGGACCACCGAGCCGCCCGGCGGTTCCGGCGCGGTGCGCGACCGCTGGGAGTCACTGGCCGCCCTCGTCCGCCTCGCCGAGGACTTCGTGCGGGTCAAGCCGCAGGCGAGCCTCGCCGATCTGGTCGCCGAGCTGGACGAGCGGGCGGCGGCCCAGCACGCGCCCACCGTCCAGGGCGTCACGCTCGCCTCCCTGCATTCGGCCAAGGGCCTGGAGTGGGACGCCGTGTTCCTCGTCGGCCTCACCGAGGGCATGATGCCGATCACCTACGCCAAGACCGACGAGCAGGTCGAGGAGGAGCGCCGGCTGCTTTATGTGGGTGTCACGCGGGCCCGGCTGCATCTCTCCCTGTCCTGGGGCCTGTCCCGCGCCCCCGGCGGCCGGGCCTCGCGCCGGCCGACGCGCTTCCTGAACGGCATCCGCCCTGGTTCCGCCGCGGCCGGGCCGCGGACGACGGGCGGCGCCGGCGGTGTCGAGCGCGGCAGCGGCCGTCGCAAGCGGCGCGGCCCGGTCCTGTGCCGGGTGTGCGGCAAGACGCTGACGGACGCCGGCGAGATGAAGCTGATGCGCTGCGAGGACTGCCCCTCCGACATGGACGAGGCCCTGTACGAGCGGCTGCGCGAGTGGCGCTCGGAGCAGGCGAAGGAACTGGGCCAGCCCGCGTACTGCGTCTTCACGGACAAGACCTTGATGGCCATCGCGGAGGCCGTGCCGGGCAGCGAGACCGAACTGGCGGGCATCTCCGGTGTCGGGGGCCGCAAGCTGGATCGCTTCGGGGCCGATGTTCTGGCCATCTGCGCAGGTGAAGAGCTTGAGATGGTCGCCGAGGACGACTGATACAAACTCGTCGAAAAAATAGTTTGCGCGCGCACCAGCCAGCCCCATAGGTTCTTAACCACGGGAACAGCGCTTCTCTGAAGCCCTGTCTTCGTGCTGTACTTACCCGAATAGTGTGACCGGCTCGTCCGGTCCCCGAGACGCCGAGAGGAGGCGATTCCAGTGATCAGCATCAACACCAGCTTCGTCAGCACCGCCAAAATGACCGATCGCTCGGTCGTCTCCGCCTGCTCGCTCGGCTTCTCTTCCGCGTTCGTCGCCACCGGTATGTCCGGCATCTCCGCCGTGCTTCCCGTGATCGGTCTGGGCGGTCTCCCCGTCCTGGAGCGCAATGAGCGACCGACCAAGGCACTGGAAGCAGGAGTTGCAGCGGCAGAGGCCCGGACCTATGCCTTTGCGGCAGCCAGTGCCAAGACCCGGCAGCAGACGACGCAGCACCACATGAAGTGGGCCTTCCGCGGGCTCGAACCCTGGAGTGATCCAGCCTGATCCAGCATCAGGCCGGCGCCTTCAGGGCCGCGGAACCCCACCCGGGATCCGCGGCCCTTCTGTTTTCCCCAGCGGGAGCACAGAGCGAAGGGGCCTCGGGACCAGAAGCACCCGGTACCAACTGCCACCCGGCCGACCGGCCGGAACGAACAGACGAGGAACAACACACCGTGCAACTCGAAGCGCACGCCCCGTCCGTACCGCCTTCCGAGACCATCTCCCCGCCCGCCCGTACCGAGGACTCGACCTTGACTCCCCTCACCGCGCTCACCGCGCTCGACGACGCCATCGAGAACCTCGGCGTACCCGTCCCGTGCCGCTCCTACGACCCGGAGGTCTTCTTCGCCGAGTCGCCGGCCGACGTCGAGTACGCCAAGTCCCTCTGCCGCACGTGCCCGCTGATGGAGGCCTGCCTCGCGGGCGCCAAGGAGCGGCGTGAGCCGTGGGGCGTCTGGGGCGGAGAGCTCTTCGTCCAGGGTGTTGTCGTCGCCCGCAAGCGGCCGCGTGGTCGCCCGCGCAAGAACCCGGTTGCGGCATGAACGCCATCGGAACCATCGATCGACCCTTCACGCACGACCCCAAGAAGCAGGCTCCGATGACCTCTTCCACGTGTGAGCCGCAGAGCTCCGCCACCCCAGCAGTCACCACCATCGGCGCGAACGCCTCGCGTCAGAACAGGACCCGCGAAATGCAACTCATCCCAGAAGCCCTGGCTCGTGCCCATATGCACGAGCGCATGCGTGAAGCCGACGCGGAACGCCAGGCCGTGCGCCTGGTCGCCGCCCGACGCATGCAGCGCCGCGCCGAGCGCGTGTCGATGCGCGCGCGTCGCGCCCTGGCCATGGCCGTCATGAACTGACGGCAACGCTGTCCCCGCGGGGGCCGGTCGAACGGACCGGCCCCCGCGGTGCGTTGTCTGCGGCCGGGCAGTCCGCGGCGGTATCGTCGCGAGGTGGACCAGGACAAGCCTCCTCACCCCGAGCGGCCGGATGCCGAGAGCACCGTGTGCGCCGACTGCGGCGCGGTCGCGGAGGGGGTGCCGACGACCTGGATCTTCTCCGTGGAGAACGGAGTGCGCCACTACTTCTGCGGAGACTGCGCGCGCGCCAACATCAGGGCGATCGAGGGCAGGCTCGACTCGAACTGGTGGTGACCGGCGGCTCGGAGCCCCCGGTCGGCCTGGGACGCGTAGGCTCCGACCGGTGTGGCGGGTCGGCCTGGGCCGCGAGCGCTTCCCGACCGGTGTCCCGGTCGGGCATTACGTCTACGCCTGGACTGCGGCGCTGTCCTCCGTGTCCTCCTCCGCCACGAAACCGGGCAACCACGCCTCGAGTTCGTCCCGCAGCCGCACGGTCGCGTTCAGCTGGCAGAGCACCCCGATCGTGCTCAGCGTGACGCGGTGGATCAGCAGATATGAGGGCGGCAGGTTGAGCTGCTTGCCCAGCTGGTGAGCAGGGGAGCGGATATCGGCGATCCGCGCCGCCTGGGTGCGTATCCAGCCGCGGGTGAAGGTGAACTCCTTCACCTCCGCCGGTTCGATGATCGGCAGCAGATAGTTCAGAACCGCCTCCGGGTCGAGGTCGATGGACTCCTTGACGAAGCCCTCCTCGCACAGCAGACCGTAGACGGCGTCGGCCTCGCCCTCCAGAGTCATGCGCAGACATTCGCCTATGGTGTCGGGCAGACCGCCGGCCAGCCGGTCCACCGTGCCGAAGTCCAGCACGCCGAGACGCCAGCCCTTGCCGTTGTCGGCCGGCAGCAGCCGGAAGTTGCCGGGGTGCGGGTCGGCGTGCAGAAGTCCCGTGCGCGCTGGGCCGGAGAAGAGGAAGCGCGCCAGCAGCTGGCCCGCGCGGTTCCGTTCCTCGTCAGTGCCGCCGGAGATCACCTCGGCCAGCGGTATGCCGTCGATCCACTCCGTCACGAGGACCTGGTCGCTCTGATGCACCACATCCGGGATCAGCACGTCGGCATCGTCCACGAACTCCGCCGCGTGCTCACGCTGGGCCTGCGCCTCCAGTGCGTAGTCCAACTCCTCGGAGACACGGTCCCGCAGCTCCGAGATCAGGGGCTTGATGTCCATGCCGGGAATCAGGGGACCCAACAAGCGTGCGAAACGGCTCAACTGGTTCAGATCCGACAGAAGTGCCTCGCCCGCGCCGGGGTACTGAACCTTCACCGCGACCTCGCGCCCGTCGTGCCACACGCCACGGTGCACCTGGCCGATCGACGCGGCGGCCGCGGGCTTGTCCTCGAAGCTCAGGAACAGCTCGCGCCAGTCCTCCCCGAGGCGCTCCTCGAGCACTGTGTGGACCGTGCGCGTCGGCATGGGCGGGGCGGCTTCCTGAAGTTTCGTCAGGGCGGCCCGGTACGGTCCGGCCATCTCCTCGGGCAGAGCCGATTCGAAGACGGACAGGGCCTGTCCGAACTTCATCGCACCACCCTTGAGCTCGCCGAGCACCTTGAACAGCTGCTCGGCCGTCCGCTGTTGCAGCTCGCGGGCCACGATCTCGGCGGACTTGCCGCCGATCCGTTTGCCCAGCCCCCAGGTAGCCCGGCCGGCGAAGCCCAGTGGCAGCGCTGCCAACTTGGCGGTCCGGGTGACCGCCTTCCGGGGAAGATCAGACATGCGCCCCTCCAAATCCCAGACAGCCTGCCGCGTGCGCCTACGGCATCACTCCGTCGACCGCGGTTACCCGGTCATTGTCTCGTGTGTCGAACCGACCAGTGGTGTGTGCCCCCTCTCAGTGTTCCCCGCTGCACCGCAGGCGCAGTCGAGGTGGGGTGCGACCAGTTCCGACCGCCAGGACAGTTGCGGCAGTGACACCTCCCACCGTGCGCCGGTGCTCGCGGGCGCCTCGCCGTCGAGAAAGGACAGCGCGTGACACGCTGCCATCCCGGCCACGGCGGTGGCGAGCGCGATGTCGCACGCGACCACTGTCCGGCGCCGGCCCGATCGCCACTGCGCGAGCAGCCTGGGCCTGCCCGGGTCGCGCTCGGCCCGCCCGTGCTCCATGCAGCCGGCGCAGGCCGTACAGCCCGGCAGCACCAGCGGGCCGACCACGCCTGTCGCCTCGACAACTCCCGCGTAGAGATGAGGAGTCCCTGTGGTGATCCACTCCTCGGCCTCTGCAGGAGCGGGCGCGTAGGCGGCCAGCCCGTCGCGCGGCGCCACCACGACGAGGCTGAGGCCGGGCTCGTTCACGGCCGGCTCCTGCGTCTCGGCGGCACGCGGTGGACGGTCGGGGGCGGTGCGCCGGACCAGCCGCCTGGCCGCTGCGTCCCGGCGGGTCCCGACCGCCTCCGCCGGCAGCCCGCCGGGTGCCACGTCCGCAGGCTCGGCGTATCCGCCGTCCAGTACCTCGACCCGCCCCACCCCTGCGGCCGACAGTGTCGCGGCGATCGTCGCGCCCACCCGCCCCGCTCCGCGCACCTGGACCCGTATGGCCCGCCGGGCGGCCACGCGGCCCGCCGCTCCGCCCGGTTCGGCATGGATGACGGACAGGGCGGCCAGGTCCGGTCGCAACCGGTCGTGGGCCGCGGTCCGCCTGCGCAGCGCATCGGCCGCCGGGCCGCCCGCGGTCGGGTCGTCGAGCAGCCCCGCCGTCGTCAGGCGCTTCACCAGGGCTTCCGCCCTGCCGTCCGGCAGTCCCATCGCCCGCGCCTCTTCGCGCAGCAGCGGCAGACCCCGTGTCCCGTCCAGCAACTCCATCAGGGCACCGGTGGCGGTGTCCACGGGGCCGAGAGTGACCGCATGTGCGGGCGTGACGCCGAACTGCACGGACTGACGGTCCCGCCATGCCCGCCGCAAGGCAGGCTTCATCATCGGATGCATATCCGCTCCCCCGTTCCGTGAAGGCTCGTTGGTGAGCCGTTGTCAGAATGCAGGGCCGCGGAGACGGCCGTGAAAAGTTGTCCACAGGCGCCGCGTATTAGTCGTTCAAATGGTGCAGTCATCGGGTGGATCACGTGCGAACCGTTCCGCGGGCGGGACTTCTCCCGCTGACAGCGGGTAACGTCGAGGCGTGTCCGTCGATCCATCCCCTCGCCTCGCCGGCGAGACCTCGCCGCGCGGCGCGAGGAGCCAGCAGCGCGGCGCGAAACGTCCCCTGCCGCGTGGCTCGGGGACGAGTGCGGTCGAGGTTCGCCGGAGCACCCGGCGCAGCAGGACGGTCTCCGCCTACCGGGAGGGCGACCGCACCATCGTGCTGATCCCGGCCCGGATGTCCGAGGCGGAGGAACAGCGCTGGGTCGGCGTCATGCTCGACAAGCTCGCGGCCCAGGAGAGCAAGCGGGTCCTCGGCGACGCCGAACTGACCGAACGGGCAGAGCGCTTGTCCGCCCAGTATTTCGAAGGGCGCGCGCGGCCGGCCTCCGTGCGCTGGGTGACGAACCAGAACACCCGCTGGGGCTCCTGCACGCCGGCGGAGGGCAGCGTCCGCTTGTCGCACCGTCTGCAGGGCATGCCCGAGTACGTCGTGGACTACGTGCTCGTCCATGAGTTGGCCCATCTGCTCGTACCCGGTCACGGACCCCGCTTCTGGCGGCTGCTCGAGGCCTATCCCCGCACCGAGCGCGCCCGAGGGTATCTGGAGGGCGTCGTCGCCGCCGAACGGCTGCCCCACCTGCCCGCCGCACGCGGAGAGTGACTGTCGACGGTCCTGTACCGAATGTGTACCGGCTTGGCTCAATCTCGCACGCAGCGGTTAGCCTGGCGCGACGCATTCAAATTCGGGATGGGGGACGGTCGTAACGCATGGCCAGGGAATTCCAACGCGGCCACAAGGCCAAGATCAGTGATCTCACGCCGGGAACCGATCTGTATGTAGGTGTGCAGATCGCCGCTCCTGGGCTGACCTTCGACATCAGCTGCTTCGGTCTGGATGCCGACGAGCAGTTGTCGGACGACCGGTACTTCATCTTCTTCAATCAACCGAAGTCGCCCGAGGAGTCCATCCAACTGCTCGGGGCGCAGTCCGGCGACACAGAGTCGTTCCGCGTCACGCTCGACCGCATCCCGGCGAACATCCACAAGCTCTCCTTCACTGCCACGATCGACGGCGCCGGCCAGATGTCCCAGATCGGCCCTGGGCACATCCGCATCGTCGCCGGTGGTGAAGAGGTCGTCCGATACGCCTTCACCGGCTCGGAGTTCACGACCGAGCGTGCGGTCATGCTGGGCGACTTCTATCTGAAGGACGTCTGGCGCTTTGCCGCCGTCGGCCAGGGCTTCGACGGCGGCCTCGAGGCGCTGCTGAAGAACTTCGGCGGCGAGGTCGCGGGGGAGGAACCGGCCCAGCAGCAGCCTCAGGCCGCGGCGCCGTCGTTCGCGCCGCCGCCTCAGGCGGCCGCGCCGGTTCCCGCTTTCGGGGTGCCCGCCGCCCCGCAGGCTCCGCAGCCCGCGCCGGCGTTCGGGGCACCGGCCGGTCAGGCGCCGCAGCAGCAGATGCACGCAGCACCGACCATGGCCGCACCGATGAGCCCGCCGGCCGGCACCGTGCCGCCGCCTGCCCCGTCGCCGTACGGGCAGCCGCAGCAGCCACAGTTCGGACAGCCGCCGCAGCAGCCGCAGTTCGGCCAGGTCCCGGGCCAGACGCCGCAGCAGGGCACGCCGCCGCCCTTCGGTCAGCAGGCGCCCGCCCCGTACGGACAGCAGCCGCCCGGTATGCCTCCGGGCGGGATGCCCCAGGGCATCCCCCAGGGTGTGCCGCAGACCGGCGCGGGCCTGCAGGCCGCACTGCAGCCGTACCGCGAGACCGCCACGGGCCAGCGCTGGACCCCGCAGAACCAGCAGCTGATGCGCGTCGACCTGACCATGGGAGGCACGCCCGTGCTGGCCCGCCAGGGCAGCATGGTCATGTATCAGGGCAAAGTCGACTTCAGTTACAAGGGTGCCGGTTTTGCCGGCCGTGTGGTCGGCAACGCCACCGGCCAGGAAATGCAGTTGATGCGCTGCACCGGGCGCGGCCAGGTCTTCCTCGCCGAGGACGGCGCGCATCTGCACTCGATCGAGCTCCAGGGCGACGGCATCTGCGTCTCCGCGGAGAACGTGCTCGCCTTCGACGAGTCGCTGCAGCACGAGGTGCGACGCATCGAGGGCCACGGCATCCCAGGCGGCGCGCTGTTCACGATGATGTTCCAGGGGACGGGCACGGTCGTCGTCAAGACCCACGGCATCCCTGTGGTCCTGCCGGTCACCCCGACCACCTTCGCCGACTGCAACGCGGTCGTCGCCTGGTCGGCTGCCTCGCAGGTCATCCTCTCCAGCCAGGTCCGGCTGCGCCGCAACGCGTACCCGGGACACAGCGGCGAGACCGTGAACCTCCAGTTCCGGGGCGCCCCCGGCAATTTCATCGTCGTCCAGCCGTACGAGGTCTGAGGGAGCCCGAAGAATGAACCAGCAACTCGCGGGCTTCGCCCCGACCCCGATCGCGGCCCGGATGGAGAACCACGGCCGCACCATGCTCAAGGTCGCCATGGCCAGTGGCCAGGACCTGTATGCGCGCACCGGCTCGATGGTCGCCTACGAGGGTTTCGTCCAGTACGAGCCCAACCCGCCGGCCGTGCGCCAGATCGCAGCACAGTGGGTGACCGGTGAGGGCGCTCCCATCATGAAGTGCTCCGGTGACGGTCTGCTCTACCTCGCCGACTATGGCGCCGACGTCGTCGTCATCAACCTCAACAACGACTCCATTTCGGTCAACGGCACCAATGTGCTGGCCTTCGACGCACACCTCCAGTGGGGCGTGGAGAAGGTCAAGGGCCTGGCCAAGTTCGCCGGCCAGGGACTGTGGAACGTGGAGATCTCGGGCACCGGCTGGGTCGCCCTGACCTCGCGCGGCACGCCGATCGTCGTCGACTGCGGCCGCGGTGAGGACGAGACCTATGTCGACCCCGACGCCCTCGTCGCCTGGTCCCCGAACCTGAAGGTGAAGGGCAAGCGCAGCTTCAAGGCCTCCTCGCTCATCGGGCGGGGCAGTGGAGAGGCCTACCAGATGGCCTTCTCCGGCCAGGGCATCGTCATCGTACAGCCGAGCGAGGACAGTACCGACCGCCTGCGGATCCGGCACTGAGGGGGAGCGAGAACACATCATGCAGAGCCCGCTTTTCAGCCACACAGAACAGCAGAGCCAGGACCGGTACGTCGTGCAGAACCCGCAGTTGCTGCGGGTGGCGCTGACCGGCCACGACGACATCCTGGCCCGCAAGGGTGCCATGGTGGCGTACCAGGGGCTCGTCGACTTCGACGGCGAGTACCAGACGAGCAGCCAGCGCCGCGCCCGCGCCAACACCGGTGAGGGTCTGGACCTGATGCGCTGCTCCGGGCAGGGCACGATCTACTTCGCCAACCTCGCCCAGTACATCCATGTGGTGGACGTCGACCAGGAGGGCATGACGGTCGACAGCGCCTATGTCCTGGCGCTCGACTCCACGCTGCACACCGAGGTGATCGCGGTGGACAGCCAGTACGGCATCTCCGGGTCCGGCAAGTACCAGCTCAACATCTCCGGACGGGGCAAGGTCGCGCTGATGACCTCCGGCCAGCCGCTGATGATGCAGGTGACTCCGGACAAGTACGTCAGCGTCGACGCGGATGCCATCGTCGCCTGGTCCTCCGCGCTGCGGGTGCAGATGCAATCGCAGACGCACTCCTCCGGGGTGCGCCGCCGCCGCGGCAACACCGGAGAGGGCTGGGAGCTCAGCTTCCTCGGTCAGGGCTTCGCCCTGGTCCAGCCCAGCGAGGTCATGCCCCCGCAGAACGCGGACCTCGGGCAGGGCGTCCGGGCACAGTTCGGGGTGGGCCAGCACGGCTCGCACGCGCAGAACCAGAACAACGCCTGGAACTAGCCGGATGAGCGGGGGCGGTCGAGGCGGCCGCCCCCCGCTCATCCGGCACCCAGGCGTGTCGTGCGCTGCTACGGCGACGCGCGCTGACGCACAGCAGCGCGCTGCTACAAGAGACGCCAGCTGCTAGAGAGCCGCGCGCGTGCGCTCCATCAGCCGTACCACCGACTCGTCGGCCACGTCCGGCACCTGCGCGTAGTCGAACCAACGCAGGTCCAGTGACTCGTCGCTGATCGCCTCGACCGAACCGCCCGGGGCCAGCGCCGCGTACTGCACGTCCAGATGCCAGTGGCACGGGGCGGGGATCGGATGCCGGTCGAGCGCGACCGGTCCTCCCGGCAGCAGGGCAAGGCTTTCGATCCCGGACTCCTCCGTGGCCTCGCGCAGCGCCGCCGCGGCGAGGGTCGCGTCCCCCGGCTCGCAGTGGCCGCCCATCTGCAGCCACATGCCGAGCTTCTTGTGCAGCGTCAGCAGAACCTGCCCGCGATCCGGGTCGATCACCAGGGCGCTCGCTGTGACATGTCCGGCCTCGCAGGCCTTCCACATCCCGTCCGGGTGCCGGTCCAGATGGTCCAGGTAGAGCTGCCGCAGCTCTGCCTGGTCCTCGTAGTCCTTCAGTACGAGAACAGCGTCGTCGTGCAGGCTCACTTGTCGTCGTCGCCCTTGCCGTCCGTGTCGCCGCCGTCTTCGGTCCTGCCGTCGCTGTCCTCGTGGCGCTCGTCGGCCGTGCCGCCCTTGGCGCCCTCGGCGCCGCCCGAGGCCGCCTCGCCGAGCATCTTGTCCAGCTCCGAGAAGTCGAGCTGCTCGCGGTGGACGAAGCCGTCCGGGTCGTCCAGGTCGGTGGCGGTCGGCAGCATGTCCGGGTGCTCCCACAGGGCGTCACGCCCGTCCATGCCGCGCGCGTCGGTGAGGGAGGCCCACAGCCGTGAGGCGTCCCGCAGCCTGCGCGGACGCAGCTGGAGGCCGATCAGGGTGGCGAACGTCTGTTCAGCGGGACCACCGGAGGCCCGGCGCCTGCGCAGCGTCTCGCGCAGCGCACTCGCCGACGTCAGACGGGACGAGGCGGCCTCGTGGACCACTGCGTCCACCCAGCCCTCGACCAGCGCCAGCGCGGTCTCCAGGCGGGCCAGGGCAGCCTTCTGCTCCGGCGTGTCCTCCGGCTGGAACATACCCTGCTGGAGCGCCTCCTGAAGCTGCTCGGGATGCGAGGGGTCGAACTGGCCGACGACGTCCTCCAGCTTGGAGGTGTCGACCTTGATCCCGCGGGCGTAGCCCTCGACCGCGCCGAACAGGTGCGAGCGCAGCCACGGCACATGAGCGAAGAGCCGCTGGTGGGCGGCCTCCCGCAGCGCCAGGTACAGCCGCACCTCCTCCCGCGGCACGCCGAGGTCCTTGCCGAGCGCCTCGACGTTCAGCGGGAGCAGAGCCGCTTTGCCGGCCGGGCCGAGCGGCAGACCGATGTCGGTCGAGCCGACCACCTCGCCCGCCAACACGCCGACCGCCTGGCCGATCTGCTGGCCGAACATGGCGCCACCCATCGAGCGCATCATCCCGATCAGCGGGCCCGCCATGGCCTGCATCTCCTCGGGCAGTACATCGCCCATGGCGAGGCCGACGCGCTCCGCTACGGGGTCGACGAGCTGCTGCCACGCCGGCAGCGTTGCCTCGACCCACTCAGCTCGGCTCCACGCCACGGCCGTGCTCGCGCCCGAGGGCAGCGAGGTGACGCCGTCCAGCCACAGGTCGGCAAGGCGCACGGCTTCCTCGACCGCGGTCCGCTCCACTGGGCCGACGCTCGCGTCCTTGGTGCCGTCCGGCGTTCCCTGGGAGACGGTCTGGCGCGCGATCTGCTTGGCCATGTCCCAGTTGACCGGTCCGCCCTCGTAGCTCAGCATCTGGCCGAGCTGCTGGAAGGCCGCACCCAGGTCGTTCGGGTTCAGGGAGCCGAACATGGCCGCGAAGGGGTTCTCCCCGCCGCTGTCACCGAACCCGAAGGGGTCGGCCGGGGACCCACCGGAGCCCTGGCCACCTCCGCCGGGATTCTTCTTCTTGCCCTCGTCGCCGTTCTCCGGCTCCTCCGGCGGAAGGCCGAATCCGAATGGGGTGTCACTCACGGGTTTCCTCGGCTCGTAGGGCCGCCGGCTTCCTGCCGGCGGCGGCTGCCCGACAACACCATCCAGCGTAGACATCCGAACCGCTTACGGGCTCGGTGCTCCGCCGACACTTGGCCTGCGGCAGGATGGACGCCACCTGGTGCGTATGCGTCATTCGCTCACGTACTGAAGACAACCGCTGGAGACGCCTGGTGAGTTCCCCAGATCCGCAGGTTCGCGCAGCGCGAAACCACTCAACCCCGGCTGCCCGCCGGGAGCCGTCAGGCCGTGGCCCCGTCGTCGCGGTCACCGGCGCCGCCACCGGCGTCGGTGACCTGCTGACGAAGCGCCTGGCCGCATCCGAGGAGGTCAAACAGGTCGTCGCCCTGGACGAGCGGCGGGGCGAGGTGACTGAGGCGCAGTGGCACATCCTGGACGTGCGCGACCCCGCCATCGCGGAGAAGCTCCGCGGAGCCGACGTCGTCGTGCACCTGGCTCTCGACCTCGACCTGGAGTCCGATCCCGCCGCGCGGACCGCCTACAACGTCCGCGGCACCCAGACCGTGCTGACCGCGGCGGCGGCCGCCGGTGTCCACCGTGTCGTCCTGTGCACCTCGGCGATGGTCTACGGCGCGCTGCCCGACAACGACGTCCCGCTCTCCGAGGACGCCGAGCTGCGCGCCACCGCGGAGGCGACCGGCGTCGGGGACCTGCTGGAGATCGAGCGGCTGGCGCGCCGCGCGCCACGCGCCCACCCCGGTCTCAACGTCACTGTGGTGCGACCCGCCGTCCTGGTGGGCGGCACCGACACCGCGCTCACCCGCTACTTCGAGTCGCCCCGGCTGCTCGTGGTCGCCGGATCGCGCCCCACCTGGCAGTTCTGCCATGTCGAGGACCTCGTGAGCGCCCTGGAGTACGCGGCGCTCGAGAAGGTCGACGGCGAGCTCGCCGTCGGTTGCGACGGATGGCTGGAGCAGGAGGAGGTCGAGGAACTCAGCGGCATCCGGCGCATGGAGCTGCCGTCCGCGGTCGCCCTGGGCGCGGCGGCACGGCTCCACCGGATCGGGCTCACGCCCTCTCCGGCAGGGGACCTCGCGTACACGATGCACCCCTGGGTGGTCAGCGTGAGTCGTCTGCACGACGCCGGGTGGCGTCCCCAGTGGACCAACGAGGAGGTGCTGGCCGCGCTCCTGGAGGAGGTCGAGGGCAGGCACACCGTCGCGGGACGCCGCCTGGGCCGTAAGGACGCCACAGCCGCGGGTGCCGCGGGTGCGACGGTCGCGCTGCTGGGCACGGCCGCCCTGGTGCGCCGGGCGCGCAAGGCGCGCCGCAGGATCTGACGGGCCCGGGGCGGCACGGGCGCTGTAGGAGGCTCCAACGGCGACGAGCCGCGAGCGGGCGAAAACGCTATTCCGCGTTGTCGGTGCCGTACGGCACGATGGATGGCATGGCACGCACGTACGACCACCCAGGTGAGCAGGCGGCGAAGGACCCCATCCGTCTGCTGGAGATCCGTGACACGCCGCTCTCGCTCGACGAGGTCTTCGCGGCGGTCGGCGACGACGCGGCGGGCGGCACCGCCCTCTTCGTCGGCACCGTGCGCAACCACGACGGCGGCGCGGACGTCGACACCCTTGGCTATTCCTGCCACCCGACGGCAGAAGCGGAGATGCGCCGCATCGCGGAGAAAGTCGCCGCGGATCATCCCGTTCGGGCGCTGGCCGCTGTCCACCGTGTGGGTGACCTGGCCGTCGGGGATCTCGCGGTGGTCGTCGCCGTGTCGTGCCCGCACCGGGGCGAAGCGTTCGAGGCCTGCCGGAAGCTGATCGACAACCTCAAGCACGAGGTGCCGATCTGGAAGCACCAGCGGTTCTCCGACGGTGCCGAGGAGTGGGTCGGCGTGTAGGGGTCTGGGAATACGGCGGGGCGGAGCCTGTTGAGCGTCCTGTCTTGTCGAGGTTGCATCCACTGAAACCCGGTCGGCACCCATCCGCCCGATTTGCGTAACCGCACCCCTGCCGTGAGCGTTGAAGCGGCAGATGGCTAATCTGCTGATCACTCAGTCGCTTTCGCTCATGGGGTAGGGAGGTCGCGATGGCAGTTCTGGCCTGGTTGCTGATTCCGCTGTTCGCTGCTGTCGGTGCTGCGATATGGGCGGGCTGGGCGTCCCGGGACCGCACAAGCGGCGACGTGGCCGAACTCGCGGGGTACGCACGGTTCCGCGACGCGATGGAGCAGGCCAGTCCCAAAACCGACGCCCTACGCCCCTGACCCGGACGACCGTGCACAGTCGCTGACGGACCCCGGACGGACCGGCCCCGACGGTGCGCTCACAGGCATGTCCCGTACTGTCGTTCCATGCCACGCCGCACCGCGACGATGCTCGCCTCCACCCTGATCTTCATCGCGCTGCTCTGCGCAGGCGTGTTCCTCAAGGTGCCGTACGCCGAGATGTCGCCCGGACCGACGGTGAACACCCTCGGCTCCGCCGACGGCGAGCCAGTGCTCAAGATCTCGGGCCGCAAGACGTACCCGACCACCGGTCACCTCAACATGACCACCGTCAGGGTCACCGGCGCGGACTACCAGATGAATCTCCTCGAAGCCGTCTACGGCTGGGTGGCGCACGACAACGTGGTGGTGCCGCACGACACCCTCTACCCGAACGGGAAGACGGAGGAGGAGTCGACGCAGGAGAACGCCGAGGAGTTCAGTCAGTCCCAGGAGAGCGCCAAGGTCGCCGCGCTGCGCCAGCTGAAGATCCCCGTCAAGGAACGCGTCGTGGTCTCGTCCGTCGTCAAGGACTCTCCGTCGGAGAACAAGCTGCACGCCGGCGATGTGATCCGTGCCGTCGACGGCACGCCGGTCAAGCAGCCGCAGGATGTCGCCAAGCTCGTCGTGAAGCACAAGCCCGGCCAGGACGTCGTCTTCACCGTGGTCCCCGCCGACAAGGCGGCCGCCGCGGAGAAGGCCGGCAAGGAGCCGCAGGGCACCGAGACCGTCACGGTCAAGACGATGAAGGCCGAGGACGACGGCCGCGCGATCGTCGGCATCCAGGCGGGCACCGACCACACGTTCCCGTTCAACATCGACATCAATCTGGCGGACGTCGGAGGCCCGAGCGCCGGTCTGATGTTCGCGCTCGGCATCGTCGACAAGCTCACGACCGGGGACATGACGGGCGGCAACTTCGTCGCCGGAACGGGCACGATCGACGAGAGCGGCAAGGTGGGCCCGATCGGCGGAATCGAGATGAAGCTCGTCGGCGCGCGCAATGCGGGAGCGGAGTACTTCCTGACGCCCAGCGACAACTGCGTCTCTGCTGCCTCCGAGATCCCGGATGGGCTGACGCTGGTGAAGGTCGACACCATCGCCGACGCGACGAAATCCCTGGCCGAGATCAGCAAGGGCGACACCGCGGGTTTGCCGAGCTGCGCGACCGGCTGACCCGCGAGAAGCGAGCGAGCAGTGAAAAGCGGCGCCGCACCCCGTCCGGGGCGCGGCGCCGCTGCTTGTTGCGGGGCTTACGACTCGAAGGTGGCGGCGAGGGCCTCGGCCAGGCCGGGGACCAGACCCGCCCCGGTCAGGACCTCGTTGGGGGAGTCCTTCTCACGCAGCCGCAGTGCGGACTCCCGCGAGCCGTCGCGCAGGACGGCCACCGTCATCCGGACCTCTTGACGGTCGGGGTGTTCTGCGACCCACGTGCTCAGTGCGGCGTCGTCGAGGCCTTCGGGCACGGAGGCCTCGGCGGACGACGGCAGCATCAGCCGCTCCACGGTCAGAGCGCATCCGGCCACCGCGTCGGGCCAGGCGATGGTGCCGAGGAACTCGTCCAGCGGGGCGCCGGCCGGGATCTCGTCCTGCTCGACGGGGGTGAGGGGCGCGGCTGCGTCACCGCTGTCGAGGCCGAGCTGGGCGGCGAGGCCCGGCTCCTGGGAGCGCAGCTGGGCGGTGTCGACGAGGGCGAAGAGCCGGGCCGGCTGGTCCCAGCCGAGACCGGCGGCGTACTCGTCGATTTCGAGCACGGCGCGGGTGAGCGGGGTCGCGGCCATCGGGGGGCCGGAAGGGGAGACGTTGGACATGGTCAATATCCTGCCTCCTTACTGCCCCGCGGCGGGAACTAGGTAAAGCCTCGGTAAGTTGCATGAGTGGGGCTCTACGATCGCGGGGCCCGATTCACACAACCGCGAACTTCGAGGTGCGCACGTTGGCTTTCCAGATGCCGGACCGCGGCGGAGGCCCGACCGGGCCACGGATCAGAGTGGGCCGGCCGTCCCGGCGTGTCCGCACCCTGCTCATGACACTAGGTGTCCTGGCCGCCCTGGCCATGGTGTTCGTCATGTTCTCGGGGTTCTGGACCGACTGGCTCTGGTACCGCTCCGTCGACTACTCGTCTGTGTTCACCACCACCCTGTGGACCAAGATCGGCCTGTTCGCCGTCTTCGGTCTGCTGATGGCGCTTGCCGTCGGTGTGAACATCTGGCTGGCGCACCGGCTGCGGCCGCCGCTCAGCGCGATGTCGCTGGAGCAGCAGAGCCTCGACCGGTACCGCATGGGCATCGCTGCGTACAAGAAATGGGTGCTCCTCGCGATCACCGCGCTGGTCGGGCTGATCGCCGGGGCCTCCGCCACCAGCCAGTGGCGTACGTGGCTGATGTGGATCAACGGGGTGCCCTTCGGTCAGAAGGACCCCCAGTTCCAGATGGACGTGGCGTTCTACGCGTTCGACCTGCCGTGGTACCGGTTCCTGCTCGGCTTCGGTTTCGCGGCCGTCGTGCTGTCGCTGATCGCGGCTGCGCTGACCCACTACCTGTACGGCGGGCTGCGCATCACCAGCCCGGGCGCGCGTGCGACGGCCGCGGCCACCGGACACCTGTCGGTGCTGCTCGGTCTCTTCGTCGCGCTCAAGGCTGTCGCCTACTGGCTGGACCGGTACGGACTCGCGGTCAAGTCCAGTGACTTCAAGGCGACCGACAACTGGACCGGCCTGCGCTACGTCGACGCGAATGCCTACCTGCCGGCGAAGACGATCCTGTTCTGCATCGCCGTCATCTGCGCGCTGCTGTTCTTCGCGACGCTGTGGCGCCGCACCTGGCAGCTGCCGGTGATCGGCTTCGGTCTGATGGTCCTGTCGGCGATCCTGATCGGCGGCCTGTACCCGGCGATCGTGCAGAAGTTCCAGGTCCAGCCGAACGAGCAGGCCAAGGAAGCGCCGTACATCCAGAAGAACATCGAGGCGACCCGGGACGCCTACGGGATCGACAGCGTGAAGCCCACGGACTACCTGGGCCGCGGTCAGGTCAAGGACGGCCAGCAGCAGCGCAAGGACGCCGACTCGGCGGCCAGCTACCGCATGAACGACCCGAACATCGTCTCGCCCACGTTCCAGCAGCTGGAGCAGGAGCGGACGTACTACCAGTTCCCGGCCACCCTGGACGTCGACCGCTACAAGGGCCAGGACACGGTCATCGGTCTGCGTGAGCTCAACCTCCAGGGCGTCGACAAGCGCAACTGGATCAACGACCACTTCACCTACACCCACGGCTACGGCGCCGTCGCGGCCAAGGGCACCGGCACCGCTGCGGGCACGTCCGGCTCCCCGGACTTCACGGAGTCGGGCCTGCCGTCCAAGGGCAGCCTCGGTGACTACGAGCAGCGGATCTACTACGGCGAGAAGACCACCCAGTGGTCGATCGTCGGCGGGCCGCAGAAGGAGCTCGACTACGAGGAGGACGGCGGCGGCCAGGTCACCACGAGCTACAAGGGCAAGGGCGGCATCGAAGTCTCCGGCCCGCTCAACCGCGCAGCGTACGCCGTCGCCTTCAGCGAGCCGCAGATCATGTATTCGGGGGCCATCGGCGAAGGCTCCAAGATCCTCTACAACCGCACGCCCAAGGAGCGCGTCGAGGCGGTCGCCCCGTGGCTGACCATCGACGGCGACGCCTACCCGGCGGTCGTGGGCAAGCGGATCCAGTGGGTCATCGACGCGTACACCACCACCAACGGCTACCCGTACGCGTCCCGTACGACGCTCGGTGACACCACGGCCGACTCGCTGACCGACCAGCAGCGGGCGGTGGTCGCGCAGCAGAACCAGGTCAACTACATCCGGAACTCGGTGAAGGCCACCGTCGACGCCTACGACGGCACCGTCAGGCTCTACGAGTGGGACGAGAACGACCCGGTCCTGAAGACCTGGATGAAGGCCTTCCCCGGCACGGTGAAGGCCAAGAGCGACATCCCGGACGGGCTGAAGGCCCATCTGCGGTACCCGCAGGACATGTTCAAGGTCCAGCGCGAGCTGCTCACCCTGTACCACGTCACCAAGCCGGACCAGTTCTACAACGCCAGTGACGCCTGGCAGGTGCCGAACGACCCGACCAAGGCGACGGACAACAACGCGGTTCCGCCGTACTACCTGTCGATGAAGCTGCCGGGCGACAAGGCGCAGCAGTTCTCGCTGACGACGACCTTCACCCCGAGTGGACGTCCGAATCTGCGCGCGTTCATGGCAGTCGACGCCGATGCCAACAGCGCCGACTACGGCAAGATCAGACTGCTGCGGGTGACGGACGACAAGGTCGACGGTCCCGAGCAGGTGCAGAGCCGGCTCAACAGGCACGGCCCGATCGCCACTTACGTCCGTGACCTCAAGGGCGCCGACTCGACGATCAAGTACGGAAATCTGCTGACGGTCCCCCTGGACAGCGGCTTCCTGTACGTCGAGCCGATCTACGCCCAGGGCCGGGGCTCCGAGTATCCGTTGCTGAGCAAGGTGGCGGTCGTCTACGGCGCGAAGATCGGCTTTGCCGACGACCTCTCCGGAGCACTCAGCCAGGTCTTCGGGACGGAAGGGGCTCCGGACGAGGAGACCCCGCCGACGGATCCGAACGAACCTCCGGAGGAGCCGGCCGAGCCGCCGGCCACCGGTGAGGGTGCGCTCGC
This sequence comes from Streptomyces sp. NPDC027962, assembly GCF_055566095.1. NCBI lineage: Bacteria > Bacillati > Actinomycetota > Actinomycetes > Kitasatosporales > Streptomycetaceae > Streptomyces > Streptomyces sp. NPDC027962. The sequence continues at coordinate 172,578 of NZ_JBVHTA010000001.1, forward strand.
GGACGCCATCGCCGACGCGCAGAAGGCGTACGACGACGCCCGGGCCGCTCTGGACAAGAAGCCGACGGACTGGGCCGCCTACGGCAAGGCCCAGGCCGACCTGGAAGCAGCCCTGCAGCGGGCCGCCGACGCGCAGAAGGCCCAGCCGGACGGCGCACCGGGCTCCGAGCCCGAGACGGCACCGGACGGCAAGCCGGAGGGAGAGGCGCCACCCGGGGACTGAGTCCCGGCCGAGGGCCTGAGCAGTCCACAGAGGCACTGAGCAGGCACCATCCCGCGTCGTGGTACGGTTGCAACACAACGACGCGGGGTGGAGCAGCTCGGTAGCTCGCTGGGCTCATAACCCAGAGGTCGCAGGTTCAAATCCTGTCCCCGCTACTGAAGAAGAGGGCCCGGATCCTTCAGGATCCGGGCCCTCTTCGTGCGTGCGCTGTCCGATTGGGGCTTCTTATGACGCCGAAGTGCGTGCCGTACGCCCTTGGTTGGGGCTGAACGTGTTTGACTTATCTCTCTGTGGGCATGTCGACAAAACGCTGAAGTGACCTCACTGGCTGCGGTATACCAGGTGTACGCGGGTTGCAGGTGGTGCGACGATGGATTTTATGGGGGACAGGGCAACTCTGTTGGAGACAGGGCGGTTTGTGCAGCCGCATGCCGGAAACGTGGCAGATGCGACCGACGCAGTGGGTCGTGCGGACCACGTCGGCAACGATGTCGGCGCCGACGACGACCACGTCGACGCCATGGAGACCGCCGGCACTGAGGCGCGCCACCGGCGTGCCGCCGACGCCGGTGACACCGCGGCCATGAGCGTCCTCGGCGCCCTGCTGCTGCGTCGCGGAGATCTCGACGGAGCAGAGCCCTACCTGCGCGGCGCGACGGCCGACGGCGACCGTGCCGCCGCCAACAACCTGGGCGTGCTTCTGTATCAGCGCGGCTACGCGGAGGAGGCCGCCGGCTGGTGGCGGATCGCCGCCGTGGCCGGCTCGGCCGCCGCGGCGCACGCCTTGGGGCGCCACTTCCGCGAGCGCGGCGACGAGCCCGCGGCCGAGTACTGGCTGCGGCAGTCCGCCGAGCAGGGCCACGCGCTGGGCGCATACGCCCTCGCGGACCTGCTGGAGCACCGTAGTGACGTGGGCGCTGAGCGCTGGCTGCGCGCGGCGGCCGAGCAGGGCCACCGCGAGGCGGCGTACCGCCTCGCCCGCGCTCTGGAGCGGCGGGCCGCGGAGGAGGCCCGCACGGGCGACGAGGCCGGCCGACTGGTCGGCAGCGACGTGGCCGAGGCCGGCGCTTCCGCGAGGCCCGTGCGGCGGCTCCCGCGGGAGGACGGCGGCCGGGGCGTGAGCCTGCCGGGGCCGCGGTCCGGGGAAGCACCGACGGGCGGCGCCCGTGCGGGTGCGGGCCCCGGCGCCCGCAGCGCGGGTACGGCTCGAGACGACGCGGCCCGCGGTGTCGGTGCGTCCGACGCGGAGCGGACCGGTCACGTCTGGCAGACGGACGCGGCCCTGCGCACGCTCGCCGACGCCGAGGAAGCGGGCCGTGCCGGTGCCGATGAGCCGGGCCGGGCCGGGCGCCGGGCGCGCGCGGACCGTGCCACCGGAGCCGACACATCCGGCATGGGCACCTCCGGCACGGGCTCGGGTACCCCGCCTGCGGCTCATTCCGGCCTGATCGACGAGGCCGCCCAGTGGTACCGCCAGGCTGCCGCGCGAGGACACCGGCGGGCCGCCCTGCACCTCGGGGCGATCCTGGAGAAGCGCGGCGAACTCAAGGAGGCCGGGCGGTGGTACCTGACGTCCGCCAAGGACGGCGAGGCCCGTGCCGCCTGCGCGCTCGCATTCCTGCTGCGCGACGCCGGTGACGAGGAGAGCGCCGCCGTGTGGTGGCTGCGTGCTGCCCAGGACGGCGACGGCAACGCCGCCAACGCCCTCGGCGCCTTGCACGCCGCACGCGGGGAGCAGCAGACCGCAGAGCGCTGGTACCGCGCAGCGATGGACGCGGGTGACGTCAACGGTGCGTACAACCTGGGGCTGCTCTGCGCCGCCCAGGACCGCACGGCCCAGGCCGAGCAGTGGTACCGCCGCGCTGCCTACGCGGGTCACCGCGAGGCGGCGAACGCGCTCGCCGTCCTGCTGCTGCAGGCCGGCGACCCGGTCGGCGCGGAGCCGTGGTTCTCCAAGGCCGCCGAGGCCGGCAGTGTCGACGCCGCGTTCAACCTGGGCATCCTCCACGCCGGCCGTGACGACGACCGCACGGCGCTCTCCTGGTACGAGCACGCTGCGGCCGCCGGGCACACGGAGGCGGCGCTCCAGGTGGGCATGGCCCTGCTCAGGGACGGCGACGAGCAGGGTGCCGAGCGTCACCTGCGCTGCGCCGCGGGCGGCGGCAGTGCGGAGGCGGCCTTCCGGCTCGCCACCGTGCTGGACGCCCGGCGCCCGGCGCCCGGTCCGCATGCCCTCGGCGAGCCGATGGCCGAGAAGAGCGAGTGCGAGGAGTGGTACGAGCGCGCCGCCGAGCAGGGGCACCGCCGTGCCCAGGTGCGTGTCGGCATGCTCGCCGCGTCCCGCGGCGACATGACGGACGCCGCGCGCTGGTACCGGGAGGCGGCAGAGGCGGGCAGCCGCAGCGGTGCCTTCAACCTCGGGCTGCTCCTGGCCCGCGAGGGCAGCGAGCGTGAGGCCGCTCTGTGGTGGGCCCGCGCCGCGCGGGCGGGGCACGGCCGGGCCGCACTGCGCATCGCGCTGCTCGCCGCCCGCAGGGGAGAGCTTGCCGAGGGGCAGCGCTGGTGCACCAGGGCCGTCGAGTTGGGGCCTGCCGAGGTGACGGAGCGGGCGGCTCGGCTGCGGGAGGCTCTGCTCCAGGAGCTCACGGCTTAAGGAATTTGCGCTGGTCGGCGGGGTACCGTAATGTTGTGTTCACCGACGCGGGGTGGAGCAGCTCGGTAGCTCGCTGGGCTCATAACCCAGAGGTCGCAGGTTCAAATCCTGTCCCCGCTACTGAAACCGAAGGCCCGGATCCTCAAGGATCCGGGCCTTCGGCGTTTGCAGGTTGGGACGCCCATCATGTCGGGCGCGAGAAACATCGGGCGGTACATGGGCGAGGCCCCCGATGCCGGAGCATCGGGGGCCTCGCCGTACGCGTGTGAGCTGGGGCCTCTCGTTCGGATCACGCCGGGCTCGCGGGCCAGGCAGACGAAAGACCCTACGCGGCAGCGCAGTTGGGGCAGGTGCCGCGGTAAGTGACCTCGACGTCGGAGATCGTGAAGCCGAAGCGCTCGGTGTCCGGGAGGTCGGCCAGCGGGTTGCCCACCGGGTGTACGTCGCGGATCGCGCCGCAGTTGGCGCACACCAGGTGCTGGTGCGGCTGGTGCGCGTTCGGGTCGTACCGCTTGGCGCGACGGTCGGTGGACACCTCGAGAACCTCGCCGAGGCTGACCAGTTCGCCCAAGGTGTTGTAAACGGTCGCCCGGGAGATCTCGGGCAGTCGCTTCACCGCGCGTGCGTGCACCTCGTCGGCGGTCAGGTGGACGTGCTCGCCGTCGAGGACCTCGGCCACCACACGCCGCTGTGCGGTCATGCGCCAGCCGCGTCCGCGAAGGCGTTCCAACAGGTCACTCATGGGGCCAGCCTAACAGTGGTGGGACCGAGTCCCGAACGGGTGTGACTTTGGATGTTCACTTGACTTAGACAAAGTCCATCGTAGGATCGAGTACGGCGCAGGCCAAGGGCAGGGCTGCGCCGGAAGACAACTGGGCAGTACATGACGCAGGAGGCGCACGTGACGCAGGGACCGCTCACCACGGAGGCCGGGGCTCCGGTCGCCGACAACCAGAACAGCGAGACTGCGGGCGTCGGCGGACCGGTGCTGGTCCAGGACCAGCTGCTGCTCGAGAAGCTCGCGCACTTCAACCGGGAGCGCATCCCGGAGCGTGTCGTCCACGCGCGTGGCGCCGGCGCCTACGGCACCTTCACGCTGACCCGTGACGTCTCGCAGTGGACCCGTGCCGGGTTCCTCTCCGAGGTCGGCAAGCAGACCGAGACGTTCCTGCGCTTCTCGACCGTCGCCGGCAACCTCGGCGCGGCGGACGCCGTCCGTGACCCGCGCGGCTGGGCGCTGAAGTTCTACACCGAAGAGGGCAACTACGACCTCGTCGGCAACAACACCCCGGTGTTCTTCATCAAGGACGCCATCAAGTTCCCGGACTTCATCCACACGCAGAAGCGCGACCCGTACACCGGCTCGCAGGAGGCGGACAACGTCTGGGACTTCTGGGGTCTGTCGCCCGAGTCCACACACCAGGTGACCTGGCTGTTCGGTGACCGCGGCATCCCCGCCTCGTACCGCCACATGAACGGCTACGGCTCCCACACGTACCAGTGGAACAACGAGGCCGGCGAGGTCTTCTGGGTCAAGTACCACTTCAAGACCGACCAGGGCATCAAGAACCTCTCCACCGACGAGGCCAACCGCCTCTCCGGCGTGGACCCGGACTCGCACCAGCGCGACCTGCGTGAGGCCATCGAGCGCGGTGACTTCCCGACCTGGACCGTGCAGGTGCAGATCATGCCGGCGGCGGAGGCGGCCACCTACCGCTTCAACCCGTTCGACCTCACCAAGGTGTGGCCGCACGAGGACTACCCGCCCATCGAGATCGGCAAGCTGGAGCTCAACCGCAACCCGGAGAACATCTTCGCCGAGGTCGAGCAGTCGATCTTCAGCCCCGCCCACTTCGTGCCGGGTATCGGCCCCTCCCCGGACAAGATGCTCCAGGGCCGTCTGTTCGCGTACGGCGACGCCCACCGCTACCGCGTCGGCATCAACGCCGACCATCTGCCGGTGAACCGCCCGCATGCCACGGAGGCGCGCACCAACTCCCGCGACGGTTTCCTGTACGACGGCCGTCACAAGGGCGCGAAGAACTACGAACCGAACAGCTTTGGCGGCCCGTACCAGACGGACCGCGCGCTGTGGCAGCCCACGCCCGTTTCCGGGTCGACGGGTGACCACGCGGCTCCGTCGCACGCCGAGGACAACGACTTCGTCCAGGCCGGCAACCTCTACCGCCTCATGTCCGAGGACGAGAAGGAGCGCCTGATCGGCAACCTCTCGCAGTTCATCGCCAAGGTGTCGCGTGACGACATCGCCGAGCGGGCGATCAACAACTTCCGCCAGGCGGACGGCGACTTCGGCAAGCGGCTCGAGGCCGCGGTCCAGGCCCTGCGCGGCTGAAGCCCTGCTTGTCGTAGAAGAAGGGGCCGGACCCTCACGGGATCCGGCCCCTTCCGCGTGCGCGCCAAAGCTTCGGTTGTGCGCGGAGAGCGGGCGCCTATGCGGCTGCGCGGCGCCTGGCCGGGACCCAGCAGCGGATGATGTCGCGGACGGAGACGATGCCGACAGGGCCGTCGCCGTCCATCACGATCAGATGGCGGAAACCGCCGTGCGCCATTGTCTCGGCCGCCTCCTCCAGGGTCCAGGCAGGGGCGGCGAAGACGACGTCGGTGGTGGTGTGGGCGCCGGCGGTCTCGAGGTCGGGGTCCTGCCCCAGGCCCACGGAGTTGAGGATGTCGCGCTCGGTGAGGATGCCGAGGCTCGAGTCGGAGTCGAGGACCACGGCCGCGCCCACACGGCGCGCGGCCATCAGCCGGGCTGCTTGGCGGAGCGTGTGTGCGGGGCCGATGGTGAGGACCACCGTGCTCATGGCGTCACGGACGAGCATGAAGGGAGCCACCTCCTTGGTGATCGGCCGTTCGAGAACCGATTCACAAGTTCACAAGTGGGGGGACTCTCAGAGTCGCAGTACCGGGCGAAGGCGGCAAGGGGGCGTGCGCGGCCTCTTCGGCCGGCACGCGCGCCTGCTGAGGGGCCGGCGTACGCCCCCCGAACGGCGCGTCGAGGCCGCTCGTGACGCTGGTCGCGGCAGTCCGGTGACGCCGGTCGAAGTCGGTCAGTACCGCTGGTTGAGGTAGCCCAGGAGTTCGTGGTGGAGGAGCCCGTTCGACGCCGCGGCATTGCCGCTGTGCGGGCCCTCCCGCCCGTCGAGGCCCGTGAACGAGCCGCCCGCCTCCTGCACCACGATCGCCGGCGCCGCCATGTCCCACAGCGACAGTTCCGGCTCGGCGCAGATGTCCACCGAGCCTTCAGCGACCATCATGTAGGGCCAGAAGTCGCCGTAGCCCCGGGTGCGCCAGACCGCCCGCGTCAGGTCCATGAAGCCGTCGAGACGACCCTGCGCCTCCCAGCCCGACAGGGACGAGTAGGCGAACGAGGCATCCTGGATGCGCTCCACCTTGGACACATGCAGTCGCGTCGCGGAGGTCAGGCTCCGGCCGGTGTACGCGCCCGCGCCCTTCGCCGCCCACCAGCGCCGGCCGAGAGCCGGGGCCGACACCACACCCACCACCGGCTGGTAGCCGCCCTCGCCCGCCTCCATCAGCGCGATCAGAGTCGCCCAGACCGGCACGCCGCGCACGTAGTTCTTGGTGCCGTCGATCGGGTCGACGACCCAGCGGCGCGGACCCGTGCCCTCGATGCCGAACTCCTCGCCGAGGATCGCGTCGCGGGGCCGTGCCCGCTGCAGCTGCCCGCGGATCAGTTCCTCGGCCGCCTTGTCGGCCTCGCTCACCGGAGTCATGTCCGGCTTGGTCTCGACCTTGAGGTCAAGAGCCTTGAACCGCTCCATGGTGGTGGCGTCGGCGGCATCCGCGAGGACATGGGCGAGGCGCAGATCATCGTGGTAGTCGGGCATGTCAGCCACTCTATCGGGGATGGGTCCGTCCCCTCCTGGGCGGCCGTGGCGGCCCTGCGGGCACTTCTCCGCCAGGGGCACGGTGTCGTCCCCGCCGGCCGCCACCGCGTGTTGCGTCTCTTGACAGTGCAGGGCTGCCCGTCAACCCTGTGACCGGAGTTGCTCTGCCGGGGAGGCGCCCATGCCTGCAGCGCGGGAGTCACTGCTGAACGCCGCTCTCGCGGCGCTGCGCGACCTGCCGTGGTCCGGGGTGCGCATGGTCGACGTCGCCTCCGCCGCCGGCGTCTCCCGCCAGACCCTCTACAACGAGTTCGGCAGCAAGGACGGCCTCGCCCGCGCCCTCGTGCGCCGCGAGGCCGACTCGTATCTGCGTGGCGTGGAACGGCTCCTCGGCCAGAGCGCCGACGCCGACGACCGGCTCGTGTCCGTCGCCGAATGGACCGTCGGCGAGGCGCGGGCGCGGCCCGTGCTGCGCGCCCTGCTCACCGGCTGCTGGGAGGAGCGGCTGCCGGTGCCGAGGCCGGTCCGCAGCGGGGCCGCGCTCTCCGGGGTGCCGGCGCAGCGGCGAGCGGACGCGCGACCGCCGCTTCCGGCCGAGCTGGTCGCCGCGGTGCGGGACAGGTCGCTGGCGAGCCTGCGCCGTGGGCGAAGCATCCGGGACGGGCGTGCGGCCGACGAACCGGCCGACCTCCCGCAGCGCTGCGAACTCGCGGTACGGCTCGCGCTCTCCTATGTCGTCGCACCCGTGGCCACACCCGTCGGCGGGAGCGTCGCACAGCTGGTGCGGGAGGCCGTGTGCGACGGGGCCGGTGTGACGAGCCCGGCAGCCGAGGCGGCCCGTGTGACGAGCCCGAGAGCCCACGCGGTCGGTGCGGCGAGGGCCGACGCGGGCCGTGTGACGAGCCCGGCAGCCGATCGGCTCAGTGCGACGAGCCCGAGAGCTGCAGACCGATGACGCCGACGATTACCAGCGTGATCGAGACGATCTTGAGGACGGATACCAGGTCGTCGAGGAAAACCATGCCGTAGATCGCGGTACCGGCGGCGCCGATCCCGGTCCACACCGCGTAGGCCGGGCCCACGTCGAGCTTCTTCAGCGCCAGCGTCAGCAGACCGAAGCTGCCCAGGGCGAACACGGCGAAGGCGATCGTGGGCCACAGCCGCGTGAAGCCGTGCGACAGCTTGAGGCAGACCGCGAAGCCCGTTTCGAGAAGTCCGGCAACCACAACCAGCAGCCACGCCATTGGTCCGGGGCCTCCCACGTCGTCGATGACTGCTCGGTCCGGGACGGCTCGGTCCGATACGGAATCGGGCCGGAACTTCTCGTCCGACTCGGTGCGATTATGCACTTGCCAGGAGTCGCGGACGGCAAACGTGGATCGCTCAGTCGCCTTCCCGTCGTTCGCGGGTGGCGAGCAGCCGGCGCAGCGAGTAGAGCCGGGCCGGATCGGCGTGGCCTTCTGCCACCCACGTGTCGAGGGCGCAGTCCGGCTCGTCGTGACTGCAGGCGCGCGGACAGCCCTCCGTGCCGGGGACCAGATCCGGGAACGCGTTGATGACCCGGGACGGGTCGACATGGTGCAGCCCGAAGGAGCGCACGCCCGGGGTGTCGATCACCCAGCCGCCCTGCTTGTCGGCGAGCGGAAGGGCGAGCGCGGAGGTCGTGGTGTGCCGGCCGCGTCCCGTGACCGCGTTGACGAGGCCGGTCGTCCGTCGCCTCTCCTCCGGGACCAGGGCGTTGACCAGGGTCGTCTTTCCGACCCCCGAGTGCCCGACGAAGGCGGTCGTCCGCCCGACCAGATACTCCCGGACGCGGTCCGCGGCAAGGCCGTCGACGAACTCCTCACGGGTGGTCACCACATAAGGGACACCGAGCGCCCCGTACATCTCCAGCAGCTCGCTGGGCGAGGCGAGGTCGGACTTGGTCAGGACGAGGAGCGGCTCGAGCCCGCCGTCGTACGCGGCCACCAGGCAGCGGTCGATCAGACGCGGGCGCGGCTCGGGATCGGCGAGTGCGGTGACGATGGCGAGCTGGTCGGCGTTGGCGACGACCACGCGCTCGAACGGATCGTCGTCGTCGGCCGTGCGGCGCAGCACCGACGACCGGGGCTCGATGCGCACGATCCGCGCCAGAGTGTCCTTGTCGCCGGAGAGATCGCCGACGATGCCGACACGGTCCCCGACGACGGCCGCCTTACGGCCCAGCTCACGGGCCTTCATCGCGGTGATCACCCGATGCCCGACGAGGCAGGTCAGCCGGCCGCGGTCGACGGTGAGGACCATGCCCTCCAGGGCGTCCTCGTGCTTGGGACGGATGTTGGTCCGGGGCCGGTTGCCCTTGCGGTTGGGGCGGGACCGGATGTCGTCCTCGTCGGTGTGCTTGCCGTAGCGGCGCATGACGTCAGGCCCCGAGCATTTCGGCCCACATCTGCGGGAAGTCGGGCAAGGTCTTGGCCGTCGTCGCCACGTTCTCGATCTGGACGCCCGGCACCGCGAGGCCGATGACCGAGCCCGCAGTCGCCATGCGGTGGTCGTCGTAGGTGCGGAAGACCCCGCCGTGCAGGGGGCGCGGGCGGATGTGGAGGCCGTCCTCCGTCTCGGTGACATCGCCGCCGAGCTCGTTGATCTCCTTGGTCAGGGCCGCCAGCCGGTCCGTCTCGTGGAGCCGCAGATGCGCCACGCCACGCAGGGTCGAGGGGGAGTCGGCGAGCGCCGCGACCGCCGCGATGCCCGGGGTCAGCTCGCCGACCTCGCCGAGGTCGACGTCGATGCCGTGGATGCTGCCGCTGCCGGTGAAGACCAGCGCCGTGCCGTTCGGCGTCGTCGTCAGTTCGCAGGAACCGCCCATCTCGGTGAAGATCTCGCGGAGCGCGTCACCGGGTTGGGTGGTCCGCTCGGGCCAGTCGGGGATCGTCACCCGGCCGCCCGTCACCAGCGCCGCCGCCAGGAACGGCTGGGCGTTGGACAGGTCGGGCTCGATCGTCAGGTCGCGGCCGAGCACCGCGCTGTGCGACACGCGCCAGACGTCCGGCTCGCCGCCGGTCTCGGGCTCGTCGACCTGGGCGCCCACGGCGCGGAGCATGTCCACGGTCATCCGGATGTGGGGCATGGAGGGCAGCCGGCCGCCGACGTGTCGCACCTCGACGCCCTGGTTGAAGCGGGGCGCGGAGAGCAGCAGGGCGGAGACGAACTGGGACGACGACGAGGCGTCGATCCGCACCGGCCCGCCCTCCAGGGCGCCGCCGCCCTGCACGGTCATCGGCAGCGAGCCGCGGCCGTCGTCGTCGATCCGGGCGCCGAGGGTGCGCAGCGCGTCGATGACACCGTTCAGGGGGCGCTCGTACGAACGCGGGTCGCCGTCGAAGCGGATCGGGCCGTCGGCGAGGGCGGCGACGGGCGGCAGGAAGCGCATCACCGTGCCTGCGTTGCCGACATCGACGGTGGCCGGGCCGTGCAGGCCGGAGGGGATTACCCTCCAGGCCTCGCCCGCCGCGACGGCGGCCTTTTCCTCGTCGGTGCCGCCGGTGGTGCTGGACGAGACGGTCTCCTCGATGCCCACGCCCATCGCCTGCAGGGCAGCGGACATCAGCAGGGTGTCGCGCGAGCGCAGCGGACGGCGCAGCCAGCCCGGCTCCGCGGCGAGCGCGGCCAGCACCAGAGCGCGGTTGGTCACTGATTTCGAACCGGGCACGGTGACCGTCGCTTCGACGGCTCCGGTCGCGAGGGGGGCAGGCCAGAGGGCGGGGTGCACGGTGCTTTCGGTCATGGCCATCACTTTAGTGGCTCGGGGCGAGCGCAGATCTTGATCAGATATGGGGAAACCGGGGCGTAACGGCGGCGTGGTAGGGCGCACGGCAGGACGGCGGGTGGCCCCGTCTCACAGAGCGAGCAGACGGCGGCCCCGCCGCACAGACCTCACACACCTCACAGACCGAGCAGCCAGCGCCCGCCGCCGATCAGCGAGCAGAGCGCGACCGCGTGGAAGAAGAAGAGCCAGATCGCCGGCGGCACATGGGTGAGCCTGGCGAGCTGGTCGGCGTCCGAGTCGGGGGCGCCGCCGTGCCGCCGCTTGGACTGGAGCTCGAAGACCGGCCGTACGCCGCCGAGCAGCATGAACCACACGGCCGTGTACGCGAAGACGGACTGCACGCCGGGCTCCGTCAGCCACGACACCAGCAGGAACGCCGCGCCGGTGACGGTCACGGTCAGCACCCCGTAGGCGTTGCGCACCATCAGCAGCAGCGCGAGCAGCAGCGCGGTCGCCAGCCACAGCAGCAGCGTGATGTGGTGCGCGGCCAGCAGCCAGGCGCCGCCGAGGCCGAGGAGCGGGGTGGCGGTGTAGCCCGCGGCGGCGGTCAGGATCATCCCGATGCCGGTCGGCTTGCCGCGGCTGACGGTCAGACCGCTGGTGTCGGAGTGCAGCCGGATGCTCTGCAGCTTGCGGCCTGTGACCAGCGCCACGAGTCCGTGGCCGCCCTCGTGGGCGATCGTGACCGCGTTCCGCGTCAGCCGCCACAGAAAATTGGGCATGACGGCGGCGAGCGCGACGAGCCCGGTAACGGCGACGAGCCACGGCTCCGGGGCGCTCTGGGTACCGAAGACGCGGTCCCACAGGTCGGTGAGCGGCGCGTTCGCTGCGCCGGCGTGTGTGGTGACCATTTCGCGGGCGGCTCCCTCGGACGGCGTACGGAAGTGGCAGTCTGGCACTTATGTGCGGACGGTATGCAGCGAGTCGTAGGTCCGAGGATCTCGTGGGGCTCTTCGAGGTCGAGAAATGGGAGCCGGAGGAGACGCTGGCGCCCGACTGGAACGTGGCCCCCACAAAAGAGGTCTACGCGGTTCTCGAACGCCCTCTTAAGGACGCCGACGACCGCCGTCCGGTTCGCCAGCTGCGCACCCTGAAGTGGGGGCTCGTGCCGTCCTGGGCGAAGTCGCCGGAGGGCGCGGCGCGGATGATCAACGCGCGTGCCGAGACGGTGCACGAGAAGCCGTCGTTCCGCAGGCCCTTCGTCTCCCGGCGCTGCATCCTTCCTGCCGACGGCTATTACGAGTGGGTGACCGGGGCGGCAGAGCGGGAGCTCGAGGTCGAGGGGAAGAAGAAGCGGCCGAAGAAGCAGCCGTACTTCGTGACGCCGTCGGACGGGTCGGTCTTCGCGATGGCGGGCCTTTACGAGTTCTGGCGCGACCGGACACTGCCGGACGACCACCCCCGGGCGTGGTGGGCGACCTGCTCCGTGATCACGACGGAGGCGGAGACGGGGCCGCTGGGAGTGGCCCCGGCCGAGGGGCCGCGATCGCTGTCGGACATTCATCCGCGGATGCCGCTGATGCTGACGCAGGAGCGGTGGGACACGTGGCTGGACCCGTCCAGGACCGACCCCGACGAGCTGCGGTCGCTGTTGGAGCCGCCGCCGGGCGGGCTGATGCGGGCCTACGCGGTGACGACGGCGGTGAGCAACGTGCGCAACAACGGGCCGGAGCTGCTGGAGGAGCTCGCGGGGCCGGAGGAAGCGATGCTGTTCTGACCCCGCGCGGCGGGGAAACACAGTCCTCCGGCCGGGGGAGAATGGCCGGATGGAGCGCAGAGAGATCGTCGCTGTCGGGGGCAAAGACGCTCGGATCACCTGGCACGTGGGCAAGGGTGCCGGCCTCGTGCTCGCGCTCGGACATGGCGCCGGCGGCGGGATCGAGGCGCGGGACCTGCAGGCCATCGCCACCGTGCTGCCACGCCACGGCGTCACCGTCGCGCTCGTCGAGCAGCCGTGGCGCGTCGCCGGTAAGAAGCTCGCGCCGGCGCCGAAGACTCTGGACGCCGGGTGGCGGGACCTCTGGCCGGTGCTCGCGAAGAAGGGGCCGCCCGTCGTCGCCGGTGGACGCAGCGCCGGCGCCCGGGTGGCCTGCCGGACCGCCGTCGAGCTCGGCGCCGCGGGCGTGCTCGCGCTGAGTTTTCCGCTGCACCCGCCCGGCCGGCCGGAGAAGTCCCGCGCAGACGAGCTCCTCGGTGCGGGGGTTCCGACGCTGGTCGTCCAGGGCGGCGCCGACCCCTTCGGGAAGCCGGAGGAGTTTCCCGAAGGGGTGTACGAGCTCGCGGAAGTGCCGTACGCCGATCACGGATTCGCCGTGCCGAAGCGGGCCGGGATCGAGGAGGCCGAGACTCTCCGCACGATCACGGACGCTGTGACGCAGTGGACACAGCAGCTCCGGGAATGACACCAGGGTCCCGGCTGTTGTGGCGGATGTCAGTACGGAGCGTGAGTAGGGAGTCCGCCGCATGGGTACGACCTTCTGCCCGACAGCCGAGCGCAGCACAGAGCTCGAGTGGACGGTGCTGTCGTCGGGCAAGACCGGGGCGGCTTCGGCGGCGGCTGATGTGAATCGGCAGCGCCCGGGCCACCAAGGTCGACTATTCTCCGATTCGAGTGGGTCCGCATTCGGCCCCACCACAGCGTTGGAGGAGGTGGGTCCGGTCGCTGGGACCGACGCAGGGACCGACGACGGTCAGGCGCAGAAGTCCGAGGAGACGACCGTCGAGCGCAACGCCCGCTTCGAGCGGGACGCTCTCGGCTATCTGGACCAGATGTACTCGGCCGCACTGCGCATGACGCGCAATCCCGCCGATGCCGAGGATCTTGTGCAGGAGACGTACGCGAAGGCGTACGGGTCCTTCCACCAGTTCCGTGAGGGCACCAACCTCAAGGCGTGGATGTACCGGATCCTGACGAACACGTTCATCAACTCCTACCGCAAGAAGCAGCGTGAGCCCCAGCGCAGCGCAGCGGAGGAGATCGAGGACTGGCAGCTCGCGCGCGCCGAGTCGCACATGTCGACCGGGCTGCGCTCCGCCGAGTCGCAGGCCCTCGACCATCTGCCGGATTCGGACGTCAAGGAAGCGCTGCAGGCGATCCCCGAGGAGTTCCGGATCGCGGTTTATCTTGCCGACGTAGAGGGCTTTGCGTACAAGGAGATCGCGGACATCATGGGAACACCCATCGGTACGGTGATGTCCCGCCTGCACCGTGGCCGCCGCCAACTGCGCGGCATGCTCGAGGACTACGCCCGCGAGCGCGGGCTCGTCCCGGCCGGTGCGGGGGAGTCGCACGACGCGAAAGGCTCGGGCTCATGAGCTGCGGAGAGCCGCACGAGACGGACTGCTCGGAAGTCCTGGACCATCTCTACGAGTTTCTCGACCATGAGATGCCCGACAGCGACTGCACGAAGTTCGAGGTGCACTTCGAGGAGTGCTCGCCGTGCCTGGAGAAGTACGGCCTGGAGCAGGCCGTGAAGAAGCTGGTCAAGCGGTGCTGCGGGCAGGACGACGTGCCCAGCGACCTGCGGGCCAAGGTCATGGGGCGCATCGACCTGATCCGGTCGGGGCAGGCCGTGCCCGACGGTGATGTGGCGACCAGTGACGTGGCGACCGCCCAGGAGTAGGGCCGTCGGCACGGGAACGCACAGAACGCGCAGAAGGTGCGCCGCGGGAACCGCGCCCCACCTTCTGCGTTCGTCCACCCTGTTTCGCTCCCATGTCACCCGTATGTGCGAATGCCCGGTGTACTGCCTCCCCTGACGTCCCGACTCGCTAGCGTGGCGCTGCTTCGAGGAGGGCGCTGAGGAGGGTGCGAGCCAGTGACGGGCATACCGACGGCAGCGCGCGCCTGCATCGCCGCCGCGGCCCTGTGCGCCGTCGCCGCCATGGCCCCGGTCGTGTCGACGGGCTCCGCCGCCGCGACGCCATGGAGCACGGTCCTGCTGCTCACCGGCCTGTACGCCGGGTGCGAGCTCCCCGCGCGCTGCCGCCAACTCGGTGACTCCGTCCCCGTGGGGGCGGGCACGTTCTTCCCGGTGCTGCTCGCCGCGGCATTTCTGCTGCCGCCCGCGGCGGCCGCGTTCGTACCCCTGCCCGGCGCGCTCCTCGGGCAGGTGGACGGTCCGCCTGCCGCTGCCCGACGGGTCTGGCGAGCGGCGCAGCTCGCGCTCGCGACATGGGCGGCCGCCCATGCGTATCTGCTGCTCGGTGGTGAACGGGCTGCGAGCGCACCGGACTTCCCGTACGCGCTGGTGCCGGCGCTCGCCGGTGCGCTCGCCTTCTGTCTGCTGCTGACCCTCCTGGACGGCGCCATCCGCGCGACGGCGGAACGGGTTCCGTGGCGCGGTGCGTGGCGGGGGTTCTCGCTCGCGTCCCCCGCCCCGCACTGTGTGCACGGGCTCGCCGGACTGATGATGGCGGTGCTGTGGGGCAGTCCGTACGGGCCGCTGTCCGCCCTCTTCGTGCTGCTGCCCATGTACATCTCTTGCTGGATCTTCGCCCAGTACCACCGCGAGCGCGCCGCCCACCAGGCGACGATCCGGGCGCTGGTGCAGGCCGTCGACATCAAGGACCGGTACACGCGCGGGCACAGCGAACGGGTCGGGCGGGCCTCGGTGCTGATCGCCCGGGAGCTGAGCATGGAGGAAGAGCGCGTGGAGGTCGTCCGGTTCGCCGGGATCCTGCACGACGTGGGCAAGCTCGGGGTGCCGACGAGGGTGCTGCGCAAGGAGGGGCCGCTGACCCCGGAGGAACGGCGGGTGATCGAACTGCATCCGGAGTACGGGCACGAGATGGTGCGCGGCATCGGCTTCCTCGGTGAGGCACGCGCCGCGATCCTGCACCACCACGAGCGGATGGACGGCAGCGGCTACCCGTACGGTCTCGTCGGCAGCCAGATCCCCGAGTTCGCGCGTGTGGTGGCGGTCGCGGACGCGTTCGACGCGATGACGTCCACCCGTTCCTATCGGCGTGCGCGGCCGGTGGCGGTCGCGCTCGAAGAGCTGGAGCGGTGCGCGGGCACGCAGTTCGATCCACGGATGGTGCGGGCGCTGGTGCGGGCGCTGGAGCGGCACGGGTGGCGGACATCGGTGATGTCGGACGAGGAGGCGGTGCCCGTGGGCCCGCCCCTGCTGCCGCGGACACCGGAGACAGGGGCTTCGCATCAGCTACGGACAGGTTGAGCGGCAGCCGCGCGTGAACGGCCTCCGGGCCTGCCGGGCCGGGGGCGTCGTGCACGCCGTCCACGCGGCCGCGGTCGCCGTGACCGCGACCGCTCTCGTCTGGGTCGTCGTCCACGGGCTGGTGCAGCCGGGGAACGCCCTCGCCTTCGGAGTGTTCATCGCACTCGGGGAGCTCGCCCGCTGGGAGGCCGTGCCGAGGGCGGCGGAGCCTGCGGTGCTCGAGGGGCTCGGGGTTCGGGAGCCCGCTCCGCTCGGGGCGGCGGGCGCGCTCGCGTACGCCCTGCTCGGCGAGTGCGCCGGGGAGCCGACGGGGCATGGTGCCTTCCAGGTCGTGGCCGTCGTCGCCGCCGCTGCACTCGTCGGCGCCGTGCCGCACGTCGCCCGTGGGCGAGGACCCGCGCTCGATCATGTGGCGCGGCGGGTGCTGACCGTCGCCTTCGCCGCGGTGTGCTTCCAACCGCTGTACATCTCCGGCGCATTGGACCTCCGGCTGGGCCACGGACCGTACTACGCGCTCTTCCTGCTGGTCCTGCTCGTGCTCACCGCCCTGTGCGACGCCGTGCTGGCCGCCGCGATGCGGCGCGCCCGCACGCTGCCCAGCGGCCTCGGACGAGCCGGCGGCGCTCCCGTCCCGTTCGGGCCGCTGCTCCGTGACGAACTGCGGGCGCTGCTGGGGATCGGGTCCGCCGTCTGCGCGACGGGCGCCGTCATGGCCCTCGCCGTGGCCGTCGCCGGCCTGTGGGCGCTGCCCGTGTTCTGCGTGCCGCTGCTGCTCACCCAGCTGTCGTTCCGGCGGTACGCGGCCGTGCGGACCACCTACGGGCAGACCATCGCCTCCCTGGCCCGCGCGACCGAGGTCGCCGGCTACACCCGGCCGGGCCACGCCCACCGGGTCGCGGCGCTCAGCACGGCCGTCGGTCGCGACATGGGCCTGTCCGGTCCCGAACTGACCGTGCTGGAGTACGCGGCGCTGATGCACGACATCGGCCAGCTGTCCCTCGTCGACCCCGTCCCGGAGGGCGCCACCGCCTTGCTGCCCGCCGCCGAGCAGCGCCGCATCGCGCTGCTCGGCGGCGCCGTGGTCCGGCAGACCGGGGTCCCCGCTGCCGTCGCCGCCGTGGTGGAGCAGCAGGCGGACCCGTACCGGGAGCAGCCCTTGGCCGCCCGGATCGTACGGGCGGTCAACGCATACGACGATCTGGCCGGGGGAAGCGAAGGAAGTGCGGGCGGGGCGCTCGCGGCTCTCGAGCGGCTGCGCCTGGGCACGGGCCACGACTACCAGCCCGAGGTGGTCGAATCCCTTGCCAGGGTCCTGGGCAGAGTCCTTGCCTGAGGCGGTCTGTCCGCGGTCCCACCGGGGTAACCCATGGGTAATGAGCGAGCCTGCGACCGGGCATGGTTGGATGCGAAAAGAAGGCACAGAAGCAGGCACACAGTCATGCGTCCGGGCAGTGACCCGAGCGACCGGCAGGCGGGAATCGTGAGGATCTTCGGGAAGGTACGGCATCGGCCGTCCGCCTCTTGGCGGCAGGCCACGGACCGCGCGTTCACGCTGATCGGCGACGGCCGGTACGAGGACGCGGGCGCGCTGCTGACGCGAGCGGCGGACCTGGAGCCGTGGCTCTCGGAGTCCTGGTTCAATCTGGCGCTGCTGCACAAGTTCCGGCACGACTGGGAGCAGGCCCGCGCCGCGGGGCTGCGGGCGGTCGCCCTGCTGGACAAGGAGACCGGCGCCCCCGACTGGTGGAACGTCGGTATCGCCGCCACCGCCCTCCAGGACTGGCCGCTGGCCCGCCGCGCCTGGCAGGCGTACGGGCTGAGGGTCCCGGGCGCGGCCGCCGCCAACGGCGAACCCGCCGGCATGGACCTGGGCAGCGCCGCGGTCCGGCTCTCTCCGGAGGGCGAGGCCGAGGTGGTCTGGGGCCGCAGGCTCGACCCGGCACGGATAGAAGTGCTCTCCATTCCGCTGCCCTCGTCGGGGCGGCGCTGGGGCGAGGTCGTCCTGCACGACGGCGTCCCGAACGGAGAGCGCACCACCGCCGCCGGGCCGTCGTTCCCGGTCTTCGACGAGATCGAACTGTGGGCCCCTTCCCCCGTCCCCACCTGGGTGGTGCTGCTGGAGGCGGCCACAGAGTCCGACCGGGACGCCCTGGAGCGGCTGGCGGCCGACGCCGGCTTCGCCGCGGAGGACTGGTCGTCCTCGGTGCGGCTGTTGTGCCGGGCCTGTTCGGAGGGCAGCATGCCGAGCGCGGAGGGCGAGGGCGAGCACCTCGACCCGCACGACCACAGCGAGCCGGGCCACCCGGGACCGCTCGGACACCGTACGGGCGGGGATCTCTGGTCGCCGGAGCGCGAGTGCGGGATCGCGGCCCCCGCCGGCCTGGTGCGGGGCCTGCTGGACGGCTGGGTCGCCGACAGCCCGGACTCCCGTGAGTGGCGGGATCTCGAGGAAGTCTGCTGACGCCTGCCCGTAGGCTGTACGGACACGTAGGTGACCGGGCAACGGGCCAGGGATCGGTACTGAGGAAGGCGTACGGCTGACATGGCGTCGCAGCAGTCGCAGCAGGAGACGGACGAGCAGGTGAACGACGGCTTCGTCGTGGACACGGAGAACTGCGAGGAGCGCGAGCTGGCGTACCGCGAGCGCGGCACCGCGCGCCCGATCACGGTCGTCGGCAACCCGGTTCTGCACAAGGAGTGCAAGGACGTCACCGAGTTCGACGACAAGCTCGCCGCGCTCATCGACGACATGTTCGCCAGCCAGAAGGCGGCGGAGGGCGTGGGCCTGGCCGCCAACCAGATCGGCGTGGACCTGAAGGTCTTCGTCTACGACTGCCCGGACGACGAGGGTGCGCGGCACACCGGCGTCGTCTGCAACCCGGTGCTGGAGGAGCTGGCTCCCGACCAGCGGGTCCTCGACGACTCCAACGAGGGCTGCCTGTCCGTCCCGACGGCCTATGCCTCGCTGGCCCGCCCCGACTACGCGGTGGTGCGCGGGCAGGACGCCCAGGGCAACCCGATCAAGGTGCGCGGCACCGGCTACTTCGCGCGCTGCCTGCAGCACGAGACGGACCACCTGTACGGGTACCTCTACATCGACCGGCTCTCCAAGCGCGAGCGCAAGGACGCGCTCCGGCAGATGGCGGAGGGCACTCCGCGGTACTCGGTCGTGCCCAACGACTGATTCGCCGCGCAGCCGGGCCCCGCTCGTTTTCGACTTCGCATCCGAGCGGGGCCCTGTTGCGCCGCCGGCAGGTCATCGAGTCGTCATTGGACCGACAAATGACGGCAGCCCGGGCGCTGTTGACGCGCGTCGACAGGGCGGCCAGTCTCTGGGTACACCGCTCCCACGGCATGGAGGCGCAATGCTCAGACGTACCGCACGACTTCTGCTGGCTATTGTCATGCTCATGGCTGCCGGGCTGGCCGGGGTCGTCGCCACGGCAGGTTCCGCCCAGGCCGACGACTGCTACACCTGGTCGCGCACCCTCTCCCAGGGAGCCTCCGGCGCCGACGTCACACAGCTCCAGATCAGGGTCGCCGGCTACCCCGGCAGCGGCGGCGTGCTCGCCATCGACGGCGACTACGGCCCCGCCACCGCGGCCGCGGTCAAGCGCTTCCAGTCCGCCTACGGACTCGGCGCCGACGGCGTCGCCGGCCCCGCCACCTTCAGCAAGATCTACGCGCTGCAGGACAGCGACTGCACGCCCGCCCACTTCAGCTACGCCGAACTCAACGACTGCAACACCACCTGGGCCGGCGGCGCCGTCAGCGCGGCGACCGCCAAGTCCAACGCCCTGCGCACCATGTGGAAACTGGAGGCGCTGCGCCACGCGCTCGGCGACCAGCCCATCAGGGTGACCAGCGGCTTCCGCTCGCAGGCATGCAACAGCGCGGTCGGCGGCGCCTCCAACAGTCGTCATCTGTACGGCGACGCCGCCGACCTCGGCGCCGGGCCGCACTCGCTGTGCAAGCTCGCCCAGCAGGCGCGCAACCACGGCTTCAACGGCATCCTCGGTCCCGGCTACCCGGGCCACAGCGACCACACCCACGTCGACCACCGGAGCAGCCGGTTCTGGTCCGCGTCGAGCTGCGGCATCTGAACCGGGGCGGCTCGCACCTCCCCCGTGCGAGGTGCGGGCCGCGCCGGTGGTTCCGGGTGATCAGAAGTCGTCGTCGAAACCGACGGAGCCCTCGACAGCCACCTGGTAGGCCGACGGGCGGCGCTCGAAGAAGTTCGTCAACTCCTGGACGCCCTGCAGCTCCAGATACGAGAACGGGTTCTGCGAGCCGTACACAGGGGCGAAGCCGAGCCGGGTGAGGCGCTGGTCGGCGACGCACTCCAGGTACTCGCGCATCGACTCGGTGTTCATGCCCGGCAGGCCGTCACCGCACAGATCCCGGCCGAACTGCAGCTCGGCCTCCACGGCCTCGCGCAGCATGTCCGTGACCTGCTGCTGGAGCTCGTCGTCGAACAGCTCCGGCTCTTCCTTGCGGACGGTGTCCACGACCTCGAAGGCGAAGTTCATGTGCATCGTCTCGTCCCGGAACACCCAGTTGGTGCCGGTGGCCAGGCCGTGCAGCAGACCGCGGGAACGGAACCAGTAGACATAGGCGAAGGCGCCGTAGAAGAACAGGCCCTCGATGCAGGCGGCGAAGCAGATCAGGTTCAGCAGGAAGCGCCGGCGGTCCGACTTCGTCTCCAGCCGGTCGATGGTCTCCACGGAGTCCATCCACTTGAAGCAGAACTGCGCCTTCTCCCGGATCGACGGGATGTTCTCGACCGCCGCGAAGGCTGCCGTGCGATCCTCGGGGTCGGGGAGATAGGTGTCCAGCAGCGTCAGATAGAACTGGACGTGCACGGCCTCTTCGAACAACTGGCGCGACAGATACAGCCGCGCCTCCGGGGAGTTGATGTGCTTGTAGAGCGTGAGCACCAGGTTGTTGGCGACGATCGAGTCACCGGTCGCGAAGAAGGCGACCAGCCGCCCGATCAGATGCTGCTCGGCCGGGGTGAGCTTGGCGAGGTCGGCGACGTCCGAGTGGAGGTCGACCTCCTCCACGGTCCAGGTGTTCTTGATGGCGTCGCGGTAGCGCTCGTAGAAGTCCGGGTAGCGCATCGGACGCAGGGTCAGTTCGAAGCCCGGGTCGAGCAGGTTCTTGGTGGTGTTCTCCGGCATTACTGGCAGGCCTCGCAGGACTCGGGGTTTTCCAGGGAGCAGGCGACGGCCTCGGGTTCGGCGGCCTGCTGGACGGGGATGTTCGCCTGTGCGGCGCGCGCGATGCGGGTCGCCGGGCGGGAGCGCAGGTAGTACGTCGTCTTCAGGCCCCGCTTCCAGGCATACGCGTACATCGAGCTGAGCTTGCCGATCGTCGGCGTCTCCAGGAACAGGTTCAGCGACTGGCTCTGGTCCAGGAACGGCGTACGCGCCGCCGCCATGTCGATCAGGCCGCGCTGCGGGATCTCCCAGGCCGTGCGGTACAGCTCCCGCACCTCGGCAGGGACCCAGCCGAAGCCCTGCACCGAGCCGTTCGACTCGCGCAGCGCCTCCCGGGTCTGGGCGTCCCACACGCCGAGCCGCTTCAGCTCCTGAACCAGATACGAGTTGACCTGGAGGAACTCACCGCTGAGCGTCTCGCGCTTGAACAGGTTGGAGACCTGCGGCTCGATGCACTCGTACACCCCCGCGATCGAGGCGATGGTCGCGGTCGGGGCGATGGCCAGCAGCAGCGAGTTGCGCATGCCGACCGAGGCGACACGGGCGCGCAGGGCGTCCCAGCGCTCGGGCCAGTTGAGCGCGGTGTCGTAGTGGTCCGGGTGCAGCACGCCGCGGGCCGCGCGGGTCTCGGACCAGGCGGGCAGCGGTCCGTTGCGCTCGGCGAGGTCGCAGGACGCCTCGTAGGCGGCCAGCATGATCCGCTCGGCGATCCGCGTCGACAGGGCCTTCGCCCTGGGCGAGTCGAAGGGCAGCCGCAGCTTGAAGAAGACGTCCTGGAGGCCCATCGCGCCCAGGCCCACCGGGCGCCACCTGGCGTTGGAACGGCCGGCCTGCTCGGTCGGGTAGAAGTTGATGTCGACGACCCGGTCGAGGAAGGTGACGGCGGTGCGGACGGTGGCGTCCAGCCGCTCCCAGTCGATGCCGTCGGCGCCTTCGCCGTTGACGAAGGCCCCGAGGTTGACCGATCCGAGGTTGCACACGGCCGTCTCGCCGTCGTCCGTCACCTCGAGGATCTCGGTGCACAGGTTCGAGGAGTGCACGACCCGGCCTGGTTCGGCGGTCTGGTTCGCGGTGCGGTTGGAGGCGTCCTTGAAGGTCATCCAGCCGTTGCCGGTCTGGGCGAGGGTGCGCATCATCCGGCCGTACAGGTCCCTGGCCGGGATCGACTTGCGGGCCAGTCCCGCGGCCTCCGCCTTGCGGTAGGCGGCGTCGAACTCGTCACCCCACAGGTCGACCAGGCCGGGGACGTCGACCGGCGAGAAGAGCGACCACTGCGTGTCCGCCTCGACGCGCCGCATGAACTCGTCGGGGATCCAGTGCGCGAGGTTCAGGTTGTGCGTACGCCGGGCGTCCTCACCGGTGTTGTCCCGCAGCTCCAGGAACTCCTCGATGTCCGCGTGCCACGTCTCCAGGTAGATCGCGGCGGCGCCCTTGCGCCGGCCGCCCTGGTTCACCGCGGCGACCGACGCGTCGAGGGTCTTCAGGAACGGGACGATGCCGTTGGAGTGCCCGTTGGTGCCGCGGATCAGCGAACCGCGGGCGCGGATGCGGGAGTAGGAGAGCCCGATGCCGCCGGCGTGCTTGGAGAGCCGGGCGACCTGGTGGTAGCGGTCGTAGATCGAGTCGAGCTCGTCGAGCGGCGAGTCCAGCAGGTAGCAGGACGACATCTGCGGGTGCCGGGTGCCCGAGTTGAAGAGCGTGGGGGAGGAGGGCAGGTAGTCGAGCCGGCTCATCAGGCCGTACAGGGACGCGACCTCGTCCAGGGCGCGGACCGATTCGTCCTCCGCCAGACCGGCGGCGACACGCAGCATGAAGTGCTGGGGCGTCTCGATGACCTGGCGGGTGATGGGGTGGCGCAGCAGATAGCGGCTGTAGAGCGTGCGCAGACCGAAGTAGCCGAACCGGTCGTCGGCTCGCACGTCGATGAGCGCGTCCAGCCGGGCGGCGTGCAGCGCCACGAACGCGGCCGTACGGCCGGCGATCAGGCCCTCGCGGTGGCCGACGGCGACCGAGGACGAGAAGGACTCCACGCCCTGCCCCGCCGCCTCGTCGGCGATCGTGCGGGTCAGCAGGCGTGCCGCGAGCCGCGAGTAGGCCGGGTCCTCCGAAATGAGGCCCGCGGCCGCGTCGGTGGCGAGAGAGCGCAGCTCGGCCTCGTCCGACCCGGCGTTCCGGCCGCGCAGCGCCGCGGCGGCGACCCTGCCCGGGTCGGTGTCGGGCAGGTCGGCCGTGAGGTCCGTCAGTGTCCGCAGCAGTGCGGTCCCGGGACCGTCCTCCTCCGTCGCTGAGACCGGATCGGCTGGCGCGATGGTCACCTGGTGCTCTCCTCGCTCGGCTCTGGGCCTTGCGGGGAGGTGAGGCCATGCGGGCAAGGGCCCGCGAGGCGGGCACGGCGCATGGCGTCCACCGGCCCAACCGCGAGGCCCGGACGTCTTTGCACCCGGATCGGTCGAACCGGATGACCGTCGGCAGGTCCTCGGACTTGTCGGATACGGCAAAGCGCACCGGATCACACCGTTGCGGGACAGTTCCGGATTCACACCGGATTCCCCTGCGGCGACAGCGAGATGAGCATACATGTGGGGGCGGTTTAGTCGGACACCCCCATATGTTGTGTCTTCGAGGGTGATGCCGATGTACGGGCGCTGGGCCTTGGCCCCCGCTATCGTGGTCGCTGAAGGGAGGGTCCATGACCGTGACCACCGACCGCCCGCACCTGGACACCGACGACTTCGACGAGGCCTTCCGGATACTGGCCCGCACGACCGAGGGCGTGCGTCTGGAACTGATCGACGGGAAGCTCAGGAGCAAAGCGGTGCCGGACGGGGATCACGGGCGCATCATCGAGTGGCTGACGCGCATCTGCATGCAGGCACGCCCGGAGCTGTGGCTCTATCCCGACCAAGGCCTCAAGGTGCAGGAGTACCGCAAGGGCCGGGCGCGTCCGGACGGCTCGCTCGCCGCCAGCGGCGCCTTCGTCGGCCAAGGCGAATGGGCCGACCCGGACCAGGTGCTCATGGTCCTCGAGGTCACTTCGTACGACTCGGACACCGATGGGCGCGACCGCGTGGAGAAGCCTCGTGCCTACGCGCAGACGGGCATCCCGGTGTACCTGCTGATCGACCGGGACAGCTGCGAGGTGACGGTCTACAGCCAGCCCGACGGCGTGCGTTACGAGAACGCCCACACCGTCCCGTTCGGCAAGGACATCAGGCTGCCTGCCCCGGTGGACATCACCCTGGCGACCGAGCAGCTCAAGGACTGGGTGCACTGACCCTCCCAAGCCGAAGGGCCGCTGCGCCTCCCACCGAGAAGGCGCGGCGGCCCTTCGCCGTGCGACCGGTCAGTGACCGGCGGGCGCGCCCGCCGTGGCCGGGGGCAGCTCCACCTTGACGCCCGGGTCGCCGGCGTCCGCCGTGTAGTCGGACGGGCTGGTCTCGTCGAC
This sequence comes from Streptomyces sp. NPDC027962, assembly GCF_055566095.1. Taxonomy (NCBI): domain Bacteria; kingdom Bacillati; phylum Actinomycetota; class Actinomycetes; order Kitasatosporales; family Streptomycetaceae; genus Streptomyces; species Streptomyces sp. NPDC027962. The sequence continues at coordinate 196,975 of NZ_JBVHTA010000001.1, forward strand.
GCCGTCGGGGGCCTTGGCCGCCCGCAGGACGAAGGTGAGGACCACGGTGACGACGACGTTCAGCACGAACGCGGTGAGGCCGATGTAGCCGATCTCGCCGATGCCCGGGATCTCCGCCGACGAGCCGCCGAAGTGCTTCTGCGTCGGGCTCGCCACGCCGTAGGCCGCAGCCGTGCCGTAGATCATGCCGACCGCCCAGCCGCCGATGAGCGCCCAGCGGTGGAACCAGCGGGTGAACAGGCCGCCCACCAGCGCCGGGAACGTCTGCAGGATCCAGATTCCGCCCAGCAGCTGGAAGTTGATCGCCACGGTCTTGTCCATGGTGAGGACGAAGGCGAGAGCGCCCACCTTCACCAGCAGCGACACCAGCTTGGAGACCTTGGTCTCCTGGGCCGGGGTCGCGTCGGGCTTGAGGAAGTCCTTGTAGATGTTCCGGGTGAAGAGGTTCGCCGCGGCGATCGACATGATCGCCGCCGGCACCAGCGCGCCGATGCCGATCGCGGCGAAGGCGACACCCGCGAACCAGTCCGGGAACATGTTCTCGAACAGCTGCGGGATGGCCAGCTGACCGTTGGTCACCTTCACGCCGGCCGCGATGGCCATGAAGCCCAGCAGCGCCAGCAGGCCCAGCATGAGCGAGTACAGCGGAAGGATCGTGGTGTTGCGGCGGATCACCTCGCGGCTGCGTGAGGAGAGCGTCGCCGTGATCGAGTGCGGGTACATGAAGAGCGCGAGCGCCGAGCCGAGCGCCAGGGTGGCGTAGCCCCACTGGCCCATCTCGCCGGGGATCAGCGCACCGGTCGGCTTGCCCGTCGCCTCGTTGACCTGCGAGAACTTCTCACCCGCGCTGGCGAAGATCTCGGCGAAGCCACCGAGCTTGATCGGGATGTAGATGATCGCCACCGCGATGACGATGTAGATCAGGGTGTCCTTGACAAAGGCGATGAGCGCCGGGGCACGCAGTCCGGACGAGTACGTGTAGGCCGCGAGCACACCGAAGGCGATCAGCAGCGGCAGGTCCTTGATGAACCAGTGGGTGCTCTCGCCGCCGCCGACGCCCATCACGTCGAGCACGGCCTGGATGCCGACCAGTTGGAGCGCGATGTACGGCATGGTGGCGAGGATGCCGGTGAGGGCGACCGCCAGGGACAGGCCCTTGGAGCCGAATCGCCCGCGGACGAAGTCCGAGGTGGTGACGTATCCGTGCTTGTGCGACACCGACCAGAGCCGCGGCAGGAAGGTGAAGATCAGGGGGTAGACGAGGATCGTGTACGGGACGGCGAAGAAGCCGGCCGCGCCGGCCGCGTAGATGGCCGCCGGGACGGCGACGAAGGTGTACGCGGTGTAGAGGTCGCCGCCGAGCAGGAACCATGTCACCCAGGTGCCGAACGACCGGCCGCCGAGGCCCCATTCGTCGAGGCTGTGCTCGTTCTCGGCCTTGCGCCAGCGCGCGGCCAGGAAGCCCATGACCGTGACGGCCAGGAAGAAGAAGATGAAGACGGCGAGTGCGACGCCGTTCACGCCTTCGTTGTTCATCGGGACGCACCCCCCTTGCGGGAGCGCTGGTCACGCTGCCAGAGCTTGTAGGCGATCATCGTCAGGACCGTCGAGATCAGGACCCAGAGCATCTGGTACCAGTAGAAGAACGGCATACCGATGAAGGTGGGTTCGGGCTTCGCGTAGGAGCCGACCCAGAGCATCGCCACGAAGGGCGCGAAAAGGCAGAGGGCGATGATGACGCGCACCGGCGTGATGACCGGTGGTTTCGCTTCGGGCGCTTCTGGCGCCTCGGGCACTGCGGACATGCGGCTCCGTCCCCTCACTGAACACCTGTGTAGTGCGCAGGAAATCTAGGCGAGCCGTTCGCGCCGAGTCACCCCCGTTCCGCATATCGGTACGGCAACGGCCCTGCCTTTGCATGGCCAAACGGGACATGGCGCCGCAACGGGCTGCGGCGCCACGTCGGTTGAGCTTTCCGGGGTCAGTTGTCGAGGTGAGTTGCCGGGTCTAGGGCGCGTTTCGAAAGTCCCGCCTGGCCCACGACGCCTGGCACGCACACTCGCTGCGTTGTCGGAGTCATCCAAGTACGGTCCAGTACGAGGATGATCCTCCGTCTTGCGATTGCACGCACCAGACGCCGCGAGCCCCGCCCTGCGGGCGGACGGCGCCACTTTCGAAACACGCCCTAGTCGTTCGGGCGCTTCAGCCTCGCGACGAACTTGTAGCGGTCCCCCCGGTAGACCGAGCGGACCCACTCCACGGGCTCGCCCTGGGCGTCCAGCGAGTGGCGGGAGAGCATCAGCATCGGCAGGCCCACGTCCGTGCCGAGCAGGCCGGCCTCGCGCGGGGTGGCCAGCGAGGTCTCGATCGTCTCCTCGGCCTCGGCGAGATGGACGTCGTACACCTCCGCCAGGGCCGTGTAGAGCGAGGTGTACTTCACCAGACTGCGGCGCAGCGCCGGGAAGCGCTTGGCCGACAGGTGTGTGGTCTCGATGGCCATCGGTTCGCCGCTGGCCAGCCGCAGCCGCTCGATGCGCAGCACCCGGCCGCCGGCCGCGATGTCCAGCAGCCCGGCGAGGGTGTCGTCCGCTGTGACATATCCGATGTCCAGCAGCTGGGACGTGGGCTCCAGGCCCTGCGCGCGCATGTCCTCGGTGTACGAGGTGAGCTGGAGCGCCTGCGACACCTTGGGCTTGGCGACGAATGTGCCCTTGCCCTGGATGCGTTCGAGCCGGCCCTCGACGACCAGCTCCTGGAGCGCCTGACGGACCGTGGTGCGCGACGTGTCGAACTCGGCGGCGAGTGTCCGCTCCGGCGGCACGGGCGTGCCCGGCGGCAGTGTTTCGGTCATGTCCAGCAAGTGGCTCTTGAGCCGGTAGTACTTGGGCACGCGCGCGGTGCGGGGCTGCGCCCCGCCCTCGGCCTCGGTGCCGCCCCCGTCCGTCGTCATGGTCCGCCTTCCCGACTGCTGCGCTCCTGCCGTCACCGGCTCCTCCGTCTGCTGCGGCTCACATGGTGGCACGGACCGGTCACGGGTCGTCGCCCTCCCTCAGGTGTCGGTCCGATAACGGACACGACAGCCCTTCTTATACACCCTTGACACCCCTAAAGGTCTAGGCCAAGCTCCCGGTACTGGTCTAAACCATTTGAGGCCAGGTCCCAGCCCCAGGGCAGAATCTGGCGCGCGTCCGTCAAGTGCTGCGCGACTCCCGGGTGGTGGGGGGGTAACTCTTGCATCCCTTGAGGAGGGTGGCGTGAAGCGCAAGCTCATTTCAGCAGTGGGTGTGGCGGCCATGACGGTCTCGGTCGCGGCGTGTGGTTCGGACGGCGGCAGCGGTGAATCGGCCAAGAACCCCAAGGACCGCAAGGAGAACTTGACCGTCTGGCTCATGAGCGACGCTCAGAGCACCTGGCCGGAGCTGGTCAAGGACGTCAACGCCGAGTTCAACAAGAAGTACCCGGGCGTCAAGGTCAACGTCCAGTACCAGCAGTGGGGCGACAAGACCAAGAAGCTCGACGCCGCCCTCGCCGGCGACAAGTTCCCGGACGTGGTGGAACTCGGCAACACCGAGACCATGACGTACATCCTCAACGGAGCCCTCGGCGAGATCGACCCGGCGAAGTACGAGAACTCGGACACCTGGATCCAGGGCCTGAAGGACACCTGCACCTTCGAGGGCAAGCAGTACTGCGTGCCCTACTACGCCGGTGCGCGCGTGGCCATCTACAACAAGGACATGTTCAAGGCGGGCACCGGCTCCGACGTCCTGCCCACCACCGAGGCCGAGCTGACCGCCGCCCTTGACAAGGTCCAGGAGAAGTACGGCAAGGACAAGGCGTTCTCGCCGCTCTACCTGCCCGGTCGCTACTGGTACGCCGCCATGTCCTACGTCGCCGCGTACGGCGGCGAGATCGCCACCTACGACGAGGGCAAGAAGGAGTGGAAGTCCGCTCTCTCGACCCCCGAGGCGCAGCAGGGCATCAAGCACTTCGTCGACCTGGTCGACAAGTACAACCACGGTGACAAGACGAAGGACGAGCAGGACCACGCCAACGTCATGGCCAACGAGAAGGCCGGCCTGCTCTACGGCAACGGCTGGGAGTCCGGCAGCGTCGTCGACTCCAAGGCCAACGGCAACCCGAAGCTCGAGGGCAAGATCGGCGTGGCCGGGATGCCCGGCCCGAACGGCAAGCCGCTCCCGTCCTTCATCGGCGGCTCCGACCTCGCGACCGTCTCCAAGTCGAAGGTCCAGGACCTCGGTGAGGAGTGGATCTCGATGTTCACCAGCAGCAAGTCCCAGGAGGTCCTCGCCTCCAAGAACATCCTTCCGAACAACACCAGGCAGCTCGAGCCGCTGAAGGCGAAGCCGGAGACCGCGCCGATCGCGGGCGCCGTGCCGGACGCCTGGTTCACTCCGATCGCCCCCGGCTGGACGTCGATCGAGAAGTCGGAAGTCCTGGAACTCATGCTGCTCGACATCATCAAGGGCAAGTCGGTCGAGGAAGCGACCAAGAAGGCCGATGCGGAGATCGACAAGCTGATCAACGAGAAGTCCTGACCTCTTGATCACCCGCGGGGGTGGCGGGCCCGGCTTCACACGGGCTGCCGCCCCCGCACTTCGGTACCGGTTTCCGAACGGAAGGCCCAGCACAGGTGAGTGCCGCCGACATCAAGTCAGCCGACCCGGCGGTGCCCGTTCCGCGGCACCCCGGCGAACCAGGCCCCCAGCCATCCAGCGAGCGGACGCACACGGCCGCCAGGACCCGTGGGGCGCTCCTGCCCTATCTGCTGATCGCGCCCACTGTCGTCGCGATCGCGGCGGTGTTCGTCTGGCCGCTGATCAAGACGACGGTCATGTCCTTCCAGGACGTCGGCCGCAAGGAACTGTGGACGGGTGAGCCGGCCCCCTGGGTGGGCCTCGAGCAGTTCACCGGCATCCTCGGCGACCCCGCGTTCTGGGACTCCGTCGTTCTGACCGTCCTCTTCATGGCCGCATGCGTCGTGACGACCCTGGCCCTCGGCCTGGCCGTCGCCCTCATGATGCAGCGGATGTCGACGTGGGCCCGGCTGCTGGTCACCGCAGGCCTGATCGCTGCGTGGTCGATCCCCCTGATGGTGGCGGCCTCGATCTTCCGCTGGTTCTCCGACTCCGACTACGGCGTCGCCAACATGGTTCTGACCAAGTATCTGGGCCTGGACTTCCAGGGGCACAACTGGTTCCTGGATCACAAGCAGGGCTTCCTGGTCATCGGCGCGGTCGTGGTCTGGGGCGCCGTCCCCTTCGTCGCCATCACCCTCTACGCGGCCCTCACCCAGGTCCCCGGGGAACTGGAGGAGGCCGCCGCCATCGACGGCGTCGGAGCGTTCGGCAACTTCCGCTACGTCGTCTTCCCTGTCATCAAGCCGGTCTTCCAGATGGTGGCGACCCTCTCGGTGATCTGGGACTTCAACGTCCTCGGCCAGGTCTGGCTGATGCGCGGCGGCAAACCGGAGCCCGAGTACGAGGTCCTCGGCCTCTACGCCTTCAACAAGGCCTTCGAGTCCAACTCCTTCAGCCAGGGCGCCGCCATCTCCCTCATCACGGTGCTGCTGCTCTCCGGTGTCGCCGTGTACTACCTGCGCCAGCTGCTCAAGATCGGAGAGGTCGAGTGAGCGCCGTCACCTCCACCCCGAAGGCCATCCGGTCCGACGGCAAGAAGAAGGGCCGGATCGTCTACAACGTCTTCGGGATGCTGACGTTCGTGGTCATGGTCTTCCCCGTCTACTGGCTGGTCATCAGCGCACTGCGTCCCAACCACGAGATCCGCAGCTACGACCAGACCCTGTGGCCCTCGTCGATCACCCTTGACAACTTCGGCCGAGCGGTCGACTACGCCAACTTCGGCACGGCGATCAAGTCCAGTCTGATCATCTGCGTGACGGCCGTCGTCGGCGCCATGGTGATGGCGACCGTCGCCGCGTACGCGATCGGCCGCTTCAGGTTCATGGGCCGCAAGGCCTTCATGGTCGTACTGATCCTGGTGCAGTTGCTGCCGCCGACCGCGATGCTGATCCCGATCTACCTTCAGCTCAACGACCTGGGCGCCCTCAACGAGTACTGGGGCGTGACGATCATCTACCTGGTCTCCACGCTGCCCTTCGCGACCTGGATGATCCGCGGTTTCGTGATCAACATCCCGAAGGAGCTGGAGGAGTCCGCCATGGTGGACGGCTGCAGCCAGATGGGCGCCTTCTGGCGGGTCGTCTTCCCGCTGCTCGCCCCGGGCCTTGCGGCGGCCTCCATCTACTCGCTCATCAACGCCTGGAACGAGTACCTGCTGGCCTATGTGGTGCTGCAGGACAACGACAAGTACACGCTGAACGTCTGGCTGATGAGCTTCACCACCGAGCGGGGCGTGGACTACGGCGCACTGATGGCCGCCTCCACGCTGATCGCCGTCCCGGTGGTCGCCTTCTTCATGTTCATCCAGAAGAAGATGGCCGCGGGCCTCACTTCGGGCGCAGTGAAGGGATAACGCCTCCTCATGACGACTCTGGTACGTGGTTCGTCCGGCACGCTCACCCGTGACGCCCTCACCGTCCTCCAGCCGGGCTTCGTCGGCACCACCGCTCCCGACTGGCTGCTGCGGCAGATCGGCGAAGGGCTCTCCGCCGTCGGTCTGTTCGGCCGCAACATCACCTCGCCCGGTCAGCTCACCGCGCTCACAAGCCGATTGCGGGCGGAGCGGGACGACGTCCTCGTCGCGATCGACGAGGAGGGCGGCGACGTCACCCGGCTCGAGGTGCGGGGTGGCTCGTCGTTCCCCGGCAACTACGCGCTGGGACGCGTGGACGATGTGGACCTCACCCGCGCCGTGGCACGCGAGCTGGGGCGCCGGCTCGCCGCGTGCGGAGTGGACCTCAACTGGGCGCCCTCTGCCGACGTGAACTCGAACCCGGACAATCCGGTCATCGGTGTGCGGTCGTTCGGAGCCGACACCGCCGTCGCCGCGCGGCACACCGTCGCCTACATCGAGGGGCTGCAGTCCGCCGGCGTGGCCGCCTGCACCAAGCACTTCCCCGGGCACGGCGACACCAGTGTGGACTCGCACCATGCGCTGCCCCGCATCGATGTGGATCCGGACACATTGCACGCCCGCGAACTGGTGCCTTTCCGTGAGGCGATCGCGGCAGGTTCCAAAGCGGTGATGAGCGCGCATATTCTTCTTCCCGCGCTCGATCCCGACCGCCCCGCGACGCTGAGCCCGCAGATCCTCACCGGTCTGCTGCGCGAAGAGCTGGGCTACCAGGGGCTGATCGTCACGGACGGCATGGAGATGCAGGCCATCTCGTCCACGTACGGCATCGAGCGCGGATCGATCCTCGCGATCGCCGCCGGAGCCGACGCGATCTGCGTCGGCGGCGGCCTGGCCGACGAGGAGACCGTACTTCGGCTGCGCGACGCGCTGGTGAGTGCGGTGCGCAGTGGTGACCTGCCCGAAGAGCGGCTGGCCGACGCGGCGGCGCGGGTGCGCGCCCTCGCGGACTGGACGCGACGGGCCAGGGGGGCTGCAGCGAAGCCGGGCGAGGCGTCACAGGAGGGGACCGCGCCCGGCTCCGACGAGGAGATCGGTCTGGTCGCCGCGCGCCGCGCCGTGCACGTCACCCCCGGGCGGCTGCCGTACCGGCCGGTCACCGAAGCCCCCTATGTCGCCGCGTTCGCCCCGGTCGCCAACATCGCGGTCGGCGACGAGACGCCGTGGGGCGTGGCCGCCGAACTGGCCGCCCTGCTGCCCGGCACCGGGACGGACACCTATGCCGGCGGAGCGGCTGCGCCCGCTTTGGTGGCAAATGTGCTGGAGGCGGCGGCGAACCGTAGGATCGTCGCCGTAGTACGCGACGTCCACCGTCACCCGTGGATGGCGAACGCCCTGGAAGCCCTCCTTGCGGCCCGGCCCGACACGGTCGTCGTGGAGATGGGCCTGAACCGGGCGGCCCCCAGGGGGGCCCTGCACATCGCGACCCATGGCGCGGCACGCGTCTGCGGGCGCGCCGCCGCGGAGGTCATCACCGGCCGGGGAGCCGGGACCTGACCGACGCGGACCGTTCCGTGCCCGGCGAGTGCCGGGAACCCCTGGAGCCCGGCGCTCTGGAGCATCAGCTGGAGGCATTCGGCATGTCCGCCATGACGTCGGACGACTACGACGAGCACGAGGAGTCCACGGGCCGGATCATGCCCGGCGAGATGGCACAGCAGCCCGCGGTCCTGCGGCGGATCCTCGATGAGGGCGCGCCGCGGATCCGCGAGGTGGCGGCGGCGATCGCCGCGAAGAAGCCGCGGTTCGTCCTGCCGACCGCGCGCGGCACCTCCGGCCACGCCGCGCTTTACGCGAAGTACCTGCTTGAGATCCGGCTCGGACTGCCGTGCGGACTGACCTCCAGGGCGGAGACGGGCTACAGCCGGTGTTCGACCGGCTGCGCGGCCGCGGTACGGACCTGTTCGTGATGGGTCCGGCAGCCCAGGCCGAGGCGGCGTCGGCGGGTTTCGTGCTGCCGGCCGAGCGCGCGCCGGAGGAGCTCCAGCCGATTCTCGAGATTCCTCCGCTGCAGCTGCCGGCCTGCGAGGTGACCATCGCCCGCGGGCAGGACCCGGACGTGCCCAGAGCGCTGGCCGAGGTGACGGAGACGCGCTGACGAGGGGGCCGTACGGCGGGGGCCGTGGTCGCGGGGGGGGGGGGGGGGGGGGGGGGGGGGCCCCCCCCCCCCGCTCCCCGCCCGCTGTCGCAAGCGTGTGTGCAGGGGGATGTGCATGAGAGGCGCCTGCGTAAGTATGGTGGCGGAACTAAACTCCGCCGAAGCATGGACAGCCCCAAATGGTCTAGTCCACAATAAGATGGTAGAAGCCTCCGCCCTCCCCGCACAGGAGGGTGGAACGAGGTCCCCGACGCTCTCTGCCCTGACTGCGCCGAGACCTCCACGCGGCCGAGCGGGACCGCACACCCGCCGGCCGGTCAACTCCGGGCTGCGGTGCCGGACGGGTTGAGGGTCCCGTCACGGCGCCGCGGCCCGCGGGTACCCTCGCAGACGTGCCCTCCATGAACGATCTCGTACGCCGGCAAACCGCTCTGAGTGAGACTGACCTCGAGTGGCTCCATCTGCTGGTCTCGGAGTGGCAGCTCCTCTCCGACCTCTCCTTCGCCGACCTCGTCCTCTGGGTCCCCACCCGCGACGGGACGCGCTACGTCTCCGTGGCCCAGATGCGGCCCAACACCGGCCCCACGTCCTACCAGGACGACATGGTCGGCCACCTCGTCCCCCGCGGCCGGCGCCCCCTCCTGGACGCCGCGCTCGACGAGGGGCGCATCGTGCGCGAGGGCGACCCCGAGTGGCGCGAGGAGGTGCCGGTACGGGTCGAGTCCATCCCGGTACGCCGCGAGGGCCGAGTCCTCGGCGTCATCGCGCGCAACACCAACCTGCTCACCGTCCGCACCCCCTCGCGGCTCGAGCTCACCTACCTCCAGTCCGCCTCCGACCTGGCCCAGATGATCGCCGCCGGAACGTTCCCGTTCCCCGGCGAGCAGGTCGAGATGGACTCCTCGCCGCGTGCGGGGGACGGGCTCATCCGGCTCGACGCGGACGGCATCGTCCAGTACGCCAGTCCCAACGGCCTCTCCGCCTACCACCGACTCGGTCTCGCCTCCGACCTCGTGGGACAGCACCTGGGCCAGGTCACCGCCGAGCTCGCCCCCTCCCGCGGTCCGGTCGACGAGGCGCTGGTCAAGATCGCCAGCGGCTACGCCCCCCGTGAGACCGAGGTCGAGGGCAATGGCGGTGTCATCCAGCTGCGCGCGATCCCGCTCAAGCCCAAGGGTGTACGGATCGGCTCCCTGGTGCTGCTGCGGGACGTGACCGAACTGCGCCGCCGCGAGCGGGAGTTGATCACCAAGGACGCAACCATCCGGGAGATCCACCACCGGGTGAAGAACAACCTCCAGACGGTGGCGGCCCTGTTGCGTCTCCAGGCACGCCGGATGGACTCCGTGCGGGGCCGCGAGGCTCTCAACGAGGCGGTGCGGCGGGTCGGTTCGATCGCGATCGTGCATGAGACGCTGTCTCAGAACCTGGACGAGCGTGTGGAGTTCGACGACATCGCGGACCGCGTGATCGCGATGGTGGCGGAGATCTCGCCCGGCAAGGTCGACTGCCGGCGCACGGGCCGCTTCGGCATCCTCGATGCCGAGATCGCCACACCGCTGTCGATGGTGCTGACCGAAGTGCTCCAGAACGCCCTGGAACACGCCTTCGCTCAGGGGGAGCAGGGCTCGGTCGAGGTGTCCGCGGTCCGCGGCGAGCCGCGCGCCGACGGCGCCAGACTGCTGATCACCGTTCAGGACGACGGCCGTGGCCTGCCGGAGGGCTTCGACTCGCAGCGCGCCGGGAATTTGGGGCTGCAGATCGTAAGGACCCTGGTCGAGGGGGAGTTGGGCGGGACCTTCGACATGGTGCCGGTTCCCGAGCCGGGGCGCGGCACCCGGGTCGTCCTCGACATCCCCGTACCGGCGGACAAGCGCTGAGGTCCGCCCGGCCCCGTCATGCGGCGCAGGGCGGGCCAAGGCATGTGGCCGTGCACAGCGAAGAGCCCCGGGCATGCCTGGCCGCGCACAGCGAAGAGCCCCGGACCGTATCCATGGTCCGGGGCTCGAAGCTCACGTGCTCGCATGTGCGAATGCGCATCGGGGGTACTGCGCGCTGCGGCTCGAAGGCGGTGAATGCGCACTCTCTGTACGCGCCGCCGGCGGAGGCCGGTAGCAGGGGGCGTCAGGCGCTGGCGTTACGCGCCCGGTTGCGGGCGGCGCGGCGCTTCATCGCACGGCGCTCGTCCTCGCTGAGGCCACCCCAGACGCCGGAGTCCTGGCCGGACTCGAGCGCCCACTGCAGGCACTGCTCCATGACGGGGCAGCGACGGCAGACGGCCTTGGCTTCCTCGATCTGCAGCAGCGCAGGACCGGTGTTGCCGATGGGGAAGAACAGCTCGGGGTCTTCCTCGCGGCAAACGGCGTTGTGACGCCAGTCCATGGCTGCTACCTCTCCTTGGTATTACATGCAGGGTTGCTTGTGAATGTGAACGCTTTCACGAATCCCCCGACAAGGGAAGGGCCGATCGCCAGTTGCCCGGCGCTGGGTCCTGGATTCGTAGAGGGGTTCCGGCGGTCTGTGGGGCCGATGTTGCGGGCCGTCCCGATCGCCATGTAGAGATTCGCAAACCTCGGCGGCGGATACAACCCCTTCCGGAAAGTTTTTTTTGATTCCTCGGTGTCGACTAGGTCACAGCCGTACTTCTATGGGGTGGAGCCTGGCCCATACGTTCGAGATAAAGGACTTTCGGTCCTTCTGGTCACACAATCACACGCAGTGCACGGCGTACGCCTGTGAACGTCACGCTTGTACGCAGCCCCAGGTGGTCACCGTCCATCTGGAAGGGCAGCGGGACCTTTGAATGCAAGGTGAAGTCCGTCTGGTCGTGAAGTGTGACCGCTTGCTTTCCGTGCGGTCCGCGCTCGGGACTCGAGGTGAGCAGCTGGGTCCCGTAACGGGCCACGGCCGGCGTCGAAAGCTTCTTCAGCCCGAGCACATCAAGAGCGGTGTCGAAGGATGCCTTCGGGGACGCGTAAACCGGGCGATTGCCCAGGTAGGTCCAGGGAGAGGTGTTACAGACTATGGAGAGCACCAGATCCGGGACGGGCTCCGCGCCCGGGCGCTCCAGGGTGATCGTTCCGTGCCGGCGGTGCGGATCGTCCAGGAACTGGCGCATCACCTGGCGGACGTAAAGGGCGTGCGTCGACCGCCTGCCGCGTTCGCGATGCTGTTCGACCCGGCCGACGACGCCGGCGTCGAAGCCGAGACCGGCGCAGAAGGTGAACCAGCGCTGCGGGACTCCCTCGTCCTCGGTACCGGGGGTGCCGGCCGCGAGACCGAGGCCGACCGTCTGCTCGGTCCGGTCGCGCAGCGCGTCCAGGATGGCGCCGGTCGCCTCGACCGCGTCGTTCGGCAGACCGAGGGCGCGGGCGAAGACGTTCGTGGAACCGCCGGGGACGACGGCGAGGCGGGGGAGACGGTCGGGGGCGGGCCCGTGGTGCAGCAGCCCGTTGACGACCTCGTTGACCGTGCCGTCGCCACCGAGAGCGACGACGAGATCTATGTCGTCCGCCTCTGCGGCCCGGCGGCCCAGGTCGCGGGCGTGGCCCCGGTACTCCGTGGTGACCGCCTCGAGCTTCATCTCGCTGGCGAGGGCGTGGATCAGTACGTCGCGCGTGCGGGCACTGGTGGTGGTTGCTGCCGGATTGACCACGAGAAGTGCGCGCATGCGATGCAGCGTACCTACTGGGGGGTACCGGGCCCAGCCCCGGCCTTCCCCGCCCTCTCCCGTCGACGGCAGGTCTCCCGGTGCTCCCTCGAAGCCCGTGACGGGCAGGCCCCGGGCTTCCGGGGCGGCGTGCGCCGACGGCTACCCTGCAAGGGTGAGCAGCGAAGACCAGACCTCTCCCCGCCCCGTGCAGCCCGCTCGTCCTTCCCGCCTGACCGCGGCGGCCGCGGTGTGCGCCGCCGAGGGGCTGGCGCTGGTCTCGGGTGGTGTCTACATGCTCGTGATGGGCCTGCTCGGCCGGCCCGAGAGCCCGTCCCAGGCGGAGATGGGCGGCCTGACGCTCATGGTGCTCGGCGTGATCCCGCTCGCGGCGGCGCGGGGGCTGCTGCGGCAGCGCAGCTGGAGCCGGGGCCCGGCGATCATCACCCAGCTGATCGCCCTGATCCCGGCGTGGACCCTGCTGCGCGCCTCCGGTGCCCTCATCCCGCTGGGCGCGGTCGTGGCGGCGGTGGCGGTGACGGGGCTCGTGTTCCTCGCGAACCCGGCGACGGCGGCGGCGCTGGGCATCCGCGGCAGCGCCCGCGACGAGGCGTAGCGCCATGCGCGGCAGCGTCCGCGGCGGGGCCTGACCGGTGGCCGGATGCGGCACCGGGCGGATGCGGCCGGCATCCGCGGCAGCGCCCGCGGCGAGGCGTCGCTGGTCCGGTCGTCACACCGGACGGGACGTAGCCGGCATCCGCGGCAGCGCCCGCGGCGAGGTGTAGCCGGCCGCCGCGCCACCCGAACCGGGTGGCGCGGCGGCAGCGCGGACGTCGCACGGGCCGGGCAGGGCCCCGCTGACGCGGGCCGGTCCGGGCCGGCGCTACTCCTCGACCAGCAGCCGTTCGCGCAGTTGCGCCAGCGTGCGGGCCAGGAGGCGGGAGACGTGCATCTGGGAGATGCCGACCTCCTGAGCGATCTGCGACTGGGTCATGTTCCCGAAGAAGCGGAGCAGGAGGATGCGCTTCTCCCGCGGGGGAAGGTCCTCCAGCAGCGGCTTCAGGGACTCGCGGTACTCCACGCCCTCCAGCGCCTCGTCCTCCGCGCCGAGTGTGTCCGCGACCGCCGGAGACTCGTCGTCCGTGTCGGGTACGTCCAGGGACAGCGTCGAGTACGCGTTCGCGGACTCCAGGCCCTCCAGGACCTCCTCCTCCGAGATGCCGAGGCGCTCCGCCAGTTCGTGCACCGTCGGTGAGCGGCCGTGCTGCTGGGAGAGCTCGGCGGTCGCGGTGGTCAGCGCGAGTCGCAGCTCCTGCAGCCGGCGCGGCACCCGCACGGCCCATCCCTTGTCGCGAAAGTGGCGCTTGATCTCGCCGACCACCGTCGGTGTCGCGTACGTGGAGAACTCGACACCGCGATCCGGATCGAACCGGTCCACCGACTTGATCAGGCCGATCGTCGCGACCTGCGTCAGGTCGTCCAGCGGCTCCCCGCGGTTGCGGAACCGCCTCGCCAGGTGCTCGACCAGCGGCAGGTGCATCCGTACGAGCTGGTTGCGCAGCTCGGCCCGCGCGGGCGATCCGTCGGGCAGCTTGCGCAGCTCGATGAACATCGCCCGTGCGCCGCTGCGGTCATGAGGATCGTGACGCTGATCCTTTTGCTGCTCGCTCATACGGTCCGCCCGCTCTGCCGAGGCCGTACGGCCATCAGGTTCGTCCACCACCGGGTGCGGCCGTGCCTGCTGCTCAGGGATGCCGGCAGACGCGCTCAGCACCCTGGGGCCTCGCTCCTCGTCCTCCCGCATCGGACCGACCCCGTTTCCGTCGCTCACGCCGGCCCGGGTCCCGCGCCGCGCTGTTTGTACAGGCTGATGGCGACCGTACGGTCGTCGGCGACCGACGAGTCGACCTTGCCGGCCAGTGCGGAGAGCACCGTCCAGGCGAAAGTGTCGCGCTCAGGCGCCCGGCCGTCGGTCGTGGGAGCGGAGACCGTCACCTCGAGCGAGTCGTCGACGAGCCGGAACACACAGCTCAGGACGGAACCGGGAACGGCCTGCTGCAGCAGGATCGCGCACGCCTCGTCCACCGCGATCCGCAGATCCTCGATCTCGTCGAGGGTGAAGTCCAATCGCGCTGCGAGGCCGGCGGTGGCCGTACGCAGCACGGACAGGTAGGCACCCGCAGCGGGCAGCCGGACTTCCACGAAGTCCTGGGTCCCGGGCTCGCCTGCGATCTGGGACACCCTCACCTCCAAGGTGGCACAAGCTCTTTCCGGGCCGGGGGCAAAGGCCCCGCGGCCATGCGTTACGTGGTCGATCACGCAGCCAGGTCTGGCCTGGCGACGCTATCGCGATCCATGGTGCCGTGTCGCCAGGACCCCCAGGCCGATAGGTGTCACTCAATGTAAGCCCATGAGTACGCACAGTGGCTAGAGTTCTGCGCCAGTCAATTGAGCGGACCCGGGGGATGGTTGACGTACCCACGCGTCAGACGATCGAACCGTCCACAAAACACCACCGCCACACCTGCCCCGGCTCGAAACTGCGCATCACGGCATGCGCGCTCTCCTTGAAGTGTGCGCTCGCGTGCTGCATCGGCGAGGAGTCACAACAGCCCACGTGCCCGCAGACCAGACACAGCCGGAGCTGGACGGGATGGCTGCCGGGGGCCAGGCATTCCTGGCAGGTGTCGGCCAGCGGCACCGGCTCGGGGCGCGGCAGTTCTGCTACGTGCGGACACTCGCTCATGATTGCCAGGTTACGACGGCTGTGACGGACGTGAGGTCGGTGTGATGGAAGCATTGCCGCTGGTGGGGCTGATCGCGGTGAGCGCCGCCGTGGCCGGAGCGGCCCGCAGGACGCCGATCCCGGCGCCGCTGCTGCTGGTGGCGGCCGGGCTGTTCGCCTCGTACGTGCCGGGTGTTCCGGACTACCACCTCGACCCGCACATCGTGCTGCCGCTGTTGCTGCCTCCGCTGCTGCATCTCGCGGCGCTGGACAGTTCGTACCTGGACCTGCGGGCCAACCTCCGTCCCGTAGCCCTGCTGTCGGTGGGCTATGTCCTGTTCGCGACGGTCGCCGTCGGATACCTCGCCTATCTGCTGGTGCCCGATCTGCCGCTGCCGACGGCTCTGGTGCTGGGCGCGGTGATCGCGCCGCCGGACGCGGTCGCCGCCACGGCCATCGCTCGCCGGCTCGGTCTGCCCGCCCGCATCACGACGATCCTCCAAGGTGAATCCTTGGTGAACGATGCCACCGCGATCACCGCCTACAAGGTGGCGCTGGCCGCTGCGATCGGCGCCGGCGTCGGCTGGGGCGCCGGCTTCCAGGAGTTCGCCCTGGCGTCCGTCGGCGGCGTCGTCGTCGGTCTTGTGCTGATGATCCCGATCCACTGGCTGCGCAAGCACCTGAAGGAAGCGCTCCTGCAGAACACCCTGTCGCTGCTCATCCCGTTCATCGCCTACGCCGCCGCCGAGCAGGTCCATGCGTCCGGCGTCCTCGCCGTGGTCGTCGTCGCCCTGTATCTGGGACACCACTCCTACCAGGTCGACTTCGCCACCCGGCTCCAGGAGGAAGCCGTGTGGAAGATGGTGGCCTTCGTCCTCGAGTCGTCGGTCTTCGCGCTGATCGGCCTGCAACTGGCGATCGTGGTGGAGGACCTCGGCGACTACGGTGTGGGCGAGTCCCTTCTGTACGCGGCGGGAGTCTTCGTCGCCGTGGTGGTCGTGCGGTTCGTCTGGGTCTATCCGGCCACCTTCGTGCCGCGGATGCTTTCCCGGCGTATCAGGGAACGCGAACCGGACACCAACTGGAAAGCGCCGCTGATCGTCGGATGGGCCGGGATGCGGGGCGTGGTCTCCCTGGCCATCGCCTTCTCGATCCCGCTGACGACATCGAGCGGGGAGAGCTTCCCGGCCCGGAACCTGGTCCTGTTCCTCACCTTCACCACGGTGATCGGAACCCTCGTGGTGCAGGGGCTCACGCTGCCGCCGCTGATCCGCGTGCTGAAGATCCAGGGACGGGACGTCCACGCGCAGACACTGGCCGAGGCGCAGGCCCAGAACCAGGCGTCCACCGCGGCGGAGCGACGGCTGGAGGAACTGCTCGAGGACGAGAGCAACCAGCTGCCGGGGCCGCTCGCGGACCGGCTGCGCACCGTGATGGAACGCCGCAGGAACTCGGTCTGGGAGCGGCTCGGTACGGTCAACGCGGTGACGGGGGAGTCCGCGGACGACACCTATCGGCGGCTGGCCAGGGAGATGATCTCCACGGAGCGTGACGTCTTCTTCGAGTTGCGGAACCGCCGCGAGATCGACGACGAGATGCTGCGCACGCTGCTGCGCAGGCTGGACCTGGAGGAGGCGGCGGCATACCGGGAGGAGACCGCCTGAGCCCGTCAGCCGGCGCCTTCAGTCGTCGTCGGGTGTCGCGCTCGGGCCGCATCCGGGTGCCGCGCTGTCGTCGTCGCCGGTGACGACCGCCGCGATCGTCGTGCCGCGCGGGAACGCGCCCTCTGCGGTCATCTCGACGAGTCCGTAAAGCAACTTGGCGACATAGACACGTTCCAGGCGAAGGCCGTGCCGCGCCCCGAAATCGGTGGCGAACTGTTCGAGCGCGGGGGTCGTACGGGCGTAACCGCCGAAGTGGAACCGTTCCTCGAGCGACCAGTTGCCCGCCGGCCCGCCGAAGGCCTCGTCCTGCAGGGCGGCTACCGCCGTGCAGAGGAAGCCGCCCTTCAGGACCGGGAAGCCGACGGCGCGCTGACCGCTGCCGAGTCCGGCGGCCAGCCCTGCCAGGGTGCCGCCGGTCCCGCAGGCGACGGCCACCACGTCGGCGAGGCCGCGCAGCTCGCGGCCGAGGTCGGCGCAGCCGGCGGCGGCGGGCCCGTTGCTGCCGCCCTCGGGGACCACGTACACGTCGTGGGACGCCGCGCCGTCGAGGGTCGCGAGGATGCGGGCCCGCACCTGGGGGTCGTTCTTTGCGCGGTAGGTGGTGCGGTCGACGAACAGCAGGCGCATGCCGTCCGCCGCGCACCGGGCCAGGGACCGGTTCAGGGGACGCGCGGCGAGTTCGTCGCCCCGCACCACACCGATCGTCGGAAAACCGAGCAGCCGCCCGGCGGCGGCCGTGGCGCGCAGATGGTTGGAGTACGCGCCGCCGAAGGTCAGCACCGGCCGGCCGGCGGCGACCCGGAGGTTCGGCACCAGCTTGCGCCACTTGTTGCCGGGCAGGTCGGGGTGGATCAGGTCGTCGCGCTTGAGGAGCAACCGCACGCCGTGCCGGGAGAAGCGTTCGTCCTCGATCGGCTGCAGCGGTGAGGGCAGCCGGGGCCGCAGCGCGGCACCGGGGACGAGTGTTCTCCGGGACATGACTTCATTGTGGCCGGGTGTGCGAGCCGATCCGGCCACTGCCCCGGTCCTGAAGAACCAGTCCCACTCATTTGTGTAATGGCGTACTTACACACCGCACTGGAAGGCTTTGCTCTGCAGGTCAGAACATGATCGAGAGGGAGTCCCATGACGGTTGGTTCGGTTGGTTCCGTCGGCGAGGTTGTGCGGGACCAGGCGCCGCAGCAGAGTCTCGGCACCGCAGCCGCACGGAATCTCGCGACCACCACCAAGTCCGCCCCGCAGATGCAGGAGATCACCTCACGGTGGTTGCTGCGCATGCTGCCGTGGGTGCAGGTGCAAGGCGGCACGTACCGCGTCAACCGCCGCCTGAGCTATTCGGTCGGCGACGGCCGAGTGACGTTCGTGCAGACCGGGGACCGGGTCGCGGTCATCCCTGCCGAGCTGGGCGAACTGCCGGCGCTGCGGGACTTCGGCGACGAAGCGGCGCTCGCGGAGCTGGCGCAGCGGTGCGAGCAGCGCGTGTTCGCGGCGGGGCAGGTGCTCGCGTCCGGCGGGGAGGCGGCGGACCGGATCTTCCTGCTGGCGCACGGCAGGGTCGAGAAGGTCGGCGAAGGCCCCTACGGGGACGAGGCGGTCGTCGAAGTCCTCGCCGACGGGGCGTACTTCGGCGACCACTCACTGGTGGACCGCGACGCCACCTGGCAGTACACCGCCCGTGCAGCCACCGCCTGTACGGTCCTGGTCCTGACCAGGGACGACGTGCTCAACCTGGCGGACCGGGCGGAGTCGCTGCGCACGCATCTGGCGAGTCTGGCGGCGCTGCCCCACCAGCGCACGAACAAGTACGGCGAAGCGGCGATCGACCTGTCGGCAGGCCATGTCGGCGAGGCCGTCGTGCCTCATACGTACGTGGACTACGACGCGGCGCCGCGGGAGTACGAACTGAGCGTCGCCCAGACCGTGCTGAAGGTCCACAGCCGCGTCGCGGACCTCTACAACCAGCCGATGAACCAGACGGAGCAGCAGTTGCGGCTGACCGTCGAGGCGCTGCGCGAGCGCCAGGAGCACGAGCTCGTCAACAACCGCGAGTTCGGCCTCCTCCACAACTGCGACTACGGCCAGCGGCTGCAGCCGCACGACGGTGTGCCGAGCCCAGACGACATGGACGAGCTGCTGTCCCGCCGGCGGGGTTCGAAGCTCTTCCTGGCCCATCCGCGCGCCATCGCCGCCTTCGGACGCGAGTGCAACAGGCGCGGACTGGTCCCCGACAGTGTGGAGGTCGGCGGTCACCAGGTGCCCGCCTGGCGCGGCGTGCCGATCTTTCCGTGCAACAAGATCCCGATCTCCGAGGCCAGGACGACGTCCATCATCTGCATGCGTACCGGAGAGGACGACCAGGGCGTCATCGGGCTGCGGCAGAGCGGCATCCCGGACGAGATCGAACCGAGCCTGTCGGTGCGCTTCATGGGCATCGACGAGCAGGCGATCATCTCGTACCTGGTCACGGCCTACTACTCCGCCGCGGTGCTCGTTCCCGACGCGCTCGGGGTCCTGGAGAACGTGGAGGTGAGCCGCTGGCGGTGACGCGACCTGTGCAGAGGTGACCTACCGGGGACGAGAGAGACCGGAAACGTGACCGAGTGACTCTCGTCCGGATCAGGCCGGACCGGCGAGAGCGGCGAGAGCGGCGAGATCCGAACGAGAGTCCCCGAGGGGGTGCGGCCGCGTCGTCGTGTCCCCGACCGCGAGAGCGAACCGCCACCGGGAAAGGAACGCCCACTTGACCATGTCGGACACCGTCGAGGGCCGGGAGGCAGTCGTCCTCCTGGAGCGCACGCGCAGTGCGGTCGACCCCGAACTCCGTTCCGCCATCGCCTCCTTGCCCGGCTCCATGCGCCGGGTCGCCATGTACCACTTCGGCTGGGAGCAGGCCGACGGCACACCGGCCGCCGGGTCGGCGGGCAAGGCCGTCAGGCCGGCGCTCGTGCTCGCCGCCTGCCGTGCACTGGGCGGAGACCCGGCGCAGGCCGTACGGGCCGCCGCGGCGGTGGAGCTCGCCCACAACTTCACCCTGCTGCACGACGACGTGATCGACGAGGACCCCACCCGCAGGCACCGCCCCACCGCCTGGACGGTCTTCGGTACCGCGGACGCCATCATCGCCGGGGACGCGATGTCGGCGCTGGCGCTGCGACTGCTCGTGGAGGACCGGCATGCGGCCTCGGTCGCGGCGTCGGTGCGGCTGACGGCCTGTGTCATCGAGCTGTGTGCGGGGCAGCAGGCCGACTGCGCGTTCGAGGAACGTCCTCCGCACGAGGTCACGCTCGAGGAGTGCCTCGCCATGGCGACGGCCAAGACCGGGGCTCTGCTCGGCTGCGCCTGCGCGCTCGGCGCGCTGTACGCGGGCGCGGGAGAAGAGGAGGCGGCGGCCATGGACGCCTTCGGGCGGGAGGCCGGCTTGGCGTTCCAGCTCATCGACGACCTCATCGGGATCTGGGGCGACCCGGAGCACACGGGTAAGCCGGCGGGCGCGGACCTCGCGGCGCACAAGAAGTCCCTCCCGGTGGTCGCCGCTCTCGCCTCCCGCACTCCGGCCGCAGCCGAACTGGCCGAGCTGTACCGCGGGCCGATGAGCGCGGCGGCGGTCGGCCGGGCCGCCGACGCGGTGGAGCGGGCGGGAGGTCGGGACTGGGCCCAACTGCACGCCGCGGACCGGATGTCGCGTGCGGTCGGTGAGCTCTCGAGGGCGGTCCCGGATCTGACCAGTGCGGGCGATCTGCTGTCGCTGGCCGAGTTCGTCACCCGCCGCAACCGCTGAGCTGTCAAAGGCACTTGGTCGATACAAAGGCACTTGCCTGAGGACGTCAATTGAAGCACTATGGGTGACGTGGTTTGAGGGTCCGGCGGCGGAAAGCGCCGGACGGATCGGGCCGCCTTGGGCACCCGGCGATCAGAGGATCAGTGTGCGAAAGCTCAGCTACTTCATCGCAGCTTCCATCGACGGCTTCATCGGAGCGCCGGACGGCGAGGCCGGCTTCTTCACCGACTTCGTGACCGGCGACTTTCTGGAGTACCTCAAGGTCGAGTGCGCCGACACACTGCCGACCGCGGGGCGGCGGGCCCTCGGTGTCGACGACGCCCCGAACGCGGCGTACGACACGGTCATACAGGGCCGCGCCAGCTACGACCTGGCGCTGAAGGCCGGGATCGCCAGCCCGTATGCCCATCTGCGTGAGTACGTGGCGTCGAACAGCATCCGCGAGTCCCCCGACCCGAACGTGACCATCGTCTCCGGTGATGTGTCCGGCGCTGTCCGGGAGCTCAAGAAGGAGGAGGGCCTCGGCATCTACCTCTGCGGCGGCGCGCACCTCGCCGGACAGCTGATCGACGAGGTCGACGAACTGGTCATCAAGACGTACCCGGTCGTCCTGGGCTCCGGCATGCCCATGTTCGCGGCCCCGTTCCGTCGCGCCGGCTTCTCACTCGGATCCGTTCATACCTTCGACAACGGTGTGGTCGTCAGTAAGTACGCCCGGAAGGCCTGAGGAGATCGTTGCACTGTCCGGGTCGTCCATACCGTCATATTCTGTTGATATGGGCACTGAAGGACGCGAAGTATCCCGAACCAGTCATGACCCGCAGCGCCGGCGGGTGTGCGCCACCTGCGGGCAGCCTGTGGGTTCGGTCGTGAAGCGGCACAAGACGTTCGGGACGTACGTCCCGCTGTGGGAGCCCGCTCCCTGCCGCAACCCGGACTGCGGGCAGGGCGTTCCCGGTGAGGGTGAGCCGCGGGGGGAGTCGGAAGGTCACTCGCCCGGCGCAGTCTCCCGCGGAGCGCCCGGCGGCGGCTCGACGGATGTGTCACCGGGCGAGTCGCCCGGCCAGGCCGTCGGCTCGTGCTGAGGGGCACCTGGGGAGCGGCGCGTTCGCGCGTACCGCTACAGTCCGCGCATGTCATCGGAGTCTACGGAAGCCTGGGCCGGCTGGTACCGCGACCGGCAGGGCGCGGAATCGGTCACCATATCGGCGAGCGGCGGCCAACTGCGCACCATCATCAGGGGTATTGAGTACCAAGGCACCACCTTTGCCGCCCTTCGGGCAGGGGGCGCGCCTCATGTCCTGACGTCATGCGTTCTGGAATGGGACATGCCGCTGCCTGTCCATGCGAATGGGACGGTGCAACAGGCCACGCTCAGCTGCCTGCTGACACTGGGTGAGCCCACCGAGGGGGACCCGCCCCTGGACCGGGCGGATCTCAATCTGACGCTGCACTGCGACGGCACCGCGTACGAGGCGGGTGTGGGAGACGGCGACTTCGAGGACGCGGTCGGCCGCATCCGGCGCCAGCTTCCGCCCGGAGCCCAGCTCGGGCAGCGCGCGCCGGCGGACGCCTGAGCGACCGGTGCCTGAGCGGCGGACGTCCCCGGCAAGGCAGCCTTCGCGGCAGCAGGAGGCATGGCGGGCGCCCCGCAGTGCACTGCGGGGCGCCCTTCACGGTGGTGCCACTCCTGACAGAGACGCCGGCAGCCTGCACCGAGCCGCCCGGCAGCTCGGTGTCAGCCAGCCGTCCCTGACGACCCAGCTGCGCCGCATCGAGAACTTCCTCGGCGCGGCGCTCTTCTCCCGCGAGCGGACCGGCTGCCGTCCGACACCGCTCGGCCGTTCCGTGCTGAGCCGGGCCCGGCCGCTCGTGGCGGAGACGGGCGTGCTCGTCATGGAGGCGAGGGCGGCCGCGGCGGGCGCGGGCGGCCCGTTGCTGCGCATCGGATCGACCGCCAGACGGGCGCTCGCGGGCTGGCTGCACCGACTCCGCCATCGGCTGCCGGGCACCGACATCTCGCTCCACATGGACGTGTCCGCCAACGCCCTGCTGCGGATGGTCGCCGCAGGCCAGCTCGACGTCGCGTTCGTGCACGAGGTGGAGGGCTGTCCATTGCTGGTGCCGGAGGGGCTCGGCGTCCGCGTACTCGTCGAGCGTGAGCCGCAGTTCGTCTCCATGGCGCGCGACCACCCGGCCGCGGCCGCGGCAGTCGTCGACCTCGGCGATCTCGCCCATGACCGCTGGATGGTCGACCCGACGGTCGACGGAGAATGGGACGGGCTGCGCCGGGTGCTGGGTGCGGCCGGTATCGACCCGCCCGTGCTGCTACCACACCGCGGTGTCCCTGATCGCGGTCGGCGAGGTGGTCGCCCCCTGCCAGCCGACCTCCACCCCGCGCGAGGACATGGCCGTCCGCCCTCTGCGCGGGGCCCCCTTGGCTGTGCGGCTGCTGCTGTTCTCCAGAGCGGGAGCGTCCACCGAGCTGTACGAGACGGTGTACGCGGACCTGGCCGCCGCCTACCGGGAGGCGGCGGCCAGGTCCGCCACGTACCGGCAGTGGCTGTTGCGCCACGACAGCCCGCTCCTGGGAACGGCCACGCCGACCTCCGTCCCGGCGGCCTGAGGGGCCGGGCCTGAACGGCCATCAGCCCCCCTGCAGTGCCTCTCCGCAGGACTTCGAACGGGTGTAGAGGGTCACCTGAGCCCCCTTCACCTGTTTTCGTGCGCACTCGTGGAACGCGGTGCGCAGCACCTCGCGCTTGACCGCTTCCTGCTCGAAGGCGTCCTCCGGCTGTCCCGGCGGGTCGCTCAGCACCACGATCCGGTCCATGGACGCCATGCGCCTGCCGATCTCGGCCGCCGGGAACTCCACGCCCTGGAGCGTTGCGGAGGCCCGCGGGCTCGACATCAGGGCGAGATCGACGAGTCCGGCGTACTCGTCGGGGCGGGAGAGTCTCCACTCGCGGCGTCGCGCGGGGGCGAAGACCACTCCGTCGCCCGGTTCGGAGAGGTGTTGCACCGCCTCCGCGATGGCCGTCACATCGTCCTTCCGGCTGTCGGGTGTCCTCATCTGCAACGTCACCGGAGTGAGCGCGAGCACCACGGCCACGGCCGTCGCCGTCACGGCAACGGAGCGGGCGGCCCGGCTCCGCAGCGGCGCGAGGGCGGACGCCGATGTGAGGAGTGCGCTCAGTGACGTACCGACGAGCAGCGAGAACCCGATGTTGGTGAACAGGACGTACCGGTCCACGTACATGGGCTCGTGGACCGCGGCCAGGAGCAGCACCGCCGTCGGAACGACCGCGAGCGGCAGTGCCAGGCGCGCGACGCGGGGCTGCCGTTCGAGCGAGGCGAGGTACCGGGCGCACAGGAGGGCCACGAGGGCCACTGCCGCGATCTCGAACCACTCCCTGGGCTTGGGCCCGCCGATCCACGAGACCTGGCCGGTCTGCCCCATGCCGAACAGGATCAGCGGGACGAGCCCGATGAACGCGCACCCGGCGGCCACTGCCCCGGACCGCCTGAGCCGTGGCGTCTCCCGTGAGAGGGCGACCGTGATGCCGTGTGCCAGAAGCGCGAGTGCCGCGAAGACGTGCAGCCAGCCCGCCACAAGGACGGCGCATGCGTAGCTCACCCCGACGCTCCCGGAAGCAGCGTCGGTCAGGGAGCAAGCCAGCAGATAGGTGGCAAGGGCGAGCAGAGCGCAGACCATCGCGTAGGAGCGCCCTTCCTGCGCGTACATCTGCACTTCGGGAGTGGCCGCGAACACGAGTCCGCTCAGCACTCCCGCCCGGCGCCCCGCGATGCGGCAAGCGGTCAGTCCGACGAGGGCGGCGGCCGCGGACACCGCCAGCACGGACGGCAGCCTGAGCGCGACAAGGCCGCCGTCCCATAGCGAGAAGAGGCCGTGCATGAAGAAGTAGTAGAGGCCGTGCACGGCATCGGCGTTGTCGAGCAGCTCCCATATCTCGGGGATGCTGCGGTGCGCGACCTGGTGGGTGACGGACTCGTCCCGCCACATCGACCCGTCCCGGGTCAGTCCCCACAGCCCGAGAACCAGGGCGAGGGCGGCCGGTGCCAGAACGGAGGCCGGCCGACCGGACGTTCCCGACGCGGCGTCCGGCGCCGTTCCCGGCGCCGTTTCCGCTGCCGGGCCGGGCCGCGACGGCACGGCAGGGTCTTCGGCCGGAGTCTGTTCCTGCAGGTCGATGGCTTCCCCCTCACAGCACCGGAACCGGAGGTTGCCCGTCCAGTTGCCGCCCCATACGCCCGCACCCGGCCCCCACGGTCTCCGGATGAGGAGCCTGTGGGCCGGGTGCGGGAGGCTGACGTGCAATCAGGCCTTCTTGGTCTCCAATTATATGGCCGGGTCGGCGACCTGCGGCGTTGACCGCGACAGATCGCTGACCTGGTCTCTCATGATGACCGGCGGTGGGAGCGCGGCCCGTGCGTACGCGAACGCCCCCGGCGGGGTGCGCCGGCCACCCAGCGTGCGCCGGCTGCGGGTCGGCGGACACAATGGCCGGATGCACTACCGCCTGCTCGGCCCCACCCAGGCACTTCACGACGACGGTACGCCCGTCGCGCTCGGCGGCGCCCGGCTGCGGGCGCTGCTGACCTCGCTGGCGTTGCGGACCGGGCGCGCGGTCCCGCTGAGTGTCCTGGTCGACGAGATCTGGGACGGGAACCCGCCCGCGGAAGCCGCCGGCGCGGTGCAGGCGCTGATAGGCCGGTTGCGCAGGGCGCTGGGACGGGACGCGGTGTCCTCCGCGGAGGGCCGTGCATACCAACTTCGCGCGGAGCGGGACGAGGTGGACCTGCACCGGTTCGACCGGCTCACAGACGAGGGGACGCGGGCACTGGCCGACGGCGACCCGGTCAAGGCGGCGGCACTCCTCGACGAGGCACTCGCGCTGTGGCGCGGCCCAGTACTGGCGGACCTGCCGGGGCGGCTCGCCGAGGCCGCCCGCTGGGAGACTCGGCGGCTCCATGCCCGCCGCACCCGGCTGGCCGCGGTGCTCGCGATCGGTGGCCGGGCGGAGGAGGCCCTCGCGGAGCTGGCGGAGTCGTGCGCCGCGTATCCGCTGGACGAACGGTTCCAGGAGCTGCGGATCGCGGCGCTGCGGGACGCCGGCCGCACCGCGGAGGCGCTCGCCGCGTACGAGGAGGTCCGCCGCACTCTCGCCGACCGCCTTGGCGCGGACCCCGGCCCACGGCTGCGCGCACTGCACGAGGAACTGCTGCGAACGCACGCGTACGAGCCGGGCGGTTCCCGGGCCCCCCACCCGGCGGCCGACGCCTTGCCCGGCGCGCGGCCGCCGGGCAACCTGCGCGCCAGGCTCAACAGTTTCGTCGGGCGCGAGCCCGAGTTGCGGGCAGTCCGGGAGGACCTGGCCCGGGCCCGCCTCGTCACGCTCGTCGGGGCCGGCGGCTCGGGCAAGACGCGGCTGTCCCAGGAGGTGGCCGCGCGGACCGTGGCGCGCCCGGACCATCCCTGGCCCGACGGCGTCTGGCTCGCCGAACTCGCGCCCGTGGAGGGCCCGGAGTCGGTTCCGGAGGCCGTGCTCAACGCCCTGGGAGGACGCGAGACCGTGCTGTGGGGCGCGGGTGCGGACGAACTCAGGGCGGGCGGCGAGCGGCAGAGCGGCGACTCCCTCGTCCGGATCGCCGAACACTGCGCGCGCCGGCGCATGCTGCTGCTGCTGGACAACTGCGAGCACGTCGTGGAGGCCGCAGCCACGCTCGCCGAGCGGCTCCTGGAGCGCTGCCCGGGACTCACGGTCCTGGCCACCAGCCGTGAACCGCTCGGCGTACCGGGCGAGTTGGTGCGCCCCGTGGGCCCGCTGCCCGTTCCGGTGGCGCTGCGCCTGCTCGCCGACCGCGGCGCGGCCGCCCGGCCCGGCTTCCGTGTCGACGCGGACGAGGCGACCTCTTCGGCGTCCGCCGAGATCTGCCGCCGCCTCGACGGACTGCCGCTTGCCATCGAACTCGCGGCCGCGCGGCTGCGGATGCTCACCGCCACCCAGATCGCCGACCGCCTTGACGACCGGTTCCGCCTGCTGACGAGCGGGGCGCGGACGGTGCTGCCGCGCCAGCAGACGCTGCGTGCGGTCATCGACTGGTCCTGGGACCTCCTCGACGCCTCCGAGCACTCGGTGCTGCGCCGCCTCTCGGTCTTCGCGGGTGGCAGCGACCTCGCCGCGGCGGAATCCGTCTGCCGGGACCCGGCCGACCACGCCCCCGCAGGGCACCCGGGCCCGGACGTCGCCGGGCTGCTGGGGGCGCTGGTCGACAAGTCGCTGGTCGTCGCGGTGCCCGGCGCGGACGGGGAGATGCGGTACGGCTTGCTGGAGACCGTCGCGGAGTACGCGGGCGAGCGGCTCGACGAGGCCGGGGAGCGGGAGGCCACCGAGCGCCGGCACCTGGTGCACTACCGGGAGCTGGCCAGGACCCTCGATCCCCGGCTGCGCGGCTCCGGGCAGCGTGCCGCGCTCGCCCGGCTGCAGCTGGAGCACGAGAACCTGCGGACCGCGTTGCGGCACGCGGTCGCCGCGCGCGACGAGCACGAGGGGCTCAGCCTGGTGCTGTCGCTCGCCTGGTACTGGCAGCTGAGGGATCTGCGCAGCGATGCCCGCCACTGGGCCGGTGCCGTCTCCGCCCTGGGGCCCGACCCGTTCGCGCCGCCCGTCGTACCCGCCCCGCCGCTGACGGAGCGCTGCACGGACGCTCCGCCGCCGCTGCGGCCGGAGCTGCTGGCGGAGGCGCGCCGACAGGCGCGGCTGGTGCGGATGGTCAACATGGATTACGCGATCGAGGAGTGGACGACCCCGGAGCGCCGGCGCCGGCTGGGCCGCGTGACCGAGGCCTACCACGCCGGTCTGCCGCAGGCATGCCGTTTCCCCGCCTCGCTGTGGTTCTTCGCCGTCCTCATCGCCGGCCACGGCGAGCACGTTCTGGAGGTCCTCGACACCACGGTGCGCACCGCGGAGGAGGCGGGCTACGACTGGGAGTTGGCGGCCGTGCTCCAGGTGCGCGCCAACGCCTTGGCCAACCGCACCCTGTGGGCGGGCGACGCGCGGCGCGACGCCGACCGCAGCCTGGAGATCTTCGAACGGCTCGGTGACGCCTGGGGTGCGGCGGAGGCGCTCTCCGCCCGCGGTGAGGCCCACGAGCGCAGTGGCGCGTACGAGGCGGCGGCGGACGACTTCCGCCGGGCGATCGACCGCGCGGCCGTCCTCGGCGCGCAGAGCCAGGTCTCCCTGCTGCGGGCCCGCCTCGCGGGCGTGCTCACCGAGACGGGCCGCGGGGCGGAAGCCGAGAGGATCCTGCGCGAGGTGCTGGCCGCCGGCCCCGAGAGCGGCTACGAGGCTGTGATCGCCGCCCGTCTGATCCTGGCCCTCCGGCTGACCAGGACCGGTCGTACCGCCGAGGCACGCAGCCAACTCGGGCTGCTGCTGGACGACTTCCGTACCGAGACGCTCGCCGTGTTCGAGGGGCTGGCCCACGGTGTCCTCGCCTGTGTGGATGTGCTCGACGGCGACTTCGACGACGCTCTCGCCCGCTGCCGCCGTGCGTGGGAGCTGGGCTGCACCCCGCTGTCCATGATGGTCAGCCCGCAGCTCTCGGCCTCCCAGCTGCTCACCGCGGCCCGGGCGCTGACCGGTCTCGGCGGCGAGGACCGGGCGCTGCGCGCGGCCCGGCTCGTCGGTGCGCACGAGGGCCTGCTGCCGCCCGGCCACTTCCTCAGCTCCTTCGAGCGGGAGAACCTGCGGCTCGCGGAGGAGTCCGCACGCGCCGTGCTCGGGGACACGGCGTTCGAGGCGGCGCGCGCCGAGGGCGGCGGCCTGAGTCTCGAGGAGGCCGCCGCCCTGCTCTGACCGGGGTGCGATCAGCGCTTCCCGCGGAACCGGGCCACCGCGAGCGGCGCCGTGACGACGGTGATGGCCGTAGCCCAGCCCAGCGTCATCCACACGGAGTGGGCCACCGGCCCTCCGTTGATGAGGTTCCGGGCGGCATCTGCGAGGTTGGACAGCGGGTTGTACTCGGTGAAGCTCTCCAGCCATCCCGGCATCGACGCCGGCGGGGTGAAGATCGACGAGGCGAACTGCAGCGGCATCAGCGCGAGCATGCCGATCCCCTGCACGGACTGGGCCGACTTCATCGCGATGCCCAGCAGCATGAAGATCCACATCAGGGACGCGCCGAACATCATGGACAGTCCCACCGCGGCGAGCAGGCCGAGCGCCGAGGTCCTGATCTCCAAGCCCACCAGGAAGCCGACGCCGAGCAGGACCGACGTCGCGACCAGCATCCGGCCCATCTCGACCACGATCTTGGCGATCAGCACGGAGGACCGTGCGATCGGCATGGTGCGGAAGCGGTCCATGACGCCCTTGTGGAAGTCCTCGTTCATTCCCGTGCCCACGGCCATGGCGATGTTCAGGCCCATCATGGCCATCAGCCCGGGGATCACATAGCCGGCGTACGCCTCGCGCCCACCGCCGATGAACGCGCCGACCGACCCGCCGAAGACGTAGACGAACAGCAGTGTGAACACGACCGGCATCAGCAACGCGTCGATCATGGACTGTGGATCGGCCTTGATCTGCAGGGCGTTGCGGCGCACCAGGGCCCCGATGTGGCGCAGGCCCGCCCGAAGGCCGATGCGGCCTTCCCCCGCGGCTACGGCAACGGTGCTCATACGGCGGCCTCCTGGTACACGTGTGTGCTCTTCTGACCCGTGATCGCCAGGAACACCTCGTCGAGGCTCGGCAGATGCGTGCCGACGTGAGCGAGGGCGAAGCCCCGTGATCCCATCAGGCTCAAGACAGCGGTCAGTTGCTCGTCGCTGAGGATCGGCACATGGAGCTGTCCCTCCTCCCCCAAGGCCCTCGCCCCCGCTACGCCGTCCAGCCCCGCCTCGGCGATCGCCGCCGCCATGGCCGTGAGCTGCGCCGGGTCGCTCGGCCGCAGTTGCAGGGTACGTCCACCGACCGTGGCCTTGAGCTCGGCCACTCTGCCTCCGGCGATGACCCGGCCGCGGTCGATGACCGTCAGCTCGTGGGCGAGTTGCTCGGCCTCCTCCATGTACTGGGTGGTGAGCAGCACCGTCGCACCGTCCGCGACCATGCTCCGCACCTCGTCCCAGACCTCGTTCCGGGTACGCGGGTCGAGGCCGGTAGTGGGCTCGTCGAGAAACAGCACGACGGGCCGGCCGATCATCGAGGCGGCCAGATCCAGACGTCGGCGCATCCCGCCCGAGTACTGCATCACCGGGCGGCCGGCGGCGTCCACGAGCGAGAACCGTTCCAGCATCTCGTCGGCCCGCCGCCGCGCCGCGCCGCGGGACAGGTCGAGCAGCCGGCCGATCATGTAGAGGTTCTCCCAACCGGAGAGCTTCTCGTCCACAGAGGCGTACTGCCCGGTCAGCCCGATGACCCGGCGCAGCTGCCGCGGCTGCCTCAGCACGTCGTACCCGGCGACCCGCGCCGTCCCCGCATCGGGCCGGACCAGGGTGGACAGGCAGCGTACGAGCGTGGTCTTGCCCGCCCCGTTGGGCCCCAGCACCCCGAGGACCGTGCCCTCCTCCACCGCGAGGTCCACCCCGTCCATCGCCACGGTCTCGCCGTAGCGCTTGACCAGTCCCCTCACCTCGACGGCCGGAGGCGGGCCGTGTCGGCGGTCGTCGTCGATTCGCGTCATGGCACCACCGTGGCAGCCGCCGCCGACAGATCGCCGACAAGTCGCCGACAGCCCGCCGACGTCTCTGGCGCCGTGGTGAACCTCCGACCTGTCTCAACGAGGATTCCGTGAACCTCAATACGGCGACCGCACTGGGGGCGCCGCAGGTCGAGAGGCTGCGCCGCCCGCAGATGGCGGCGAGGCTGTCGCCAAGGTCGACGTAGGTGAGGGCGTGGACGCGCTTGTACTTCTCGGGGTCCCAGCGCACGAGGGCGTCGCGGTGTTGGGTACTCGCCCGGCACAAAGCGGCCGCCCGTCCCCGGGCACCCCCGGGGGCGGGCGGCTTTTCGTTGTCTGTTGTGCGGTTCTCCCGCGTGGGAGACGCTTTGGGAGATGATCACGGGAAGCAGATGCGCACAGCTGTTGGCTTCTGCTGGTTATTGCTAGATCCCCCAGTGCTCCGCCGCACGTCAGAGGCATATGGCCTGGTGAGGCTCATGCCTTCTTGGTCTCTAGTGACGGGGCGGGTCGGTGACCTGCGGGGATCTTCCCTGTGGGGCGCTGACCTGGCCTTTTGCTGTTGGTTGGCGATGGGGTGCGACGGTCCTGATCGGGTGTCCTGCGGACTGTGTGCGGACTGCTGCGGCGGCGCACCGCCGTCGGAGCAGTGGTGGGGGCCACTCCTGGAGCGGGGTGTTGCTCCAGAAGGAGTGGGCCTTCTGCAGAAGCTCCTCGGTGGCGTCGCCGTACGATGCCGCACGGCTCAGCGCGGCGAAGGCTTTGTCGTAGAGGTCGAGCTCGCTTTGTTCCGCAATGTCCACGGAGGAGAGCCTCGCCAGCTACTGCCGACGCATCGACGGCCCAGGTCACTAGGGCTGGCGCCGCGACCTTGTTTTACGACGCGATCAGGGGCGTTTGTGGCGCGGGTCAGATGGTGAGAGTGGGCCAGGGGACGTCGGTTTCAACAGCGGCGGTGTAGTCGACGCCGGGGACAGAGAAGCCGTAGAGGCAGCGGACTTCGTCGCTGAACCAGCCGAGGTCGGCGAGTTCGATGATGGTGTCGCTGGTGGCGGTGCTCCAGCGTTCGGCGACGGCGTTCTGCACGGCGGGGTCGAGTTCCCAGGTGTCGAGGCGGACCCGGCCCTCGTCGTCGAGGTCGAGGGGGCGGGCGCCAGTCAGCTGGTCCCACAGCTCCACCAGCTGACCGATCGGGGACACCATGGCATCGCCGAGGACGCCGCGCAGCAGCCCTACGTACAGGGCGATGCCGGGGATGGCGGTGGAGGACTGGGTGACGGCGGCGGCGTTGACCGAGGTCACGGCACGGCCGCCCAGTGTCTTGGCGAGGCGTTCGTCCAACATGCGTGCGGTGGCTTCCAGGTGGGCTTTCGCGGCGCCGATGGTGCCCTGCCGGTAGATCGCCGCGGTGAGCGGCGAGCCGATGTAGGACAGGGCGGCGGTGGTGAAGCCGTCGGCGAGCAGAGACCGGTCGGCCAGGAACGTGACCCACCGCTCCCAGTCGGCGCCGCCCATCACCGCCACGGTCTGCTCGAGGTCGTCGCCCTCGGCCGGCGCGGTGGTGACCTCCTTCACCTCCGGGGCACCGTTCTCGTCGAAGACGAGCGTCTTGGTGGTGTACGCCGAGCCGATCGGCTTGAGGACCGAGGCATACACGTCGCCGGTGTCCGGGTCGGTGCGGCGAGGCGCGGCCACCGAGTAGATCAGGTAGTCGAGTCGTCCCCCGAACCGCTCGGTGAGGAGATCGGCGACCTGCTCCTTCATCGTGTCGCTGAACGCGTCGCCGTTGAGGAAGACCATGTCCCGACCGTGCTGTCGGGCCAGCCGGGCGGTGGCGGCGGTGCGATACCAGCCGGCCGTGCCGGTGCGCCGCGCGGGCGCCTTCTCGAAGCACACGCCGATGCCACGGATACCGACACGGGCCAGGCCCGCGATTGTAGCGGCCAGGCCGTACCCGGCGGACGAACCGATGACCAGAGCCACCGGCCCTTCGCCCCAGCCGGTGACCGGGGCGGGGACGGCCTCCCACATCTCGTCCACCAGCTGTCGGCAGCCGCCAGGATGAGAGTCGAGGAACAGAAAGCCCCGGCTCTTGGGCGCAATGACGCGTTCGCTCACGGTGTGGTGCCCCAGGTGTCGTCACGGACAAGGACGCGGCGGCGCCTCGGCCACCCCGGTCCTGCAAGTCTGCGACCGTGCTGATGAACACGGTGATCTTGACCGGCACAACGATGTGCAGCAGGGCTTGGAGGGTTCCCACTAGCTCTAACGGGGGGCAGTTGGTGGTACCAAGTGCCATCCCGCGGGGTAGGACCGAGCCTGCCGACCGGCAGGAACGTCGACTCAGGTCACTAGCTCCAGCCATCCAGGGAGACCGGCGGCCCGCCTCTGAGGTAGCGGTGAAGGGCGCTGGCGGTGGTCTCCACGAATTCCTCGGGGATGGCGTCGGCGTCGACCCAGCGAACCTGTGCGTGCTTGCGGGGCTCCCGGTTCTCGGGTTCGCCGGTCCATTCGTGGGCGGCGAAGACGACGGTGAGGAAGCCGTTGGGTGCTTCGACGCCCCAGGCGCCGTGGATGATGTGGGCGACCTTGAGGGACTCGGGCTTCACGGTGAGGCCCGTCTCCTCGTAGAGCTCGCGGACAGCGGTCTCCGTGATGGGCTCACCCGGTTCGCTCTTGCCGACGGGCAGGTCCCACATTCCCTGCGCGAACTTCGCGTTCTCGCTGCGCTGGAGGAGGACGACGCGGTTGGTGGCCTTGTCGTGGACGATCACGGCCGCGACCAGCAGGGTCATCGATTCGAGCGCCGGCTTGAGAGCCTTCGGCTGGTCCTCGGTCTGCTGGGCCACGGTTTTCCCTTCGTCGGGCGGGTTGTTGGGCATGTTAGGCGAGGGCCTCGCGAGCGCGGCGGGCGAGATCGGCGGCGCCGGGAACGCGGCGGCGCTGGTAGACCGCGAGGGTGGAGCGGATCGAGGTGATCGCCTTGCGGGTCCGGTCGGAGGTCATGCCCTCCATGAGGACCAGGCCCTGGGTCCAGGCGGCGACGGCCTCGTCGGCGCGGGCCTGGACGGCGAGGCTGTCGCCGAGGTCGGCGTGGGTGAGGGCGTGGACGCGCTTGTACTTCTCCCGGTCCCAGCGGGTGAGGGCGTCTCGGTGCTGCTGCTCGGTGCCGATGTGGTCGGCAAGATCGGTCAGAGTGCGGGCGGTGTGGCTGGCCACGGTGCCGGCGGCGGGGCCACTGACGCGGGAGTAGCTGGGCTGGGGGCCGTCGTCCCGTAGGAGGGCGTCTTCGGCGGCGAGCAGGGCTCGTGCGGCCGACGGGTTCTCGTCGGTGGCTGCGTAGGCGCGGGCGTGGGTGATGTGGAGGAGGGCCTCGGTCTGGCCGTCGACGCGGCCGAGGCCGCGTCGCAGGGCGCCTTCGACGAGGTCGACGCAGTGGTGGGGCTGTTTGAGGCTCAGGGCTTGGTGGGCGAGGGCGCGCATCATCCAGGCAGCGTGGCCGTGGGGGTCAGCTTCGCAGGCGAGCTTGTAGCCGACCTGGTAGTAGCGCTGGGCGGCGCCTTCCTGGCCGAGGTCGTGGTGCTTCCATCCTGCGAGGTAAGCGAGTTCGGCAACGGCGCCGAAGGCGGCCCGACGTAAGGCTTCGCTGGGGAAGCGCCCGCGCAGCATGGGGGCGGCGGTGTCGGCGAGGTACGCGGTGACGGTGGTCAGGCCGTGCCCGCCACCGAGGCGCTCGTCGGCCGCGCTGAAGGCCGCCGTGATCTGCCGGACGACGTCCACGTCCTCCGCACCGACCAGGGACGTGCCGGTACGGGCGCGGAGCATGCGGGCGGTGGCTTCGTGGTCGTAGCCGAGCGGTATGGCGACCCCGGCGGTGGTGAAGGCCGCGATGGCGAGGAAGCGACGGCGCTCGACGTCGGCGCGGCCCAAGTCGGTGACCGCGAGGACGGGGTCGGATTCCACCGGCTCCTCGGCATCACTGACGGGCAGGCCGATCTCGGTACGGGTGACCGTGCGCCCCGCTCGGCGGGACAGAGCCTCGGCCAGGTACTGACCTACTCGGCCCGAAGGGGCACGAGTGCCGTTCACCCAGTGCGAGATGGCCGACTTGTTGGTCTGGAGGATCTCGCCGTTCTCGGCGGCGATGCGCCGCACATCTCGGGCGAGAGCCTCGTAGGTGCAGTCGACCGCCGCGATGACGTCGCGCAGACGGGAATTGGGGTCTCTCTGCGCCGCCACGATCGCCTCCGCCCTGGAGCAGTAAACCGCGTATACCGCTTCAACTGCCTTCCACCGTACCCACTGAGCGTGACCACCGGTTCACTTATCAGCAGCCGCCCGGAACGGCGCGACCGTGATCCAGGCTCCCCCTTGGTCCGGGCGGCACCTCGAAGTTCCGTACGCCCACACCAGGCTCGGGCATTCCTGTGCCCGAACCTGGCCGATCAGAGACGGAGACACGGTGACCACCATCGACACCACGGCCATCACGGTCGAGCTGCCCGAGGCGTTCGACCCGCGCTGGAGCCGCCTGCCCGGCATCCAGGTCGACGGCCGGCGCATCACGATCGACCCGGCCGAGTACTTCTTCCGCTTCGAGTCGAGCACGTGGCTCGTCGCCGACTGGGAACTGGTCAAGGCCCAGCTCCTGGACGTGGACGAGACGACCGAGAGCGCGGTCGAGCAGCTCGCGCTCGACTTCATCAAGCAGCACAGCGAGTCCACCTCCGACGCGGCCCGCGTCCTGGCCACCGCGTACGAGGTGTACACGTACCTCTTCCGCGACGAGCACCTGGCCGGCCTCGGCCTGCCGCAGATCACCGCCGACCACCTGCGGATGCTCCGCGAGGCCGCCACGCTCATGGCGCTCAACAAGGTCGAGCTGGACGGGCACATCTCCAACGTCGGGCCGTGCTGGTTCTTCCCCGCCGCCACCTCCGTCGTCTTCGACCTGGACGACGAGACGGGCGGGATGCTCGACGAGGTCTACCACGGCGGCTGGTTCAACGAGCACCGGCGGATCGAGTCCATCAAGGCTCACGCCACGCTCGGCGGCCGGCTCGTGCACGGCTGCCAGTCCGTGCCGGACCAGTCCGGCGGCGTGGTCGCGCCCTACGGTGCCTCGATGGCGAACTTCCGCGACGACCTCGCCGCGTTCAAGGCGGGCTGGATCGAGCAGGTCTACGCCCACCGAGTGAACCCCGCCGCGTAACCCACCCGATCGGGCTCTGGGGCGGGCATCCCTCGCCCGCCCCGGACGCCACCGCCCATCCCCGGAGCCCTCCGTGACCACGAACCCCAGCGCCGAACTCCTCGACAACCTGCTCACCGCGACCGGCCAGACCACCGCCGCACGGAAGGAGGTACGCGTGTGGTCCATGTCTGGCGTCGAGCGCGTGGCCTTCCCCGACGGCACCACGGCCATCTTCAAGTACGCCAAGAAGCCGTTCGACGGCGAGGACCAGGCCCTCCGGCTGGCCCACACCCTCGGCGTTCCCGTCCCTCAGGTCCACGCCTCCGCCGTCCTGGACGGCTGGCTCGGCATGCTCATGGAGGACCTCGGACCGTCTGTCCGCGAGGCCGACGACCTCGACGGCGTCGCCGCGGCCGTGATCCTGCACGGAACCCGTACGGCTCCCCCTTTGCCCGTCCTCGACCAGGAGCGCCTGCACACACTGCCGGCCCGGGCGCTGGAACACCTCGGCCGGCTGCGCAAGGCCGACCGGTGGCAGGATGCCGACGACGTCGAGGACGCGCTCGACCAGATCGCCCAAGCCGCCGAGGCCCGCTCGGCCGGAGCAACGCTGGAACCGTTCGGCTGGGTGCACTCCGAGTTCCACCCCACCAGCCTCCACATCGGCGAGCGCGGTTGGCGGCTGCTCGACTTCGCCCGCGCCTTCACCGGCCCCGGTCTGCTCGACCTCGCCAGCTGGCACGGCACCATCGAGCCCCCGCACCCCGTACGCCTGCGCATCTTCCTGGAGCAGTACGTCACCGCCGGCGGCACCCCCGACGCCCTCGCCTCGCGCGGCGGGCTCACCGCTGAGAACTGGGCCTTGGGCTGGCACCGCATGTGGGCCGTCGAGTGGTTCATGGAGCAGTCGATCCGCTGGATCAACGACCCGGCAACCGACCCCGCCTACATCAAGGCCGTCCGCCGCCACCTCACCGACGTCCTCCACCTCCTGGAGATCTGACGTGCTCGCCCAGGCATCCCCCTGGCACGCCCACGCCGTTCAGCGCACCGCCGCCGGACTCGCCGAACCTCTCTCCGTACCCGCTCGTATGGAGTGGACCACGAGACCCGGCCAAGGTCCCGGCGCCGACGTCCTCAGCACTGACCTGCGCGGCAAGCGACTCCTGGAACTCGGCTGCGGCCCCGGCCACAACGCCGCCCACCTCGCCATCCGCCATGGCGCCCGTGTCACCGGCGTCGACCTGGTCGGCCTCCAGCCTGGGCGGGATCCTTGCCCGCCGGGTGATCTGGACCGCCGGCCGGGGCGGCGGCACGCAGCGCCGCTTCGACCCGGCGGTTGCTGGTCATGGATGCCGTGACGGCAGTCATCGCTAGGAGGAGGACGGCGGCGGCGTAGAGCGGGGTGCGGATGTCGTAGGTGGTGGCCAGCCCCCCGCCGAGGAAGGCCCCGATGGGGGCGGCGCACATGGCCAGCATGCGGGAGGTGGAGGCCACCCGGCCCATGAGGTCGGCGGGGACGATCGCCTGCCGTAGGGAGGGCGCGAGCACCATCGTGGCGCCCATGCCGGCCCCGCAGACGGCGAGCGCCAGCCCGGCCACGTGCGGGTTCGGGGTAGCGGCCAGGCCCAGGATGGCAAGCCCTTCGATGGCGGCGGTGCAGGTCAGTGCGGTGCCGGTGCCGAGTCGTCGGCCGAGGAAGGAGGCGATGCCCGCGCCGAGCAGGCCGCCGGTGGCCTCCGCCGTGAGGAGCAGGCCGAAGCCGTAGGCATCGATGCCGAGGCGGTCGTGCGCGAAGAGGGGGAGGACGGTCTCCACGGCGAGGAAGGCGACGTTCCCGACCGCCGGGCGGAGCGCGAGGCCGAGCAGCACCCGTTCTCGGAAGACGTACGAGGCCCCAGACCGCGCCTGCCGCAGCAGCGACTCGCGGGCCTCCGGCAAGGGCCGGGGCATGGCGGGCAGCGTACGTACGAGCAGTGCGGAGAGCAAGAACGACACCGCGTCGGCGAGCAGCGGAACCGCCCGCCCGAGCGCGAGCAAGGCGCTGCCCGCGGGCGGCCCCGCGAAGCCGGACATCGCGGTCTGGGCACCGCGCAGACGGGAGTTGGCGCGCTCCAGGAGCGCGGGGTCCCGGTCGAGTAGATCCGGCAGATAGGCCGTGGCGGCCGTGTCGAAGAAGAGCCCGCCGAGACCGAGCAGGAAGGCGACGGCCGCGAGCAGCGGAATGCTCAGCACGTCGAGCACGGCCGCCGCGGCCGGTACCGCGAGCAGCGCCGCACGGGCCGCGTCCGCGACCCACATCGTGCGCCGGCGGTCCCAGCGGTCCACCAGCGCACCGCCGAGCACCCCGAACAGCAGCCACGGCAGCGTCCCCGCGGCCGTGACGACGGCGAGCGCCATCGGATCCCGCGTCAGCGTCAGCGCGAGCAGCGGCAGCGCGGCGTGCGTCACCCCGTCACCGAGCGAGGAGACCGTCTGCGCGGTCCACAGCCGCCCGAACCCGGTCGGCAACTTCCGTATGTCCGAGGTCACTTGGCACCCCCTTCGGGCCGCTCGCCCTGTGCCGGGTGGAACAGCGCGAAGACGAGCGACGCGTCCGGAAGCGACGGATCGGACAGCTCCCGGTACTCGTCCGCCAGCGCCTGCAGCCGCGCCCCCAGTTCGGCGAACTGCTCCTCGGTGAGCCGCAGATGCGCCATCCGCACGTGCCGCTCGCCGTCCGAGGGCGACGCCTCCAGGTCCGCCACCGCGTGCCGCATCAGCACGTCGGGGCCTCCCTCGCCCGGATCCGGCAGCACGATCGACCGGGCAGCCATCGCGTAGTACCGCTCGGTGACCCCGCGGACCTTCCGCGTCCGCACCACCTTCACCAGACCGGCCCGCTCCAGCAGCCGCACGTGATAGCTGGAACTCCCCTTCGCAAGACCAACCCGCTCGGCGATCTGCGTGATCGTCGCCGGCTCGAAGCGGAGCACGGCCATGATCCGGTG
Organism: Streptomyces sp. NPDC027962; assembly: GCF_055566095.1. Lineage (NCBI taxonomy): Bacteria > Bacillati > Actinomycetota > Actinomycetes > Kitasatosporales > Streptomycetaceae > Streptomyces > Streptomyces sp. NPDC027962. The sequence continues at coordinate 235,351 of NZ_JBVHTA010000001.1, forward strand.
ACGCGTGAGGTTGGAGACGGCGCGTAGTTGCTCGTCAGTGGTGACGTGAAACGTCTCGGGAACATCATCGGTAGGCATGCGAGCAATGGTCAACACTTCTTGACCATTGAGCAAGGGGATTTCGCGCGGACTTCCAGAATCCGCTGAGGCCAAGCGAGACCTCCGCCAAAGGCTCCTACCCGCCACCTGGGCAGCGAGGTCGTCTGCGACATCGGCGTCGCACCCGTACGACCTGCCGAGTTCACCAATTTCACTGTCAGCCACGGCGCGGGTGGTGGAGCGGCGGGCGCGGTTGAAGGCCATTGCCGCTGCCCGCAGTTCCGCCTGGTGGGGGCCGGTCGTGGCGCTGGCGGTGTTGTACAGGGCGTCACCGAAGGCGGCCAGGTGGCCCTGGGCGGCGGCATCGTCACCAGAGTCGAGGACGGTGTGCGCCGCGCGTATGGCGGTGGTGGTGTGCCGCCATGGGTCGGCTGGGTCCGCCGCATACCGCGGGTGGTCGGCTACCTCCCGGTCGGAAAGGCGTTCGCGTAGGCGGTTGATGGAGAGGTCGGGGGCGAGTTTGGAGCCGCCGTACCAGACGGGTTCGCCGGCCGCGTTGGTGTCGCCGGGTGCGGCGAGGCTGTAGCCGATCACGTCGCCGGTCTCGGGGCCGAGGCGGGTTTTGACCTTGATGCCGAGGGACTGCAGGACGGTGAAGTAGTCGGCTTCGTTGTGTACGGCGTCGGCGACCGCGTACGCCTGCTCGCGCAGCCAGTGCCGTGCCGTGACCGTCTGGCCCTGGCGCTCAGCCTTGGCGCGTTCGGCGCCGGTGGGAGTGCGCGGTGCGGTGAGGTCACCGGACTTCAGGCGGCGCAGGCCGATGCGGAACCAAGCCCTCTGCGGCGCTCCGCAGAGGGGCCAGCCAGGCGGTCAGCCGGTCACGCAGCGCGTTCAGTTCCGGAACGGAGCAGCGGGAGCGGAAGGCAGCGATCTTCTCGCCGGGCTTGCGCTTCTGCATGCGCAGCACGATGGCACGGTCCATGATCGTCTCCGGCAGGTCGCAGATCCCGGCGAGCGCCGCCATGGCGAAGGTGGGAAACGCCGTCGGCTTGTGCTCCGGGCCGGAGATTCGCCAAGCGGGCCGGTTGCGCTGGTGCCCCGCGTTCAGCAGGCCGCGCAGGTCCTCCTTGTCGCCGGCTTTGGGGCCGAAGATGGTGTCGGCCTCGTCCACCAGCAGCGTCGGCGGGTCCTCACCGATGACGCGGAAGACCACCGCAGGCGAGGTGTTCACCGTCATCATCGGCCGGGACACGGTCTCGTGGAGCACGTCCAGGACACGGGACTTGCCGCACCCCTTGGTCGGCCCCACCACCGCCAGCCGCGGCGCGTGCGCGGCCGTGGAGGCGAAGGTCATCGCCTCCAGTCCGTGCCGCCGGATCACCCTTCCGCCCACGTCGGACGAGGAGGTCACCCCGCCCACGGTCGCCCAGGTCGAGGCCATGGCCCGGGTGATACCGCCGTACATCCGCGCGGCGATCGTCACGCTCGCCGGATCAGGCTTGCGGATAGGCGAGTTGCCCGGCCTCAAGGTGTCGGACGTCGACTTCAAGGAAGGCGCTATCCGGGTCGACCGGCAGCGGCTTCAGTCCGGGAAGATCGGCCCGCCGAAGACCGCGAAGTCCCGGCGTACGGTCCCTGTCGGAGAGGTCGTCACCGACGCGCTCCTCACACATCTCGCAGCGCGCCCATCCAGGGAGTGGCTGTTCACGATGGAGGAGGGGGAGCCGCTCAACTACCGCCGGTGGAAGACCGAGTGGAATGGCGCCCGCAAGGCGCTCCAGGCGGCCGAGAACGGGGCCGCCGAGCGGGAAGGCCGCAAGCCCGTCGAGCTGCCGCACATGGTTACCCACGACCTGCGGCACTTCTACGCCTCCGCGCTCATCGCCGGCGGCGCGAGCGTCAAGCAGGTTCAGCTGGTCCTCGGGCACGCGTCCGCCGTCATCACGCTGCGGATCTACGCACACCTGTGGCCCGGCGAAGAAGACCGCACCCGGGCCGTCATGGACGCCGTGCTCGGCGGCCTGCGGACCGGGTGCGGACAGCTAAGCGGCACGACCTGCGAAAGTGCAGGCCAGGCCGCCTAGAGGGAGATCAAGCCTTCTTGGTCTCCCAGAAGATCTTGTCGATCTGCGCGATGTAGTCCAGAGCCTTCTGGCCGGTCGCCGGGTCGGTGGACCCCTTGGCTGCCGAGAGGGCCTTCAGCGTGTCGTTGATGAGCTGGTGCAGCTCGGGGTACTTCTCGAAGTGCGGGGGCTTGAAGTAGTCGCTCCACAGCACCGAGACGTGGTGCTTGGCGAGCTCCGCGCGCTGCTCCTTGATGACCGTGGCGCGGGCGCGGAAGTGCGGGTCCTCGTTGGCCTGGTACTTCTCCTGGACGGCCTTGACCGACTCCGCCTCGATGCGGGCCTGGGCCGGGTCGTAGACACCGCAAGGCAGGTCGCAGTGGGCGCTGACCTTCACCTTGGGGGCAAACAGGCGGGAGAGCATTGAGCTGTCCTTCCTCGTGATCGTCTTCTCAGGTGGGACATTACTCCGTGAGGGACCCGTTTTCGCGGGTGCCCCCTTGGGCTTAGGTCAAAAGTCCGGGGTCCGTGCCGGACCGGTGGCCGAACATACAGTGGGCAGTCGGAGGTGGCCGATGACTGAGCAGGCGCGGGAGCCGAGGGCCCGGTTCGGGCTCGCCGAAGTGATGGGGCCGTCGATGGTGCCGACGCTGCTGCACGGCGACCATTTGCTGGTCGACTACCGGGCTCCGCTCCGGGCCGGCGACGTGGCCGTGCTCCGTCATCCGCTGCAGCAGGACCTTCTTGTCGTCAAGCGGCTGGTCGAGCGCCGCGGTGAGGGCTGGTGGGTGCTCGGCGACAACCCCGGCGCCGACGGCGACAGCCGGGTGTTCGGTGTGGTGCCGGCCGACCTGCTGCTCGGGCGGGTGCGCACCCGGTTCCGGCCGCTCGCGCGGGATCAGCGCTCGGTGCTCGGGGTGGTCTCCTGGCTGGCGTCCGCCGTGCGGCCCGTGCTCGCCGACCGCTCGGTCTCCAGGCGCTTGCGGGCGCGGTAGGCCGCCACGTTGGCGCGGGTGGCGCAGCGGTCGGAGCAGTAGCGGCGCGAGCGGTTGGTGGACGTGTCGAGGTAGGCGTTGCGGCAGGGGGCGGCCTGGCACAGGCCCAGCCGGTCGACGCCGTGCTCCGTCAGATGGAACGCCAGCCCCATCGCGGCGATCGCGGCGTATCCGGCGGTCGCGTTCGAGGGGTGATCGGCGAGGTGCATGTGCCACTTGGGGCGGCCGTCCTCGTCCCGGTGGTCGTGCCCGGAGATCTGCGGGCTGACGGGGAACTCCAGCAGCAGCGAGTTGAGCAGGTCCACGGCCTGGGTCTCATCGCCCGCGTCGGCCGCGGCGAAGACCGCGCGCAGCCGGGCCCGTACGGACCGGAACCTGGTGACGTCCGAGTCGGTGGCGCGGCGTGCGGCCTGGGAGGACGGGCCGAAGAGCTCGCGGACGGCCTCGACCGAGATGAGGGAGTCCTTGTTGCGAGCCGGCTCCTCGGTGTTGACCAGGCGCACGGCGTAGTCCGAGTAATAGGCCAGTTCCACTTGTAGTCCTTACCGCGGCGCTCTAGGGTAGAAGTAACGGCTGCTTAAGCTTCGAGGGTATTACGGACGGGAGGATTCCGGTGGGCGGGACGGAAACGGGTGCGGCGCCGGGTGAGGTGGCGGGCACCGACTGGACGGCCTGGCAGCAGAGCTGGGACCGCCAGCAGGAGTGGTACATGCCCGACCGCGAGGAGCGGTTCAGGGTGATGCTGGACATGGTTGAGGCCACGGTCGGCCCCGAACCGAGGGTGCTGGATCTCGCGTGCGGTACGGGAAGTATCACCGACCGGCTCCTCAGGCGATTCCCGAAGGCCACCAGTACGGGGATCGACCTCGATCCCGCGCTGTTGACCATTGCCCGGGGCTACTTCGCCGGGGACGAGCGCGTCACCTTCGTCACCGCCGACCTGAAGGACCCGGGCTGGGCGGCGACGCTGCCGCACGACTCGTACGACGCGGTGCTCACCGCCACCGCGCTGCACTGGCTCCACAGCGATCCGCTCGCCGCCCTCTACGGCCGGATCGCCGCGCTCGTGCGCGACGGCGGCGTCTTCATGAACGCCGACCACATGAAGGACGAGTCCACGCCCCGCATCAACGCCGCCGAGCGCGCCCACCGGCACACCGGCATGGACCGGGCCAAGGCGGCCGGCGTCCTCGACTGGGCGGACTGGTGGGCGCTCGCCGCCCAGGACCCGGTCCTCGCCGAGCCCACAGCCGAGCGGTTCCGTATCTACGGCGAGCACGCCGACGGCGACACCCCCTCCGCGCACTGGCATGCCGAGGCCCTCCGCGCGGCCGGCTTCGACGAGGCCCGCCCGGTGTGGGCGTCGCCCAGCGACGCGCTGGTTCTGGCACTGAAGTAGCGACGCGCGAAGGGGCGGTACGGACCCGGTCCGTACCGCCCCTGCACACGTCCGCGCTACAGCACCTTGGACAGGAACGACTTCGTCCGGTCGTGCTGCGGGTTGGTCAGGACGTCGCGCGGGTGGCCGGCCTCGACCACGACGCCGTCGTCCATGAAGACGAGCGCGTCGCCGACCTCGCGGGCGAAGCCCATCTCGTGGGTGACGACGATCATCGTCATGCCGTCCTCGGCGAGACCTCGCATCACGTCCAGGACCTCACCCACCAGCTCCGGGTCGAGGGCCGACGTCGGCTCGTCGAAGAGCATCAGCTTCGGCTCCATCGCCAGAGCACGCGCGATGGCGACACGCTGCTGCTGGCCGCCGGAGAGCTGGGACGGGTAGTTGCCGGCCTTGTCCGCCAGTCCGACCCGGTCCAGCAGTCGCAGCGCGCGCTCGCGGGCCACGGACCTCGACTCGCCCTTGACCTGGATCGGCGCCTCCATGACGTTCGCGAGAGCCGTCATGTGCGGGAAGAGGTTGAAGCGCTGGAAGACCATGCCGATGTCCCTGCGCTGCGCCGCGACCTCCTTCTCCTTCAGCTCGTAGAGCTTGTCGCCCTTCTCGCGGTAGCCCACGAGCCGGCCGTCGACCGAGAGGCGGCCGCCGTTGATCTTCTCCAGGTGGTTGATGCACCGCAGGAAGGTCGACTTGCCGGAGCCGGACGGGCCGACCAGGCAGAACACCTCACGGGGGGCGACCTCGAGGTCGATGCCCTTGAGGACCTTCACATGGCCGAAGGACTTGTGGACGTTCTCGGCCTTCACCATCGGCTGCGTCGTCTGGGAGCTCATACCTTCACGCCTCCGACGTTGCTCTGTACACGGAACGAGGACAGCTGCTTCCGCAGCCGCTGAAGCGGCGTCGGCGGGAGCGAACGGCTCGAACCGCGGGCGTAATACCGCTCAAGGTAGTACTGGCCGATGCTGAACACGGTGGTCAGCGCCAGGTACCAGAGCGAGATCACGATGTAGCCCTCCATGATGGCCAGCGTCCGGGAGCCGAACTCACGGCCCCGCAGGAACAGCTCGCCGTAGCCGATGGCGAACGCCAGCGAGGAGGTCTTGAGCATGTTGATGAACTCGTTGCCGGTCGGCGGAATGATCACCCGCATGGCCTGCGGCAGCACGATGCGCCGCATCGTCTTGCCGCCCTTCATGCCGAGCGCGTGCGCCGCCTCGGTCTGCCCCGAGTCGACCGACTGGATGCCGGCCCGGCAGATCTCGGCCATGTACGCGGCCTCGTTCAGGCCGAGCGCCAGCAGCGCCGCCACGAACGGCGTCATGACCTGGTTCATCTCGTCCTTGTAGATGAAACCGAGGTCGAGGTACTGGAAGACCAGCGAGAGGTTGAACCACAGCAGGATCTGCACCAGCACCGGGGTGCCGCGGAAGAACCAGATGTAGCCCCAGGCCACGGAGGAGAGCACCGGGTTGGGGGAGAGCCGCATGACGGCCAGGATCGCGCCGAGGACCACGCCGATCACCATCGAGTAGATGGTGATCTTGAGGGTCTCCCAGGCACCCCAGGCGAACGTGCCGTTGGTGATCTGCTCACCGACGACGCTCCACTGGATCTGGGCGTCCGCGAACGCCCTCACCAGCAGGGCGAGGAGTCCGAGCACCACGACGGCGCTGATCCAGCGCCCGTAGTGGCGTACCGGAACCGCCTTGATGGGTCCTGAGTGTGCGGCCGGGACCTTTTGGGGGGAGGCGGTCCCGCCGTCGTCCGGTGGGACGTCGGCGGGCGCCTTGTCGAGGGGGTCAGTCACAGGGTTGCTGCCTTACATGAGGGAGGTTGCGGCGAAGAGCGGTCGTCACGTGCCCGCGTTGACCGTGGCCTTCTCGATGGCGCCGCTTTCGGCCTTCCACTCCTTCAGCACCTCGGCGTACGAGCCGTCGTCGATGATCTTCTGGACGGCGGCCTGAAGGGCGTCACGAAGCTGCGGGTTCTTCTTGCTGACCGCGATGCCGTACGGCGCGGCGTCGATCTGCTCGCCCGCGACCTCGAAGAGCTTGCCGCCACCGGCGTTCAGCTCGTTGTAGAGGGCGACCGGGAAGTCGGTGATCACCGCGTCGGCACGCTTGGTCTGGAGCTGCGTGATCGAGTCGGTGTCCTGGTCGGAGATGAACGGCTTGATCTTGTCGGAGCCGCACTTCTTCTGCGTCTCCTTCAGCAGGGTCTCGTTCGCCGTGCCGCGCTGGGCGGCGACCGTCAGACCGCACAGGTCGTCCAGCGTGCTGACCTTCTCGGGGTTGCCCTTCTGGACCAGGATCGCGGAGCCGGCCTGGAAGTAGTTGACGAAGTCGGCGCCGCCCTTGGCGTCGTCGGTGGCGCCCTGCTGGCGCTCCTTGGTGTCGGTCATCGACGACATGACGATGTCGGTGCGGCCGTTGTTCATGCCCAGGACGAGCTGGTCGAAGGTCGAGTTCTGGAACTTGAACTCGACGCCGAGGACCTCGCCCAGCGCCTTGGCGATGTCGATGTCGACACCCGCCGGCTTGTTGTTCTCGTCCATGAACTCCATCGGCGCGTACGCGATGTCGGACCCGACGTTGATGACGCCCTTGTCGCGGATCTCCTGGGGGAGCTTGTCGGCGAGCGGCGCGGCCGAGGCGTTGCCCTTCGTCTCCGACTCCTTGGGGCCGCTGTCCGTCTGGTCGCCGCACGCGGTCAGCAGCATGGCGCCGGCGACCGCGATGGCGCTGACCGCGGCTATCCGGGACTTGGCGGCGGTCGTACGGCGCGTGGTGCTTGCGGTCATGATCGAGGTCCTCCGGCGGGTGAAAGTGGAGTTACCAGGTCGTACTGCACTCATCTTCGAGTGTCGCGACCTTGTGTGTTTTCGGCATCTTGCCATTCGGACGAGCCCATTCAGGGGGCCACGCATGTCAAAATCGGGTAACGGGATACCCCCGAACCCCGGCGGGCCGGTACATCAAGGCCGGACCATTCGCTGGAAAGCATCCTTCCGGCCGGAAAATCTCCGGCCGTCCTGCCTTCTGGGCGGGTTGCGCCGCACCTGGTGCGCTTGTCCGGGTTCACGGCTATGAACCACGTCACCGAGGCGATACCGACTCGTCCGGGGCGTGGTCCGTCCGGTAAGAAGGATCCTTACACCCCTCATCCGGGGCTCAGGGCGCGTGTGCGGCGCGCCCGCGCGTGCGTATCACCCCCTGCCGGGGCGGGCCAACCGTTCCAGTGCAGGTGACGGACGCGGTGCCCGCCCACCCCTCCTCAACCAGGAGTGGCCACCCTCAACTGATGAAGACTTAAGGGGTCAACCAACATGGCAGCGGAGATCGTCAATCCTCGCAGCGACAACGCCAACACGGAGAGTGCCGACGAGCCCTTCGATCCGGCGTTCGCGCTGCACCGCGGCGGCAAGATGGCCGTCCAGGCCACCGTGCCGGTGCGGAACAAGGACGACCTGTCCCTCGCGTACACACCCGGCGTTGCCAAGGTGTGCACCGCCATCGCCGAGCAGCCCGAGCTCGTCCACGACTACACCTGGAAGTCGCAGGTCGTCGCCGTCGTGACGGACGGGACGGCGGTGCTCGGTCTCGGAGACATCGGACCGGAGGCCTCCCTTCCGGTCATGGAGGGGAAAGCGATCCTCTTCAAGCAGTTCGGCGGCGTGGACGCGGTCCCGATCGCCCTCGCCACCACCGACACGGACGAGATCATCGAGACCGTCGTGCGTCTCGCGCCTTCGTTCGGCGGAGTGAACCTCGAGGACATCTCGGCACCCCGGTGCTTCGAGATCGAGCGCAGGCTCCAGGAGCGCCTCGACATCCCCGTCTTCCACGACGACCAGCACGGCACGGCGGTCGTGACGCTCGCCGCGCTGCGCAACGCCGCCAAGCTGACCGGGCGCGAGCTCGGCGAGCTGCGCGGCGTCATCTCGGGCGCGGGCGCGGCCGGGGTGGCCATCGCGAAGTTCCTGCTGGAAGCCGGTCTCGGCGATGTCGCGGTCGCCGACCGCAAGGGCATCGTCAGCCGTGACCGCGAGGACCTGACCCCGGTCAAGCGCGAGCTCGCCGAGATCACCAACCGGGCGGGGCTCTCCGGGTCGCTGGAGACCGCGCTGGCCGGCGCGGACGTCTTCATCGGCGTCTCGGGCGGCACGGTGCCGGAGGACGCGGTCGCGTCGATGGCGCCGGGCGCGTTCGTCTTCGCCATGGCCAACCCGAACCCGGAGGTCCACCCCGACGTCGCGCACAAGTACGCGGCCGTCGTGGCCACGGGCCGCTCGGACTACCCGAACCAGATCAACAACGTCCTCGCCTTCCCCGGCATCTTCGCGGGTGCGCTGCAGGTGCGGGCGTCCCGGATCACAGAGGGCATGAAGATCGCGGCGGCGGACGCGCTGGCGGACGTCGTCGGCGACGCGCTGTCCGCGGACTACGTCATCCCGTCGCCCTTCGACGAGCGCGTCGCGCCGGCGGTCACCGCGGCGGTGGCGGCGGCTGCGCGTGCGGAGGGGGTCGCACGTCGCTGACGTGTGACGACCGGATCTCGGGTCGGGCCGCGTTGTCCCCGTGCGGGGGGTGACGCGGCCCGCTTCTTTTGCCCGTGCCGGCCGCGGTGGGCGGGGGCGCCGGCCCCGGAGCCCGCGCGTGGTCGGCGGGGGCGCGAGCCTGCGCGGCTCGTAGGGGCTCGTAGGGGCTCTGCCCCGAGCCTCAATGGCCGGCGAAGGTTGGGCGGCCCCGCCGGTGGGGCCTGGTATCTCCCGGCGGGGCTGGAGTTGCCCGCGTCGGCATGCCCGGTGTTTCCCGGCGGGGCTTGAGCTGCCCTGGCAGCGGAGCTGAAAGTTCCCGGCCGGGGGCGAAGTTGCCCCGGCTCCGGCGGAGCCGGATTGTGCCGGCGGCGGGCGGGATGTCGCGCAGCGGTAGAACACGCCCGTCCGGGGGCGGCAGGCCATAAGGGAAACGACGACACCGCGCCGAGCGTGCCACGGGTCCGGGGATTGGCCCAGGGCGGGAGGCGGGGGCCTCCGCAGCCAGAAGGGTGGGTCGTGGCGGGCGTTCCCGTGAGGGACTTCTCAGGTTCATCTCGTGCTGCTGTGATACTCCGCGCCAACCCACGTCCCCCAGGAGGCGTTTGTGAATCTGGTCGTCAACGGCGATGCCGAGAGCGGTCCGGGAGGGAGCGCCGAACCTGTCGGCGCCGTGACCGGCTGGGTCGTCGCACAAGGGGCTCCCGCACTCGTCGCGTACAGCGTGGGCGGCGGCTATCCGACCGCCGCCGATCCGGGGCCGACCCACCGCGGCAGCCGGTTCTTCAGCGGGGGCAACTCCCCCCGTACCGCCCTTGTGCAGGACATCGCGTTGCCCGCCTCCGGAGCGACCGGGCGGCGGGCCGTCGACGCGGGCCGGGTGCGGTACGCCGTCTCCGCGTGGCTCGGCGGGTACGCCGGTCAGGAGGACGGCGCCCGGCTGTCCGTGGAGTTCCGGGACACCAAGGGCACACCCGTCGCCCTCAGCGTCCTCGGGCCCGTCACCGCCGCCGAACGTGGCGCTCGCACCGGCCTGCGGGAGTGCACCGCGTCCGCCGCCGTGCCGCCCGGCGCACGGACCGCTCGTCTGCTGCTGGTGCTCACCCGCAGCGGCGGCGGGGCGTCCAACGACGGCTACGCCGACGCGATATCGCTCAGCCTCACAGCCACCGGGGGACGCAAGTGACCAGGATCGACCGACGCAATCTTCTCAAGGCTGCCGCGGCCGCAGGTGCGCTGAACCTCGTGTGGCCGTTGAGCGCCGGGCTCAGTCCCGCGCAGGCCCGCGAGGCGGCCGAGGCGCTCGGCGCCGACTACGACCCCGCGCCGTTCACCCTCGGCGTCGCGTCCGGCGACCCGCAGGCGACCAGCGTTCTGCTGTGGACCCGGCTCGCACCGGAACCGCTCGCCGCCGAGCAGCGCCTGCCCGAGGTCGTCGAGGTCGAGTGGACCGTGGCCCTGGACCGGTCGCTGCGCCGTGTCGTGGCCCGGGGCGTGGCTCCGGCCTCCGCGACCCTCGGCCACAGCGTCCACGTGCCGGTCTCCGGGCTGCGCCCGGGCACCCGGTACTGGTACGCGTTCAGAGCGATGGGGCGGACCAGCCGGGTCGGCCGCACGAGGACCGCGCCGGTCGGCAGGGCCGGACGGGTCCGGTTCGCCGCCGCCAACTGCCAGGCCTTCCATGACGGTTTCTACGCCGCCCACCGCGGCATCGCCCGCGAGGACGTCGACTTCGTCGTCCACCTCGGCGACTACATATACGAGCACGGACAGGTCGGCGGCGTCCCCGCCGACCACGTACGCGACCACGAGGGCCCGTCCGTCTTCACCGTTGCCGACTACCGCCGCCGCCACGCCCTCTACAAGGGCGACGCCTCCCTGCGCGAGGCGCACGCCGCCCATCCCTGGTTCCTCACCTGGGACGACCACGAGGTGGTGAACGACTACTCCGGCACCGGCGGCGGTGCGCCGTTCATGCAGCGCCGGGCGGCCGCGTACCAGGCCTGGTACGAGAACATGCCGCACCGCGACAGCAGTGCGTTCGCCCTGCCCGACCCGGAGATCCACCGCGTCCGCCGCTGGGGCGACCTGCTCGAACTGACCGTCCTGGACCTGCGCTCCTACCGCTCCGCGCAGAACCTGGCCGGCGGCACGATCCTCGGCGGCGAGCAGAAGTCCTGGCTGAAGCAGGGCATCGACCGTGCGCCCGACGCGTGGCACGTCTGGGCCAACTCCATCATGCTCAGCCAGCTCCGTGGCCGGCCGGGCGGCTCGTACATGTTCACCGACCAGTGGGACGGCTTCCTCGGAGAGAGGAAGGAGATCCTCGGGCATGTGCACTCGAGCGGTATGGAGGACCTGGTCGTGATCACGGGCGACTGGCACTCCGCCTTCGTCGACGACATAAGGACCGACTTCGACGACACGTCGTCGCCGGTGGTCGGCACGGAGTTCACCGCACACTCCGTCACTTCAGGGGCGTACTCGGCCGACTGGAACAGGGCGAACGGTCCGCTGATGGGCGCGGCCAACCCGCATCTGCAGTACTTCGAAGGCAACCGCTACGGCTACGACGTCTACGAGGTCACCCCGGAGCGGTTCAGCGCGCACATGCGGGTGATCGCGGACCGCCGAGACCCGGCGTCGCCCGTCACCACGCTCACCACCTTCCACGTGGACCGCGGGACGGTCGGCTCGTACGAGGACCCGGCGACGAAGAACTCCCCCGCCCAGTGGAGGAGGGACTAGGGCGTGTTTCGAAAGTAGCGTCGTCCGCCCGCAGGGCGGGGCCCGCGGCGTCTGGTGCGTGCAATCGCAAGGCGGAGGATCATCCTCGTACTGGACGTACCTGGATGACTCCGACAACGCAGCGAGTGTGCGTGCCAGGCGTCGTGGGCCAGGCGGGACTTTCGAAAAACGCCCTAGGGACGCGTGTCACACCGGTGTGTGGTTCCGCCACGCACCGGGCCGTCCTATGGTCAAGGTCATGTTCGCCGCCTACGCCGCACGTATCGACCGCGACCAGCCGCTGAACGGCCTCGAACTGGGCGAACGCCCGGCTCCCGAGGCCCGGACCGGCTGGACGACGGTGACCGTCAGGGCCGCCTCCCTCAACCACCACGATCTCTGGTCGCTGCGCGGGGTGGGTCTCGCAGAGGACAAGCTGCCGATGATCCTCGGCTGCGACGCCGCAGGCGTCGACGAGGACGGGAACGAGGTGGTGCTCCACTCCGTCATCGGGCAGAGTGGGCACGGCGTCGGCCCTGACGAGCCCCGCTCCATCCTCACCGAGCGCTACCAGGGCACCTTCGCCGAGCAGGTCAGCGTCCCGACGTGGAACGTGCTGCCGAAGCCCAAGGAGCTCACCTTCGAGCAGGCCGCCTGTCTGCCGACGGCCTGGCTCACGGCCTACCGCATGCTCTTCACCAACGCCGGGGTGCGGCCGGGTGATTCGGTCCTCGTGCAGGGCGCGGGCGGCGGTGTGGCGACCGCCGCGATCGTACTCGGCAAGGCCGCAGGCCTGCGGGTGTACGCCACCAGCCGCGACGAGGCCAAGCGCAGGCGTGCCGTCGAGCTGGGCGCGGAGGAGGCATACGAACCGGGCGCGCGGCTGCCGCGGCGCGTGGACGCCGTCATCGAGACGGTCGGCGCCGCGACCTGGTCGCATTCGGTCAAGTCGCTGCGTCCCGGCGGCACTCTGGTGATCTCCGGTGCGACGAGCGGCGACCGCCCCCCGCACGCCGAGCTCACCCGGATCTTCTTCCTTGAGCTGAAGGTCGTCGGCTCGACGATGGGCTCGAAGGACGAGCTGGAGGACCTGCTCTCGTTCTGTGCGGCGACGGGCGTGCGGCCGGTGATCGACGAGGTGCTGCCGCTGGACCGTGCCAGGGAGGGCTTCGAGAAGATCGCGTCCGGCGATCTGTTCGGGAAGATTGTCCTGACGAACTCTTGATGGTGCGTCAGTTCGGCTGGTGGGATCCGTCCCATGCGTACGAGCCGAACGACTCGCGTACTGGCGGCTGTCGCCGTCTGCTGTGCCGTGCTCATGGCGTTGGCCGGTACCACGGCGGCAGCCGGTACCACGGCGGCGCCGCCCCAGGACGACGCACGGATCCTGCCGCCGCCCCAGAGCGACGCCCGGATCCCGCCGCTGACCGACGACCGCGGCCGTGTCCTCACCCTGCGCGGCTGGAATGTCGAGGACAAGGTGCACCGCGGTGACGCGGCCCTGTCCTCCGTGACCGAGCGGCACTTCCGGGATCTGCGCGCCGCCGGCTTCAACTTCGCCCGGCTGCTGGTCTTCTGGGACGATCTGGAGCCGGTGCGCGGGCAGTACAGCGAGGCGTACCTCCGCAAGATCGAGCGCGTGCTCGACTGGGCGCGAAAGCACGGCATCCAGGTCCTCCTCGACGCCCACCAGGACGTTTTCGGGCCCGCCTTCGGGCACCGCGGCATTCCCGAGTGGGCGACCAGGACCGACGGGCTGCCTTTCACCCCGCACCCCGACGACTGGTTCGCCGAGTATTTCGAGCCCGCCGTGCAGCGCGCGTTCACCCATCTCTACGAGGACCCCGACCTGCGACGCGCCCAGGCGCACATGTGGCGTGTGCTCGCAGACCGTTTCGAGGACCATCCCGCCGTCATCGGCTACGACCTGATCAACGAGCCCATGGGCGAGATCGCCGAGGGCGAGGACCTGCCGACGGCCGCCCGGCGTATCGAGGCCGAGCAGCTCACGCCGATGTACAACCGGCTGGCGGGCGCGGTCCGTTCCGTGGACCGGGAGAACTGGATCTTCGTGGAGCCGACCCCGATCGTCGGCGAGGGCGTGCCGACCGGGCTCGGCCGGATCGAGGACCCGAGGACGGTCTACGCACCGCACTTCTACAACACCGCCATGGAGGCCGGCGCGGACTACGACCCCGCTGCCGGCTGGATCGAAGCGTACGAGCGTGCCGTGGCCGCCTATCCCGCGCAGTACGGGGTTCCGGTCGTCGTCGGTGAGTGGGGCCCGCTGAACAACGCCCTGCCGAACATGGGCCGCTTCTACCGCGAGGCCCTGGCCTCCCTGAACCGCTACAGCTCCGGCTGGGCGGGCTACGTCTGGTGCTACGGCAGCGGATACTGCGCGCTCGACGCGCAGGGCGGTTTCCGTACGAACAAGGAGCGGACCGCCGCACCGTACGCCGCGGCTGTGGCCGGGCGGGTCACCGCCGACACATATGCCCCGGGGAGCGCGACCTACCGGCTCGAGTACCGGGCGAAGCCGGGTACGACGGAGATCTCGCTGCCGCCGAGCGCGAGCGGTTGGCGTATCGAGGTGACCGGGCACGCATGGACCCCGACCTCAGGCGCCCCGGCCCACCGGGCGGCCACCGTGTGCGTCCATGGCCGGCCGGGCGCGCGAGTCGGTGTCGTCGTCACTCCTCGTACACCACGATGAAGTCGCCGCTCGGCCCCCGGCGGGCGGCGAGCGCCTCGCTCAGCCGGCGCAGATGTCCCGGCGTCAGCTCGAGTGGCGGCTCGTCCGGCTGGTACGTCGTGCCGCGCGGATAGTCCTGGTCCGGAGTGCGGGTCATCTCGATGTGGCAGCCGAGGACGTGTGTCACCCGGGTCGTCTCGCAGAAGGCCAGCAGCCGGTCGACGGTGGCGGTGAAAGCGGCCAGGTCCTTGACGTACAGCCGGCCCGGGTAGAGGGAGTCGCCGGTGAGAAGGAGGCCGGTGTGCCGGTCGTGGAAGACGACGGCGGACTCCTCGTGGCCGGGGCCCGGCAGCAGATCGAGCACCCTTCCGCCCAGGTCCAGCTCCGCGGGGCGCAGCGGCCACTGCTCGAAGCCGAAGTACGAGATCACCTCGGCCCGCGACGGCCCCACCGTCTCGGTGTGCGGCCGGTCGGCGAACTGCCCGTCGCCGGCGATGTGGTCGCCGTGCGCGTGCGTGTGGGCCACGATCAGCCCGTACTCCTGCCGACCCTCCCGCGGACGGAGACGCAGCCACGCGTCGATCAGTGCGTCGACCGTGGCGCGCAGCGGCATGCCGGAGGGGTCGGCGGTCGCGCCGGAGTCCAGCAGCAGCGCCCGCTCGTTCCCGAACAGCAGGAACAGGAACGGCGCCTCGAAGTGGACGGACTTGTTCTGGCGCAGGATCAGGGTGTGCTCGGAGTACGCGTGGACCTGGATCGCCGGCGCGGGATCGTCCGCGGGCGAGGGATGCCCCGCATGCCACCGGACGTCGAGGCAGCCGGCGACGGGGGCGTCGGTACGGAAGTCGATCACGTAGCTCACCGTACGCCGCCCGGTCCCGCCCGGTCCGCCCCCGGTTCCGGGTGTTCGGCCGGGCAGGAACAAAGTCCTGGCACCAGGACTCAATCCCGCTCAGTTTCCAGGAACGGTCCGAGAGGCACCCCTGCCCTTGATGTCAACCACGGTTGACGCCCGGGTGGGTGTCAATGTAGGTTGACAGCCATGACCGAAGCAACAGATCTCGCCGAGCGCGCCGGTGATCGTGATCCGCGCGTCGGGCTGCGTGCCGTCGCCGCGCTGCGGCGGCTGCTGGAACAGCTCGAAGCCCTGCAGGTCAGAAGCGCCCGCAACCAGGGCTGGTCGTGGCAGGAGATCGCGGCGGAACTGGGCGTCAGCCGACAGGCCGTACACAAGAAGCACGGGAGGCTGTGATGTTCGAGCGGTTCACCAAGGACGCCCGTGCGGTGGTGATCGGGGCCACCGCGTGTTCGGAGCGGGCCGAGGCCTCCACTGTCACCCAGGAGCATCTGCTGCTGGCGCTGATGGACCTGGAAGGAGCCCGGACCGCGTTCGCCTTCCGCGCCCTCGGAGTCATGGACCGGCGGGACTCGCTCGAGGCCGCCCTGGCAGACGCCCGCCGGCGGGGCGGCATGACCAAGGCGGACGAGGAGGCCCTCGCCGGCCTCGGAATCGACGTCGCTGAGATCGTCGCCCGGGTCGAGGAGACCCATGGGACCGGGGCGCTGGCCGCGGACCGCAGGGACCGGCGCTGGTGGTCCGGTCACCGCACCTTCACCCGCGAGGCGAAGCAGACACTGGAGAAGTCGCTGCGGATCGCGCTGGGCAGGCGCGACAAGGTCATCGGCGCGGAACACATCCTGCTGGCACTCGCCACCGGGCCGGGTGTGGTTCCGGAGGTCCTCGCCGACCACGGCGTGACGTACGCGGCCTTGGAGCGGGCGATGTTCGGCGAGCCGATCGGCGGGACGGCAAAGGCGGGTTGAGTCCGGGCGCGCGGGCCGGCGAGCCTGACGGCGGCTGAGGCAAAGGCGCGTTGAGCCCAGGCATGGGTCAGCGAGCCTGACGGCGGCTGCGGCAAGGCGGGTTGAGCACGGGTGCGGGTCGGGGCGAGAGGCGCCCCGACCCGTGGTCACTCCCTGGGGCCGCGCAGCAGGGCGACGATGTGCGCCGCCGCTGTCGACAGATGGCGGCGGGCCTCGCCCAGCTGGTCCGCGGTCACGCCGTGGTCGCGCGCCGCGTCCCGTACGTCGTCGCGGAACCGGTCCAGCAGCCGTTCGAGATCGCGCACGGGATCGGCCGAACCCCTCGTGTCCACGGCGTCCTTCGCCCAGTCGGGGTCGACGTCGGCCGGTTCCGGCTTCACATACGGCGGCCATGCCGTGCCGCGCGCCATCCCGCCGAGCTGGGAGGTCAGCTCCGTCAGCCCTTCGCGCACACCGGTCGGCCAGTCACCACGTGCGAAGTGGCCCTGGACCTGCTCCTGCACCTGCCTGGCGATGCGCTGCATCTCGGCGCGGGCGCTCTCGTGCGCCTCCTGCGCCTGTCGGCGTGCCTGCTGTGCATCCTCGCGGGCGCGGCGCGACTCGTCCTTCGCGCGGCGTGCCTGCTCCTTCCATTCCTGCTTGGCGCGCTTGAACTCCTCCTTCGCCGCCCGCCACGACTCCTTGTCCCCGAAGTCCCCGAAGTCCCCGGGACCCGCGGAGTCACCGGAGTCTGACGGGCCGCCGAACTCGCCGCGCCCCGGCTGCCGGTCGCCCCTCTTGCCGCCGGACGCCTTACGGGTCCGGTCGGCGGCCGCGCGCATCTCACTGCGCAACGTGCCGGCCGCCCCCCGCACGTCGTCGCGGATCTCCGCCGCGAGTTCGGAGACGGACTCGCGGATCTCCAGCTCCAGATCGGCCAGTTCGCCGCTGCGGCCCGCCAGCTCGGCCCGGCCCGCGTCGGTGATCGAGTAGACCTTGCGACCGCCCTCGGTGGCGTGGGTGACGAGGCCCTCGGCCTCCAGCTTGGCCAGCCGCGGGTAGACAGTGCCCGCACTCGGCGCGTAGAGGCCCTGGAAACGCTCCTCGAGGAGGCGGATCACCTCGTAGCCGTGGCGCGGGGCCTCATCGAGGAGCTTCAGCAGATAGAGGCGGAGCCGGCCGTGGGCGAAAACGGGGGGCATGTCAGAGTCCCTTCCCACTCGGGGTGTCGGCGGGCGCCGCCTCATGCGGTTCGTCCTCGGCCGGCGGCCTGCGCAGCAGCGCGATGGAGCCGGAGACCGTGGTCGCCTTGAGCGTGCCGGTGCCCGCGCCCAGCGTGCCGGTGATCCTTTTCGCGCCCCACTGGCCACTGACCCTGAGGTTCTCGAAGGCGTTGGACACCGCGCCGCTCGCGGTGTTCGCCTCGACGCGTGCGTCCGCCGGATGCGGCAGCCGGATGGCGACCTCGCCGGAGACCGTGGCCAGCCGGATGTCCGTGGGCCTCTCGCCGCGGTCGAGGTCGATGACCATGTCACCGGTGACCGATTCGGCCTTCACGGCGGACCCCGCGCCGTCGATCACGGTCAGGTCGCCGGAGACCGAGTTGTAGCGCAGGTCGCCGGTGACGGACTGGGCCTCGAGGTTGCCGGAGACGGTTTCCGCGCGGACGGCGCCCGAGAGGCCGACCAGCGTCGTGTCGCCGCTGACGCCGCGCACCACCGTCCGGCCGCGGACGCCGGAGACGACCGCGCCCGCTCCGACGACACCGACTTCGACGGTCGCGGCGGCCGGTACCGCGAGCGAGACGACGGCGCTGCGGTGATGGCCCTTGGGGTCGAGCCACTTGAGGAAGCCCGTCCAGGGCAGGTCCTCGTAGGAGACGGTGAGGGTGGAGCCGTTTCTGGTGACGACGAGCGGCGGGCCTTCGACCTCGGAGATCTCCAGGCGGGTGGAGCGTTCGTCCGTGCCCACGACGTTGACCGTTCCATTGACGATACGGACATTGAGGGTCGTCACCGGGTCGTCGAAGGTGAGCTTCCTCTGCTCCGCGACTTCCCACGTCTCTGCCATGGTGCTGACCTCCCGGGCCGCCACGACGCAACATATCGCGTCTCGTTGGGAACACGATATATCGCGGTTGAGCGATGTCAAGCGTGATCCCGCCTCGCTGGACGCGCAGACCGCCCATGAGCGTCTGCTTCAGG
Source organism: Streptomyces sp. NPDC027962 (assembly GCF_055566095.1). Taxonomy (NCBI): domain Bacteria; kingdom Bacillati; phylum Actinomycetota; class Actinomycetes; order Kitasatosporales; family Streptomycetaceae; genus Streptomyces; species Streptomyces sp. NPDC027962. The sequence continues at coordinate 253,813 of NZ_JBVHTA010000001.1, forward strand.
GCAAATTGCCCTAGCGTGGGAGCATGAACGCGACATCCGTCGGAGCGCTGCTGCTGTGCCGGGCCGAACCGGCGGCCGTACGGCGCCCGGCCCATCTGCTGCGCGAACAGGTGCTCCTCGCCCCCGCCGGCCGCGAGTGGAGCGCGCTCGTCCCCGAGGGCCGGCCGTGGCTGGACGGCCATGAGCACGTCGACGCGGTCGTCGGCGGATGGGCCGCCGCGCTCGCGGTCGGATCGAGTCGGCCCGTCCTTGCCCTGTGGTGGGACGGCGACCGGGCCGGCTTCACGCTGGCCGCCGGCTTCCGCCGCCCGGTCGGATACATCTGGCTCGCGGACGGCACCCCCGTCGGCGAGGACGAGGCGATGCGCACCTTCGCCGCGCGCCTGGGGCTCGACCCGGTCCTCGACCTCCAGGCCCTGGAGCCCCTGACGGCGCCCGACCCCGACTCCGACGCGCGGGCGCGGCTGATCGGCCTGACCGCGGTCCTGTCCCGCACGGGCCTCGATCTGCCCGCCGGCCTCAGCCCGGGCGGCCCGGCCGACCGGCTGCGCTCGACCGCCCGGCAGGCGGACGCCGAGACGGTCGCGTCCACCGGACCGCCCGAACCGGCACGGGCGAAGCAGGCCGGCGAGCTCGAGGAGCGCCCTACCCGCTGCCCGTGGCCCCACGGGACGGCAGCCCGCCGCGCGGGCGCCGTCCAACTGGGCATGGGACTGCCGCTGGTGGCCTGGGGCGCTTGGCGGCGCAGCGCCGGGTGGGCGGCCGCCGGAGCGGTACTGGTCGCGCACGGCGCGCTGGCGCTGTCGTGCGGCGAACCGCGGCCGAGGGTCTGACCTGTCGACGGGACCGTCCTGACCGAGCTACTCGTCGTCCTCGTCGTCGAGTCGGGCCAGCCAGGTGGCGAGGCGTTCGACGGGGACCTCGAAGTCCGGGTTGAGATCGACGAACGTGCGCAGCTGCTCGGCGAGCCACTCGAAGGTGACCTCCTCCTCGCCGCGCCGCTTCTCCAGTTCCTCGATGCCGCGGTCGGTGAAGTACATGCCATCAGGATATGACCTGCGAAAAGCCGAAGGGCCCGGCCCCCGCGACTGATCGCGGGGGCCGGGCCCGGGTACTACGTCACTCGGCGGCGCAGCCGTCTCACGCGTCGAAGACGTCGTTGACCAGCTGCTCCTGCTCCTGCTCGTGGCGCTTCTTCGAACCCACGGCCGGGGACGAGCCGTGCGGACGCGAGATGCGGCGCAGGCGCTCGCCGTGCGGGATGTCCGCGCCGACGGCCAGGTCGAGGTGGTCGATCAGGTTGAGCGCGATGAACGGCCAGGCACCCTGGTTCGCCGGCTCCTCCTGGGCCCACAGGTACTTCTCGGCGTTCGGGTACTTGGCGATCTCGGCCTGGAGCTCGGCACCCGGCAGCGGGTACAGGCGCTCGAGGCGGATGATCGCCGTGTCCGTCGTGCCGCGCTTCTTGCGCTCGGAGTCCAGGTCGTAGAAGAACTTGCCGGACGTGAACACGACCTTGCGGACCGCGGCCGCGTCCACCGAGTCGTCGCCGATCACCGGGCGGAAGCCGCCGGTGGTGAACTCCTCCGCCTTCGACGCCGCGGCCTTCAGACGCAGCATCGACTTCGGGGTGAAGACGACCAGCGGCTTGTGGTGCGGGTTGTGGACCTGCCAGCGCAGCAGGTGGAAGTAGTTCGACGGCAGGGTCGGCATCGCGACCGTCATGTTGTTCTGCGCGCACATCTGGAGGAAGCGCTCCGGACGCGCGGAGCTGTGGTCCGGTCCCTGGCCCTCGTAGCCGTGCGGCAGCAGCAGCGTGACGCCGGAGTGCTGGCCCCACTTCTGCTCGGCCGAGGAGATGAACTCGTCGACGACGGTCTGCGCGCCGTTGACGAAGTCACCGAACTGGGCCTCCCACATGACCAGGGCGTCCGGGCGGGCCAGCGAGTAGCCGTACTCGAAGCCCATCGCCGCGTACTCGCTGAGCAGCGAGTCGTAGACGTTGTAGCGGGCCTGGTCCTCGGACAGGTAGAGCAGCGGGGTGTAGTCCTCACCGGTCTCCTGGTCCACCAGCACCGCGTGGCGCTGGCCGAACGTGCCGCGGCGGGTGTCCTGGCCGGACAGCCGGACCGGGGTGCCCTCCATCAGCAGCGAGCCGATGGCCAGCGTCTCGCCCATGCCCCAGTCGATCGTGCCGTCCTCGACCGATGCCGCGCGGCGCTGCATCTGCGGCAGGAGCCGCGGGTGCACGGTGATGTGGTCGGGGATGTTGACCTGGGACTCGGCGATCCGCTTGACGACCTCCTGGGAGACCCCCGTGGTCACCGAGACGGGGAACTCCGGCTCGGCGTCCGGGACATGGGCCGGAGCCGGGTGGCTGGTGGCCTCGCGCACCTCGGCGAAGACCTTCTCCAGCTGGCCCTGGAAGTCCTGGAGGGCCTGCTCGGCCTCTTCCAGCGTGATGTCGCCGCGACCGATGAGCGACTCGGTGTACAGCTTGCGCACCGAACGCTTCTTGTCGATCAGGTTGTACATCTGCGGGTTGGTGAACTGCGGGTTGTCGCCCTCGTTGTGACCGCGGCGGCGGTAGCAGATGAGGTCGATCACGACGTCCTTGTTGAACGCCTGACGGAACTCGAAGGCCAGGCGGGCCACGCGGACCACGGCCTCCGGGTCGTCGCCGTTCACATGGAAGATCGGCGCCTCGATCATGCGGGCCACGTCGGTGGCGTACATGGACGAACGCGACGACTCCGGGGCGGCGGTGAAGCCGACCTGGTTGTTGATGACGATGTGGACCGTGCCGCCGGTGCGGTAGCCGCGCAGCTGCGACATGTTCAGCGTCTCGGCGACCACGCCCTGGCCCGCGAAGGCCGCGTCACCGTGCAGGGCGACCGGCAGGACGGTGAAGTCCGTGCCGCCCTTGTTGATGACGTCCTGCTTGGCGCGGGCGACACCCTCGAGGACCGGGTCGACGGCCTCGAGGTGGGAGGGGTTGGCGACCAGCGAGACCTTGATCTGCTCGCCGTCGAGGCCGGTGAACGTGCCCTCGGCGCCCAGGTGGTACTTGACGTCGCCGGAGCCGTGCATCGACTTCGGGTCGAGGTTGCCCTCGAACTCCCGGAAGATCTGGGCGTACGACTTGCCGACGATGTTCGCCAGCACGTTCAGCCGGCCGCGGTGGGCCATGCCGATGACGACTTCGTCGAGGCGCGACTCGGCGGCCGAGTCGATGACCGCGTCGAGCAGCGGGATGACGGACTCGCCGCCCTCCAGCGAGAAGCGCTTCTGGCCGACGTACTTGGTCTGCAGGAAGGTCTCGAAGGCCTCCGCCGCGTTCAGCCGGCGCAGGATGCGAAGCTGCTCCTCGCGCTCCGGCTTGGAGGTGGCGCGCTCCACCCGGTCCTGCAGCCACTTGCGCTGCTTCGGGTCCTGGATGTGCATGAACTCGATGCCGGTGGTGCGGCAGTACGACTCGCGCAGCACGCCGAGGATGTCGCGCAGCTTCATCATCGACTTGCCGGCGAAGCCGCCGACGGCGAACTCGCGCTCCAGGTCCCAGAGTGTGAGGCCGTGCTCGGTGATGTCCAGGTCGGGGTGCTTGCGCTGGCGGTATTCCAGCGGGTCGGTGTCGGCCATGACATGGCCGCGGACCCGGTAGGAGTGAATCAGCTCGAAGACCCGCGCGGCCTTGGTGACGTCGTCGTCGTGCGAGGCGTCGATGTCCTTGAGCCAGCGGACCGGCTCGTAGGGGATGCGCAGCGACTCGAAGATCTCGTCGTAGAACTCCTCCTCGCCGAGGAGGAAGTTCGCGACGATCCGCAGGAACTCGCCGGACGCGGCGCCCTGGATGACACGGTGGTCGTACGTCGAGGTGAGGGTCATCACCTTGGAGATGCCCAGCTTGTTCAGGGTGTCCTGCGAGGTGCCCTGGAACTCGGCCGGGTAGTCCATCGAGCCGACGCCCATGATGACGGACTGTCCGGGCATCAGACGCGGCACGGAGTGGACGGTGCCGAGGCCGCCGGGGTTGGTCAGCGAGACGGTGACGCCGGTGAAGTCGTCCATCGTCAGCTTGTTGTTGCGGGCGCGGCGGACGATGTCCTCGTAGGCCTGCCAGAACTCGAAGAAGTTCAGCGTCTCGGCCTTCTTGATGCCCGCGACGACCAGCTGGCGGTCGCCGTTGGGCTTCACCAGGTCGATGGCCAGACCGAAGTTGACGTGGTCGGGCTTGACGAGGGTCGGCTTGCCGTCCTTCTCCGCGAAGGACCAGTTCATCGACGGCATGGCCTTGATGGCCTGCACCATCGCGTACCCGATGAGGTGCGTGAAGGAGATCTTCCCGCCCCGGGCGCGCTTGAGGTGGTTGTTGATGACGATGCGGTTGTCGAAGAGCAGCTTCACCGGGACGGCGCGCACGGACGTGGCCGTGGGCAGCTCCAGCGACGCGTTCATGTTCTTCGCGACCGCGGCGGCGGGGCCGCGCAGTGTCACGTATGCGGGGCCGTCCGCCGGCTGGGCGTCGGCCTTGGACGGGGCCGGCTTGGCCGCGGCGGGCTTCGCCGGGGCCGCGGGCTGCGCCGGAGCGGCCGCGGGGGCCGGCTTGGCGGGAGCCGCGGGTGCCTGCGCCCGGGCGGCGGGCGCGGGCTGCGCCGGGGCCGCCGGCTGGGCCGGAGCGGCGGCGGCCGGGGCGGGAGCCGCCGTGGCGCCGTCGGTCTGAGTCTGCTTCGCCCCCGCGGCGGGAGCATCCGCCGTGGCGGCCGCTCCCGGCTTGTAGTCGGCGAAGAAGTCCCACCAGGCACGGTCGACCGAATTCGGGTCCTGGAGGTACTGCTGGTAGATCTCGTCGACGAGCCACTCATTGGCACCGAACGCGGCGGCAGGGTTGTGACCCTGCCCGGCTTGGTCGGTCGAGATGCTCGAGTTACTGGGGGACTGAGACGACACGGCGAGAACCGCCCTCTTCCGCTTCACAAGGTGATGGACAGCGGAAATAAAGGCTACGCCTCCCTGGCCGAGAGGTGCAGGCCGGGCCGGTCAACGTCGTGCAAGTCACACCGAAGGGCGCGTTTCGGAGCCGTTAATGGCGGGAAACAAGCATGGTTCACTCGACGTGAGGTACGCCTGACGGCGGTCACGGGCCTTCGGCCCGCACCTTCGACGGAGCTCCGGCAACGTCGTGACCGGCCGCTTTCCGCGGCTTCGCGTGGCGGCTTCCCACGTCTCGACTGTCTACACGCAGAATCCGTGCTTCCGGTTCGCTTCCGGTTCGAACCCTACGTCAAGCCCGCGCCGACCGGACGCCCGGAAGGGTGACTCGGATGCGGCAGCCGTGTGCGGATTCGGCCACTCCGATACGCCCGCCGTGCAGATCGACGGCCCAGCGCGCGATCGCGAGGCCCAGCCCCGTACCACCGTCGCTGCCCGGACCGTGCGGGGACGGCACGCCACCCCGGTTGAAACGCTCGAAGACGCGGTGGCGCTCCTGTTCCGGGATGCCCGGCCCCTCGTCGAGCACTTCCAGGTGGAGAGACTCCCGGTAGGGGCCGCGCCGGGCCCGTACCGTCACCCGGCCATGGGCCGGCGAGTGCTTCACCGCGTTGTCGATGAGATTCGCCACCACCTGGTGCAGCCGCTCCGCGTCCGCGTACGCGGTCAGCTCCGGCGGCGACACGTCCAGGTGCAGATGGACGTCGGTACGGGTGTGGTGGCCGGAGCCCGAGGCCAGACCGCGCCGCGAGGACGCCAGATTGGCCTCCTTCAGGACGCCCGACAGATACGGCCACACCTCGAAGCGCCGCGCCCTCAGCGGCAGCACACCGTTGTCGAGACGGGACAGGTCGAGCAGTGTCTCGACGAGACGGCCCAGGCGCTCGGTCTGCCTGAGAGCCGTCCGCATCGTCTCCGGATCGGCGGCGGACACCCCGTCGACCACGTTCTCCAACACCGCCCGCAGCGCGGCGATGGGAGTGCGCAGCTCGTGCGAGACGTTGGCGACCAGCTCCTTGCGGTGCCGGTCCACGGCCTCCAGATCGTCGGCCATCCGGTTGATGGTGGAGGCCAGGTCGCCGAGCTCGTCGCGGCGGTCCGCGCCGCGCACCCGGCGCGTGTAGTCGCCGTGCGATATGCCCTTGGCGACCGTGTTCATCTCGTCCAGCGGCGCGGTCAGACCGTGCGCCACGAACTGGGTGATCAGTAGGGTCGCGATGATCGTGAAGACGGTGATGAACCGCAGTTCGGTCTTGCTGTGCAGGGCCATCAGCAGCAGACCGGTGGTGATGAAGACCGAGACCACCACGAGCGTACTGAGCTTGGTCTTGATCGATATCGTGATGGACGCGGTGCTCAGCCGCTTCCGTGGTCCGCCGGTCCGCCGCCGTCTCATGGCGCCGGCGTCTCCAGCGCGTAACCGACACCGTGGACGGTGCGGATGCGCTCGGCGCCGATCTTGCGCCGCAGAGCCTTGATATGGCTGTCGACCGTGCGCGTGCCGGACGCGTCCGCCCAGTCCCACACCTCCGCGAGCAGCTGCTCGCGGGACAGGACCGCGCGCGGCGTGTTCGCCAGGCACACCAGCAGGTCGAACTCGGTCGGCGTCAGATGTACGTCCTCGGCCCGCACCCGCACGCGGCGCTGTGCGTGGTCGATCTCCAGCTCGCCCAGGCGCAGGATTCCGCTGCGCGGCGTCACCGCGGCGAGCGCTGCCCGCTCCACCCGGCGCAGCAGGACGTGCACCCGGGCCGCGAGCTCCCGCATCGAGAACGGCTTGGTCATGTAGTCGTCCGCGCCGACGCCGAGCCCGACGAGCATGTCCGTCTCGTCGTCCCTGGCGGTCAGCATCAGTACCGGTACCGGCCGCTGCGCCTGCACCCGGCGGCAGACCTCGAGCCCGTCGAAACCGGGCAGCATGACGTCCAGGACCATCAGGTCCGGCTGCCAGGCATCGGCCGCGTCGACGGCCGCGGGGCCGTCGAGAGCGGTCTGCACCAGGAAACCCTCGGCCCGCAGCCGTGCCGCGATGGCGTCGACGATCGTGGCGTCGTCCTCGACCACCAGCACCCGGCGCTGGGCACCAGGAGTGGCCGCGACGCCGCCTTGCGTGGTGTGTGTCTGCTCCATCGCCCCGCCCTTGTACGCGTTCTCTGCGAGCTGCATGTGGATCTCTGGTTCGAAGGTGGATCCCGTGTGTAGTCCAGCAGCGTAAAGGCACCGACGGCATCCCGGCTACGCAGGGCGAACCCCGAGGTGGACCACGTCCGGTACGCCCCGGGCAACCCGGATCTCTTCGGTTCTTACCCCGCTGAATCCGGCATTCCGCAACGCATCCTCGAATTCCGCGGACGGCTGCGCGGACCATACGGCCAGTACTCCGCCGGGCTCCAACGCGCCCTGGCAGGCGGCCAGTCCGGTCGGCGAGTACATGTTTGTGTTGTCCTCCGTGACGGTCCAGTCGGGCCCGTTGTCGATGTCCAGGCACAGAGCGTCATAACGGTCCGTGGTCGAACGGAGGTAGGCCAGAAGGTCCGTGTGAAGGATCACGCAGCGGGGATCGCCGAGGGCCTGACCGGAGATCGCTGCGAGTGGTCCCGAGCGGTGCCAGTCGATGACGGCCTGCTCGCGCTCGACGACGACGATCCTCCGCCAGGACGGGTTCGCGGCGGCATGAGCGAGCGAGAAGCCGACCCCGAGCCCGCCGATGAGCACGCTGGGAGCGACGTTGCCCGTGTCGAGTGCGGCGTACGCGGCGTCGATGAGCAGCCGCTCCGACCGCCCGTCGGAGGTGTCCATCAGGAAGCTCCCGTTGGCGATGATCTCGTGCACCGTCGTGTCCCCACGCTGCCGGCGCCGCAGCACGACCTCCCCGTAGGGCCCCTCGCGCCGGTCGAGCGTGACGGGGGCGTCGGTTTCGGGGAACTGCATGGCTTTCGACCTCCGGGCGGCGGTGGAGTGGCGACACGGACCGCGTCCATCTTCTCCGGCGGCCGACGAAGGGTACAAACCTGTTGCACGGCCGTTCGGCGGGTGCGGTGACGGCCGTCGCGGGCGAGGCCCGCGGCGATTCACCGGCTGTGATTCCGCGGTCTTCAGTTCCCTCCCGGGCTGTGGAACAGGCTCACCAGCGGGGTGTGGGTGCGCCAGCCCAGGGACTCGTAGAGGGCCCGGCCGTCGGGTGTCCCGCCCAGCACGCCTACCGTGGCGCCCCGTTCGAGCGCGGCGTTGTGGAGAGTGTGCATCACCAGTCGTCCGAGGCCCTTGCGGCGGTGCTCGGGCGCCGTCTCGACCTGGTCGACGACGGCCGTGCGCCCGGTCGGTGCGATCTGGGCGCGGGCCGCGAAGGAGCCGTCGGCGGCCACTACGAGGGCCCGGACGACACCGCCGCGTGTCCAGGTCTTGAGGGTGTAGCCATCGGGTACGACCGTTGCGGCGCGGCGCAGTTCGGCGGACATCAGCCAGCCGGGTTCGTCGACCGACCAGTCGGGGCCCGCCCAGGCGACGACGGAGTCGGGGGCGGCGAACACCTTCAGCCAGACGGTCGGCGCCGCCACCTCCGCGGCGACCTTGCGCACGGTCGCCTCGTCGTCCGCGGTCAGGACATGGCGGGTGGCGTGCTTGACCTGGCCGACGTCGAGGGTGAAGCCCCAGGGTCTGGGCACCGGGTCCGCGGAGCCGCGTGAGACGGCCCAGCCGCGTACCCAGGCATCAACGATCTCTGCGGTGGAATCGAAGGACATCCCGGCTCCTCGGTACGCTGAAGTAATAGACCATATCGTTGAGTGGCTATTACATATCGGTCTGAGGGGTGTCGGCGACCGAATAAAGGGGTGACGCCGGTCACGGGCGGGGTGCCTTCTCGCCGTGCACCGCCGTGTACTCCGCTGCCAGCCACGGGCCCAGGTCCTCGACGAGCGTCGTCAGCACCGCACGGTCCGCCGACCGCGTCCGGGCGGCGGCCGCGGCAAGCCGCATCTGCGCGGCCCGCTCCGGGTAGTAACGGCCGAACACTTCGGCGGACTCGACCAGATCGCTGGTCCAGCCGCCCCAGCGCGGCATGACCAGCGTGAATCCCGAGCGCACGATGCGCCGTGCCGCCCCACGGGACAGCGCGCCGAGCTCGGCGTTCGTGGCGGTCTCGTCCGCGCGGCGGCGCCAGCGCGGCACGGCGAGGGTCAGATCCCCGTTGGTTTCCCGGGCGAGCAGCGCGGTCGGGCGGTAGCGGGGCAGGCGGGTGGCGAGGTCGTCCCCCAGCAGCGGGGTGCACAGGCATGCGACGAAGAAGCCGAGGTCATGGCGCTCGAGCTCGCTGAGCAGTGCCGGGACGCCGAAGAGCAGGGTGCCGGCGCCGTCGATCTGGGCGAACTGCCGGTCGAGCGAGGCCTCGATCCTCAGGGCGTCCGCTCGGTCGTCGTCCGTCGGCTCCTCCCGCAGGGCCAGCAGCAGGTCGAGGTCGGAGCTGCCCGGGACGGCGTTCCCGCGCGGCACGCTGCCGTAGAGATACGCGCTGTGCAGCCGGCCGCCGCCGAACGTGTGGGTGATCGCGGCGCGTGCCGCCGCCACGACCGGAGCGAACGGGGCCTGCACCTGCCTCAGGGCACCCTCCCGCGCGATCGTCCCGTCGGCGTTCAGCCCCTTGGCCCCCATGGATTCTCGTGGCATGGGGGCACGCTGTCACGGAGCCGGCCCCGCTTCGGCTTCCGACCGGAAACATGCCTGGCCGCAGCCCGTGCGAGCGGTGATCGCTCACAGCGAACAGGCGGCAGGGAACATTCCAAGGCTCACCTGCATTGAGTCGGTGTAGCTCAACTTGACTGCCTAAGGGGAGATCATGGCTGCCGATTCCACGGCGAACCTCACACTGCCCGTCCTGCCGCTCGACGACGAGGTCGTGCTGCCCGGCATGGTCGTGCCGCTCGACCTGTCCGACACCGATGTACGGGCCGCGGTCGAGGCCGCTCAGGCTGCCGCCCGTCCCTCCGGAAACGGCAACAAGCCGAAGGTGCTGCTCGTTCCCCGCGTCGACGGCACCTACGCGGCGACGGGTGTGCTCGGCACGGTCGAGCAGGTCGGCCGGCTCTCCGACGGCGACCCGGGTGCACTGATCCGCGGCGTCGGCCGCGTCCGTATCGGCGCCGGTACGACAGGGCCGGGGGTCGCTCTGTGGGTCGAGGGCAGCGTGGTCGAGGAGACGGTTCCCGACCAGCTGCCCGGCGCGGTGACCGAGCTGGTCAAGGAGTACAAGGCGCTGGCCACCGACTGGCTGAAGAAGCGCGGCGCCTGGCAGGTCGTCGACCGGGTGCAGCAGATCGAAGGCATCTCACAGCTAGCCGACAACGCCGGCTACTCGCCGTTCCTGACCACCGCCCAGAAGATCGAGCTCCTGGAGACCACCGACCCGGTCGCCCGCCTCAAGCTCGCCACCGAGCAGCTCCGCGACCACCTCGCGGAACAGGACGTCGCCGAGTCCATCGCGAAGGACGTCCAGGAGGGCGTCGACAAGCAGCAGCGCGAGTTCCTGCTGCGGCGTCAGCTGGACGCCGTACGCAAGGAGCTGCGCGAGCTGAACGGCCAGGAGGGCGAGGACGAGTCCGACGACTACCGGGCCCGTGTCGAGGCCGCCGACCTGCCTACGAGCGTCCGGGAGGCCGCGCTCAAGGAGGTCGAGAAGCTGGAGCGGGCCTCCGACCAGAGCCCCGAGGGCTCCTGGATCCGTACCTGGCTCGACACCGTTCTCGAACTGCCCTGGAACGAGCGGACGGAGGACGCGTACGACATCCGGGGCGCCAAGGCGGTGCTTGACGCGGAGCACGCGGGCCTGCAGGACGTGAAGGAGCGGATCACCGAATACCTGGCGGTGCGCAAGCGGCGCGCCGACCGGGGCCTGGGCGTGGTCGGCGGGAGGCGCGGGGGCGCGGTGCTCGCGCTCGTCGGCCCGCCCGGCGTGGGCAAGACCTCCCTCGGCGAGTCCGTCGCCCACGCGATGGGACGCACGTTCGTGCGCGTCGCGCTCGGCGGCGTGCGGGACGAGGCCGAGATCCGCGGCCACCGGCGTACGTACGTGGGCGCGCTGCCCGGACGGATCGTCCGGGCGATCAAGGAGGCCGGCTCGATGAACCCCGTCGTCCTGCTCGACGAGATCGACAAGGTCGGTTCCGACTTCCGCGGGGACCCGGCCGCGGCCCTGCTCGAGGTCCTCGACCCCGCGCAGAACCACACCTTCCGCGACCACTACCTGGAGGTCGAACTCGACCTCAGCGACGTCGTCTTCCTGGCCACCGCCAATGTGCTGGAGGCCATCCCGGAGGCGCTGCTCGACCGCATGGAACTCGTGCGGCTCGACGGCTACACCGAGGACGAGAAGGTCGTCATCGCCCGTGACCACCTCGTGCCGCGCCAGCTGGAGCGGGCCGGCCTGGAGACCGGCGAGGTGACCCTGGACGAGTCGGCGCTGCGCAAGCTGGCCGGCGAGTACACCCGCGAAGCGGGCGTACGGAACCTGGAGCGGGCCGTCGCGCGGCTGCTCAGGAAGATCGCGGCACAGCACGAACTGGGCGACCGCGAGCTGCCGTTCACCGCCACCGACGGTGAGCTGCGCGGTCTCATCGGCCGGCCGCGCCATGTGCCCGAGTCCGCGCAGGACCCGGCCGAGCGCCGCACCGCGGTGCCCGGCGTTGCCACCGGTCTCGCCGTGACCGGCGCCGGCGGCGACGTCCTGTTCGTGGAGGCGTCGCTCGCCGACCCCGAGACGGGCGCGGCCGGACTGACCCTGACCGGTCAGCTCGGCGACGTCATGAAGGAGTCCGCGCAGATCGCGCTGAGCTTCCTGCGCTCGCACGGCGCGGAGCTGGAGCTGCCGGTCGCCGACCTCAAGGACCGGGGCGTGCACATCCACTTCCCGGCGGGCGCGGTGCCCAAGGACGGCCCCAGCGCGGGCGTCACGATGACGACGGCGCTCGCGTCGCTGCTCTCCGGGCGTCTGGTGCGCACGGACGTGGCGATGACCGGTGAGGTGTCGCTGACCGGCCGGGTGCTGCCCGTCGGCGGCGTGAAGCAGAAGCTGCTCGCGGCGCACCGGGCGGGCATCACGACGGTCGTGATCCCGAAGCGGAACGAGGCGGACCTGGACGACGTCCCGGCCGAGATCCTCGACAAGCTGGAGGTCCACCCGGTGACGGACGTCCGGCAGGCGCTGGAGATCGCGCTCTCCCCGGCGGACGTGCCGGTGACGGCCGCGGCCTGAGCGGCGGCGGCCGAGGGGCCTGGCGATGGTGGCCTGAGTGCCGGTGGCCGACGGGCCCGGCGGTGGTGATGCTGGTGACCCACTGCCGGGCCCGAGCGGTGTCCACCCGTCCCGCACAATGGACGGATGACCGCTCTGCAGGCCGACTGCTCGAACTGCTTCGGGCTGTGCTGCGTCGCACTGCCCTTCTCCGCATCCGCCGACTTCGCCGTGAACAAGGACGCCGGGGAACCCTGCGCCAATCTGCGCACCGACTTCAGCTGCGGCATCCACACCCGCCTCCGCGAGAGCGGCTTCCAGGGCTGCACCGTCTACGACTGCTTCGGCGCCGGTCAGCAGGTCTCCCAGGTCACCTTCGGCGGCCGGGACTGGCGGCAGGCCCCGGAAACGGCCGACGAGATGTTCGCGGTCTTCCCCGTCGTACGGCAGCTGCACGAACTGCTCTGGTACGTCGAGGAGGCACTGACGCTGCCTGCCGCGCGCGAGGTGCATGCGGACCTGCGCCGGCAGCGCGAGACCGTCACGGAGCTGACCCGCCTCGCCCCCGACGCCCTGCGGAAGCTGGACGTCGCCGCGCACCGCGCGGAGGCCAACGCAACTCTGCTGCGGACCAGCGAGCTCGTCCGCGCGGAGGTCAGGCGCAAGAAGAAGGACCGCAGGGGTGCCGATCTTATGGGCGCCGCGCTCAGGGGCGCGGATCTGCGGGGTGTCAGCCTGCGCGGCGCGTATCTGATCGCGGCCGATCTGAAGGGCGCGGATCTGCGGCTGGCCGATCTCATCGGAGCCGACCTCAGGGACGCCGATCTGTCCGGCGCGGACCTGACCGGCTGCATCTTCCTCACCCAGCCGCAGCTCAACGCGGCCAGGGGTGACACGGCCACCCGGCTCCCGGACGGGCTCACCCGCCCCTCGCACTGGTCGTGACGACCGGCGCGGCGAGGCGCGGGCGGCCCCGGATCGGGTGCCGACGACTCAGCCGTTGGGCCTCAGCCGTTGGCGAGGGCCTGGACGCGGGACCGTCCGCTGCCGTTGGTCCATGCCTGCGAAATACTGGTGGAGCTGCGGCAATGCCTGGCCGCTGGAAAAGACTTTCAGGACCGGAAGAGCGCGCGAGGGGTGCTGACGTGCACGAAGGCGGTACGGCGAGTGGAACGGGCCCCGGGGGAAGAAATGGTGTGGACCAGGAATTCCTCGCCCTGGAGCGGGAGTTGTCCGTGTTCCTGCGCCGCGCGAGGGCTTCGTCCGGCGAAATGGCGCGCGAGGTGCACCCGGAGCTGGAACCCGCCGCGTACGGACTGCTCGTACGGCTGGAGGAGGCCGGAGCGCAGCGCGCCACGGAACTGGCCGGCTACTTCGGCGTCGGTAAGGCGACCATGAGCCGCCAGCTGCGCGCGCTGGAGGAGCTCGGCCTGGTCGCCCGCGAACCGGACCCGGCCGACGGCCGGGCTTCCCTCCTACGGCTCACGGACGAAGGGCTGGCCCGCTTCCGTCATGTGCGCGACGCACGCCGCGACCGGTACATGAGCAAGCTCGCCGACTGGGACCGCGGTGAGGTCGCGGAGCTCGCCCGCCTGCTCCACCAGCTCAACGCCCGCGCGGAGAGCTGACCGGCCGCTGGCGGGGCGGGCTCCCGCCCGAACCCGGCGCCTCGATCGCCGGCAGGCCCGGCCGGGCGCGGGGGGCGCGGCGTCCGGCCGGGCGACCCCGCCGTTTCCCGCCCGCGCTCCCCGTCCGGGCTCCACGCCACCGCGCCGCGTCACAGCTCCGCGAAGACCGCCGACGCGTCGTCGTGGAGCTTCCACCGGATCACCGCCGTACGGGCCTTCGCCGCCGTCTCCAGATCCCGCACCCGGTCGATCAGCCCCTGTGCCCCCTGCTTGCGCAGCAGCGCCACGCACTGACCCCAGTCACCCTCGGCGAACATGTCGACCCAGCGGGACGCGCCGTCCGTCAGGGCGGCCAGGGAGCGCACCCGCGCGCGCGGAACGCTGCCCGTGACCGCGCGCAGCGCCACCGACGGGTCGGCCGCCGCCGTGAAGAAGCCGCCCTCCGCGTTCCGCAGCGCGTCGGCCGACGCGTGGGTGCGCAGTGCCTCGCGCGGCAGTCGGTCCAGCCGGTCGTCGAGCACCGCACAGGCCGTGCCCTCGGGTGACTCCAGCAGCAGGGTGGAGTCGGAGAGCACCAGATACTCGACCTCCTCCTCCGGGCCGCCCCAACGCGCAAGGACCACCGTCGCCTGAGGCGTACGCACGTGAGAAAGGTCACATGTCCCGCGGTGGGCATCCGCGGTGCGCCGGATTGCCTCCGCGAGGACCTCCCGAAGCGTGAGGTCGCGCCGCGAACCGGACAGTTCGACCAGTGCGCCCCCGAGGCGAGCGGTGAACCACGGCACGTCGTGAAGGCATCCCGCATCGCCGGCGGGAGGCGTGACACCGTCCAGCGCCACGACTGTTCCGCCCTGGCCCGAGGCGGGCAGAGCCACGGACACCCAGTCCTCATTGGGGCGTTCGGGGGAGCCGGGTGAGGTGGCGAGTTCGATACGCATGAAGCCAGTCTGCATGAGACCTTCACAAGGTCCCCGCGGACCGGCGATCGGCCGTACCAGCAGGTCAGACCGGGTGCTTCGCCCCGAATGGCGCGCTGTGCGAAGGTGCGGGCGCGCATCCTGCCAAAGGGTCGCCGGAAGGTCCAACCCGGGGCCTCGCACGGGCCGTACGGGCGCTTCCGGGAGTTGTTCGCCAACTCCCGAGTGTTGTTCACTCGTTCGGGTGGCGGAGCGGCCGATGCGCGCCTCCCTCCCAAAAGCGCTGGAATGGTCGGAAGCCGTACCAGGGGTGGGGCTCACGCGTGTGACCGGTCGTCATCTCTGCTTCATGGGTGGACGAGTCAAGCAAGATTGCGAGCACCGGTGCAGAAGAAGCGGCCTCGGAGCAACGGCGGCAGGCCCACTGGGACCCCGGGAGACCTCCAGGTCCTGGCCACCCCCCAGGCGACCCCGGCACCACGGACGCAGGACGGGCACACCGCCGACCGCCCTGCCGAGCAAGTACCGGCAGGGCGGCCCCGCAGGGTGCGCAACCGGCTGGTCGGCGGCGTCGCCGTGGTCGGCCTCGTCGTCGTGGCGGCCGGCACGCCCGGCATCCTCGCCACCTCCGCGGAACTGACCGAGTCCCAGCGGCTCGTCACCCTCGCCGGACTCGACCGCCAGGCCGTCACCCTCGCCCACTCGCTTGCCGACGAGCGCGACGAGGTCACCGCGTACATCGCGGCCGGCCGCGACGACCAGAAGGGCGACGGGAAGGACCGCCGCAAGACCTCCGGCACCCTCAGCGCCCGTGTGGACCGGCAGATCGACGAGATCCGGACCGACATGCCCGCCGAGCGCGCAGACCTGCGCCGCTCGCTCGCCGGCGTGTCCGCCATCCGCAGCAGCGCAATCACCGGCAACGGCACCGCGATGGAGGCCCACCAGGCCTACACGGCCGTCATCTCCGCGCTGCACGCCCTGGCCGACGAGCTCGCCGACCGGACCCCGCCCCGCGCCGCCGACTCGACCCGGGCACCCGCCGCCCTCGGCCTCGCCGTCGAACAGGCCTCCGCCACCCGCGGGCTTCTGCTCGCCGCGCTGGCCGTGCCCAAGCCGGAGAGCGTGCTCACCTACGACCCCGTCACCGGTCTGCCCGTGCAGAGCGCCGGCGAGGACTCGGGCGCCGACGCCCGCTCCCGCAACGCCCTCACCGCCGCCGCGCAGCAGTCACGCGTCCGCGAACTCGCCGCGCTCGCCGACTTCCAGCAGGCTGCCGGCAAGGCCGGCCGCGACAGGTTCGGCTCCACCGTCACGGGACCCGAGGTCAAGACCGCGGAGACCTATCTAGCGCGCCTCACCGACCAGCCCCGGCTGTCCAGCGCCGAACGCGACACCGACCCGGCCAAGCTCGAGGCCGCGCTCACCGCCCGCATCGAGCAGATGCGCGGCGCCGAGTCCTCCCTCGCCACCGACCGGATCGAACGGTTCGAGCAGCTGCGCGACGACGACGTCACCGCCCTCGAAGTGCGGATCGCCCTGCTCGGCGGCCTTCTGGTCGTCACCGTCGGCGTGCTCGCCGCCGTCTCCCGCACCCTCACCCGACCGCTCGCCGTCCTGCGTATCGGCGCTGCCCGTCTCGCCGAGGCGCCCGCACCCCAGGCGGAGGAGCCGGTCCGCTTCACCGGCCGCAACGACGAGTTCGCCCAGGTCGTACGGTCCCTGAACACCCTGCACGGCAAGGTCCGCGACCTCGGCTCCCGGGCCGAGCTGCTGAACGGCGACCGCAGCGAGCTCATCGGTGCGCGCGAGGCCCTCGAGACCGAACTGACCGCGGCCCGCGCCGAACTGCAGCAGCGCACCGACGAGATCACCACGGAGCTGGCACGGCTGCGCCACACCGTCCACCACACCTTCGTCAACCTCTCCCTGCGGACCCTCGGCCTCGTCGAGCGCCAGCTCGGCGTCATCGAGAACCTGGAGGAGCGCGAGCAGGACCCGGACCGCCTCGCCACGCTGTTCAAGCTCGACCACATGGCCACCGTCATGCGCAGGCACAGCGAGAACCTCCTGGTCCTCGCCGGCACGGACCACGGACACGGACACGTCGCTCCCGTCCCGCTCGTCGACGTGCTGCGCGCCGCGGTCAGCGAGATCGAACGCTACGAGCGCGTGGTCATCCAGTCCCTGCCGCCGCACGCCCAGGTCGCGGGCTTCGCCGCCGACGACCTCAGCCACCTGGTCGCCGAGCTCCTCGAGAACGCGACCTCGTTCTCGCCGCCGGACGCCCAGGTGGAGCTGTCCGGCTGGCTGCTGGAGAGCGGCGAGGTGATGCTCTCGATCCAGGACGCGGGCATCGGCATGACCGCGACCCGTATCGCGGAGGTCAACGCACGCCTCGAGGACCCCGAGACGTACGAGACCGAGCCCCCCGCGGGCCGCGAGGGCGAAGGCCTCGGACTGAGGGTGGCCGCGCTGCTGGCGGCGCGTCACGGTGTACGGATCCAGCTGCGGGAGCACAAGCAGGGCGGGATCACCGCGGTGGTCGTCGTACCGAAGGGGCTGATGCCGACCGGGCCGCCGGCCGCGGCAGAGCGTCAGGTCCCCGTGTCGGGCACAGCGCCCGCGCTGAACCTCCCGGGCTCGGCGGCCGAGGCCAACTCGAACGCACTGCCGCGCAGTCCGCAGCGGACGGCGGCGGAAGCGGCCCTGCGGGGGGAGACGGTCGCTCCGGCGGATGCCGCGGTGGTTGACTCCGCGGCGGATCAGAACGTGGTGGATCCGGCCGGCCCTTCCGACGACGTCGACACCGCCGACGTACTGGACGACGACCTCCATGACGATCTCCTCGACGGAGACGGAGACGGAGACGGAGACGGAGACGGAGACGGCGATCTCGAGCCTGCCGTCCCCGCCGAGACCGACCCGTTCGTCGAAGCCGCGGAGCGGGCGATCCTGGCCGCGGCCGAGGAGCAGGAGACACACGAGCGGACGGCAGACAGCGAACCGGCGGCGGTCGGGATCGACCAGGAGACGTTCACCATGCGCCTGCCGCGGCAGGCGGAGGCCACGGACGTCCCCGCTGCCGAGGAGTACCCCGCCGAGACGCCGCCGGCGGCGGAGCCCACGGCCGAGAATCCTTCGCACGAGAGCCCTGCGGCCGAGACTCCTTCCCACGAGACGCCTGCGGCCGAGTCGCCGGACGCCCTCGCCCTCCAGCACCGCGTGACCGACAAGGGCCTGCCCAAGCGCACCCCCAAGTCGGTCAAGCCCGCCACCGGGCCCACCGAGCGCACCGGGAGCATCGACGCCGAGGCGCTGCGCCGCCGGCTCGGTGGCTTCCACCAGGGGGCGAACAAGGGCCGGCAGGACGCCGAGGCCGAGATCGTGGAGGCCGCAGCACAAGCGACCGCAGCTCAAGCGACTGCAGCACAAGCGACCACAGGGCAGACGAACCAGCGGGACACCGAAGCAGAAACGGGGGACACAGTCGAGGAGGCACGCAGTTGACTGCGACCGGCACGTTCGGCCTGAGCAGCGAGGCCCGCAACCTTCAATGGTTGCTGGGCAATCTGGTGGAGGAGGTGCCAGGAGTACGGTCGGTCGCCGTCGTCTCGTCCGACGGACTGCTGCTGCTCTCCTCCGACCCCGAGCAGAACGCAGCCCCGGCCGTCGTCGGCCGCCCCGATGGCCCCCGGGGCTCCAGCGCGGACCTCGCCACCATCGTCTCCGGCATCGGCAGCCTCACCATCGGTGCCGCGGGCCTGATGGACGGCGGCGGCGTCAAGCAGACGGTGATCGCCATGGAGGAGGGCAGCCTCTTCGTCATGTCGATCAGTGACGGGTCCCTGATCGGGGTGCACGCGACCCCCGACTGCGACATGAGCGTCGTCGCGTACCACATGGCCCTCTTCGTGGGCCGCGCCGGACACGTCCTCACCCCCGAAGTCCGCAGCGAACTGCGCAAATCGATGGAGAGTGGCCTGTGATGTCCGCCCCCAAACTTCCGGTGCGCGGCGACGGCAAACGTCCCGCCCGGGTCCGCCCGTACTCCCTCACCGGCGGCCGCACCCGTTTCGGGCACGTACTGCTCGTCGAGACGTTCGTCGCCGCGCTCGAGGCACCGCCCGAGCGGAGCGAGCTGGGGGTACCCCCTCTCCGACGGCTGAGGGCGAGCAAGGAACTGCCCGGTGGCAACCTCGCCCGTGTCATGCCCGAGCTGCGGGCAATCGTCGAGCTCTGCCGCCGTATGCGTACCGTCGCCGAGATCTCGGCGCTGCTCAAGATACCGCTCGGCGTCGTCCGGGTGCTGCTCAGCGACCTGGCGGACCAGGGAAAGATCCGCGTGTACGGAACCGGTCACGGCACCGGTCAGCCCGACCGCGCACTGCTTGAAAGGGTGCTGAGTGGACTCCGCCGCCTCTGACACGCTTCCCACCCGGGCCCGGACCCAGGACGCTCCCCAGGAAGCAGCCCACCGGCCGCAGCCCGAAGAGGCGCTGCAGCCGTGGCAGTTGGACACCACCCGTGCCCCCACCGCGACGAAGATCGTGGTCGCGGGCGGCTTCGGCGTCGGCAAGACGACGTTCGTCGGTTCGGTCTCCGAGATCACGCCCCTGCAGACAGAGGCGCTGATGACCCGGGCGAGCGAGGACACCGACGACCTCACCGCCACGCCCGACAAGGTCACCACGACAGTGGCCATGGACTTCGGCCGGATCACGCTCGACGACGATCTGGTGCTCTACGTCTTCGGCACGCCCGGTCAGCAGCGCTTCTGGTTCATGTGGGACGACCTCGTGCGCGGTGCGATCGGCGCGATCGTGCTCGCGGACACCCGGCGGCTGGAGGACTGCTTCCCGGCGCTGGACTACTTCGAGAGCTGCGGGCTGCCGTACATCGTGGCGGTCAACCATTTCGAGGGAACGACCGCGTACGAGACCGCGGACGTACGGGAGGCCCTGACGGTGCCGCCGCACGTACCTGTGGTGATCATGGACGCGCGCAATCGGATCACGGTGATCGAGTCGCTGCTGGCACTGGTCGCCCACGCTCTCGAGGCCACCCCCGAATAGCCTCCCGAACATCAACGGAGAACCCCTCGCCATGCGGAAGATACTCATAGTCGGAGCCGGACAGTCCGGTCTCCAGCTCGCCCTCGGCCTCCAGTCGAAGGGCTACGAGGTCACCCTGATGTCCAACCGCACGGCGGACGAGATCCGGTCCGGCCGGGTCATGTCCACGCAGTGCATGTTCCACACCGCACTCCAGCACGAGCGCGACCTCGGCATCAACTTCTGGGAGCCGCAGGCGCCGCAGATCGAGGGCCTCGGCGTCTCCGTCGCCGCTCCCGACTCGAGCCGCGCCGTCGACTGGGTCGGCAGGCTCGACGGTTACGCGCAGTCCGTGGACCAGCGGGTGAAGATGGCCGGCTGGATGGACGCGTTCGCCCAGCGCGGCGGACAGCTGGTCATCCACGGCGCGGCCGTCTCCGACCTGGACTACTTCTCCCGCACCTACGACCTGGTCATGGTGTCCGCCGGCAAGGGCGAGCTGGTCTCGATGTTCGGCCGGGACGCGTCCCGTTCGCCGTACACCGAGCCGCAGCGCGCGCTCGCCGTCGCCTACGTCCATGGTCTCGGCCCGCGCCCGGAGCACCCCGACTACGATGCGGTCCGCTGCAACCTCGTCCCGGGTGTCGGCGAACTGTTCGTCATGCCGACCTTCACCACGTCCGGCCGGGCCGACATCCTTTTCTGGGAGGGCGTCCCCGGCGGCCCGCTCGACGCGTTCCAGGGCGTCAAGGACCCGGCAGAGCACCTCTCCCTGACGCTCGAGCTCATGGAGAAGTTCACGCCCTGGGAGTACGCGCGGGCAACCAAGGTCGAACTGACCGACGCGGGCGGCACGCTCGCCGGCCGCTACGCCCCGACCGTCCGCAACCCCATCGGCCGGCTGCCCGGTGGCGGGCTGGCCCTCGGTGTCGCGGACGTCGTCGTGGCCAACGACCCGATCACCGGCCAGGGCTCCAACTCGGCGTCCAAGTGCGCCGCGGCCTACCTGGCCTCGATCACCGAGCACGGCGACAAGCCGTTCGACGCGGAGTGGATGCAGGGCACGTTCGACCGCTACTGGGACACCGCACAGCACGTCACCAAGTGGACGAACGCGATGCTCGGCGTCCCGCCGGAGCACGTACTGAACCTGATCGGCGCGGCCGGTCAGCTCCCGCCGGTCGCGAACCGCTTCGCCAATGGCTTCAACGACCCCTCGGACTTCGAGAACTTCTTCTACGACCCCGAGAAGACGTCGGCCTACCTGGCCTCGGTGTCCGGCGCCTGACCGGCTGCCCGAAATCCCCCTCGTGGCCCCGTCAGAGCTCGCCGTCGCACCGGCAGGCAGCTCTGGCGGGGAGGCGGAGCGGCGACGTGGTTGCCGGTGTGGTCAGTCCACCGGCAGGGCGTAGAACGTCCGCCCCCGCTGGATCACGGCCCGGCCGTCGCCGCCGCCGGGCAGGACCGTGTAGCGCGGCGCGGCCTGCTCCTTGGCGTCGGTCGCGCCTGCCTCCTGGAACTTCCACAGCCGCCGTCCGTCGCGTGCCGCGAACGCCGTCAGCTGCGCGGCGTCGCCCGCGAGCACCGTACGGCCGCTGCCGCTGAGCACGGTCCGGGGCGTCTGGCGCCATGCCGGCGCCTCGGTCCAGCGCCGCCACAGTTGCCGTCCTGTCGCCATGTCGACAGCGCTCACCTGCTGGTAGCGGTTGGCGACGTACAGGTTGGGCCCGTGCAGGGCGGCCGTTCCGTACGGATGAACACCGGCTTCGCCGACCGTCTTCGCGGCGGGCAGGCGCCACAGCCGCTTGCCTCCGGAGCTGTCGTACGCGTGCAGCTCGCCGCCCGCGGAGGCGAAGACCTTGCCCGTCCTGCCGTCGCCGGTGACGATGGCGTTCGCGGCGACCGTGGTGAGCGGCACGGACTTGAGTGCCTTGCCCGTCCGCCGGTCGAAGGCGAGCAGCACGGATCCGTTCTTCGCGGCCTTCCGCTGGGCGGGGGTGAGGGTGGAGCCCTCCTGCCGTACGAGGACGCTGTCGGTCCGGGCGGCGACCAGCTGATAGCCCGGTGTGTACGGGGCGCGGCCGTCCGGGACACGTGCCCGCCACAGTTGGTTGCGGGTGGTCAGGTCGAAGGCGACGAGGTAGGTCTCCTTCACGGTGACCTTCCGCTTGCGCTTCTTGACGGTCCTCTCGACCGACTTCGTGACATGGCCCACCAGCCAGACGGTGCTCCCGTCCGCCCCGGCCGTCCCGCCGAAGGCCAGGGTCTCGCCGGGGCGGGCCAGGGTCTTGAGGGGCAGACGGTGCACGATCCGGCCGTCGCCTGCGGCGATCCACACAAGTTCGTCGGGGCCGACGACGAGGCAGAGCGTGTCGTCGACGGGTACGGCCCCCAGGGCGGACGCTGCGCCGTCGGCGGCCCAGAGACGCCGGCCGGTGTGCAGGTCCACGCCGGTGGTCCGGGCGCTGTCGGTGACGACCAGCACGCGGTCCTGCCAGACGGTGGCGTTGACGGCGCCGGCGCGGTCGGCGGGGTGCTCGTACCGCCACAGCGGATCGGGCGCGAGTCCGGCCATGCGGCTGGGCTTCGGCGCGGGAGCGCCCGCTTTCGGACTCTCGCCGGACCCGGCGAACGCGTATCCGATCCCGCCACCGACACCGACCCCGACCAGCGCGGCAACGCCTGTGACGACCAGACCGCGCCGCGACATCCCCTGCCCGGGCGAGCCGCCGGGCGGGGCGGCGAAGGCGGCACGGGCTTGGACGCCGGGCACGGCCGGTCCGGCCGGTCCGGCCGTGCCCGGCGGGGCGGCGTATGCGGCGTCGGTGTGGAGGCCGCCGGTTGGCGGGAGAGGGTTGGGGACGGGCGTGTTGCCGGGCGCGGCGGTGCCCGGCGGGGCCGCCGCCGGGGTTCCGGTCCCCGCCGGTCCGGGCGGGAGCGCGCCGAGGTCGGGGGTGAGGGAGGCCGCCGGGTTCGCCGGCCCTCGGTGGGTGGGGCCGTGGCGGGTATCGGCTCCGCGGCCACCCGTCGGCCACGCAGGCGTGGCACCGACGTCGGCGCGGCTTTCGCCGCCGCGCGCCGGCCGGCCGGGCAGGCCCGAGGGCACACCCCTGCCGCCGGGGGCGCCCGGAGCCGCCTGGCCCGGCAGGGCGAGAAGCGCGGGCGGGGCCTGTCCTGCCGGGGCGGGCCCGAGGCCGGCCGGAGCGCCGGCCGGTGGCTGGGCGCCGGGCGTCGCCTGGGCCGCCGGTAGCGCCTTTGGCGCCGCCGCGGCCGGTAGGGGCGCGCGGCGGACGAGCATGGTCGCGGTGTCGCCGACCGCCGCGCCTCCGGCGCCCCGCAGCGTCGCCGCCTCCGTGGCCTGCCTGCCCAGGGACGTCCGCAGCGCCTCGGGGAGCCAACCGTCGCGGGCCAGTGCCGCTGCGCCCTCCAGAGCCAGATCCGCGGCCACCGTTCCCGCCCTGGGGCGGTCGTCCGGTGACTTGGCCAGGCACTGGGTCACCAGGGGCCGCAGCTCCTCGGGGACGCCGGCGAGGTCGGGCTCCGCGTGTGCGATGCGGTTCGCGTCCGCGAGCGGCGTCGTGCCCGTGGCCGCGTACGCCAGCAGGAGTCCCAGGACGAAGATGTCCGAGGCCGTTCCCGGTTCCGTGCCCAGTACTTGCTCGGGCGTCAGATAGCCCAGCCGGACCGAGAGTTGTCCGCCGGGTCCCGCCTCGGCCACGGCCGCCGCGCCCAGCGCACCGAACGCCGTCAGTCGCGGGCCGTCCGCCGTGAGCAGCACCGTGTCCGGCGCGAGGCCTTGCAGAACCGTTCCTGTCGCGTGCACCCGCGACAAAGTCTCGGCCAGTGCCGCGCCCAGTGTCCGTACGGCACGCTCGGGCAGCGGACCGGCGAGCGCGATCGCCTCGCGCAGTGTCAGGGCCGGGACGTACGGCGCGGCCGTCCACAGCTGCTCCCCGTCCGTGCGGGAGTCGACCGGCGCCTGCACCCATCCGCCGGCCAGCAGTTCTGCTGTGCCCGCCTCCGCGTGGAAGTGGCGGCGGAAGGCGGCGAGCTGCACGAGTCCGGGGCGGGCCAGCGCGACGACGACCGGTCCGTCGTCCTCGTCGTCCGGTCCGGCGGCGAGGAACCGTACGCAGCTCGCCGATTCACCCAGGCGTGCCAGCGTCCGGTACGGTCCGACCCGCTCCGGATCGTCCTGCTGCAGCGGCTCCACCGCGACATTCCCCCCTGGCGACGCGACCGACATGGTTCCGTGATCCTATGGCGCGCCGTTCGGCTTCGACCAGGGCCACCTCAGCTCGCGCCGTTCCACGCCCTCGGGTGCGTACGCGTACTTCCAGCCGCGCTGGAGCCCGAGCCGCTTGCTGTAGCCGGACGGGACGCGCCGGTAGGCGTGCACGGTGGGCGGGGTGCCGTCGTCGTTCGGGACGGGGACCTTGTACCACTTCGGCGGGTGGCCGGTGGGGCCGACCAGCACGGGCAGCACGCGGCCGTCGAGCGGGCCGCCCTCGAAGGGGGTGTTCTCGCTTCTCACCGGACCAGTGTCACAGCAGGTGCGCTGCTCCGCCCGCGGCGGGTGCCAGCCTGTGCAGCAGTGTGCCGACGGGGCCGCCGGGGGTCTCCTGCTCGAGCAGGTCCGCCACGACGGCGGCCGTTTCCTCGTCGGTCGCCGCCGTTGCGGCCAGCAGGGCGACAAGGTGGTCGACGAGCCATTCGCGCAGTTCGTCCGCCGCAGGCTGCTTGTCCTCGTCCAGCCAGATCAGCGAAGCCGCCTCGACCGCCGCGATCCAGGTGCGGACCATCATCCCAAGCCGTGGCCCCGGGCGGTCCACGCCGAGGTGGACCAGGATCTGCTCGGCGGCGGCCCGCCGCACCTCGTCGACGATCGCGGTCGTACGGGAGGTCTCCGCGACGCTTCCGCCGCGCAGCAGCGCGCTGAACCCGGCGTCGTGCTCGTCGACGAAGACGAGGTAGCGGTCCAGGACCCGGGTGAGGCGCTCGGTCGGTGGGCCGACCTGCGGTTCGGCGAAGCACTGCTCCAGCCGGTCGGCGGCGGAGCGCAACGCCGCCTCGTACAGCTGTTGCTTGCCGCCGGGAAAATAGCGGTAGACGAGGGGCCGGGACACCCCGGCCTCCTCCGCCACGTCGTCGAGTGAGATCTCCTCCGGCGGCCGGTGCGCGAAAAGGGTGAGCGCCGCCGCGAGCAGTTGCGTGCGGCGCTCCTCGACACTGAGCCGTCGGTACGCGCGGGTCGCGGGAGCGGGACTGGTCATGCTCCGCAGCGTAACCGCAGCGTGCCGCCTGCCTCTCATACGATCAGGCGAGAAGGCCGGAACTCTTCCACAGCCTGCGGCCGGCCCCCCGAAGGACACCGATGTCGTCCAGGAAGTCGGTCAGCCGGCGCGCGCCGGACTGCATGACCTCCCGCCGGTGCCCGCTCGCCCGCACCTGGGCGACGGCCTCGCGCCGGTCGAGGCCGACGTTCTCGTACACCTTGGGGCTGACGAAGCAGACACTGAAGACGCGGGCCGCCTCGCCGCAGCTGAGGCGGGTGAACTCCTGCTCCCAGCGCGGCGCGGTCACCATCTGGCGTCGCAACTCCTCGCGGGCGTACCGAACATGACGTGCCTCCTCCACCACGTGGATGCGGGTGACACCGCGCACCAGCGTCTGCACCCGCTCGTCGGGGAATGTGAGGCGCTGCATCCAGTCGAGGATCTCCTCGCCGAGGAGGGTCGCGGCGAACGAGCCGGGCGTGGTGGAGACCGTCTTCAGGACACGGGCCAGGTTGTGGTAGACCCGCGGCACCGGGTACTCGGGCGTCCCGCCCTTCTTGATCATCCTGGCGAACATCATCGAGTGCCGGCACTCGTCGGCGATCTCGGTGAGCGCGTAGCGGACGTGGTTACTGGTCAGCGACTTGTCGTAGATGTGGCGCACCAGCAGCTGCATCAGGATGATCTCGAACCAGATCCCGAGCGAGGCGAGCGAGGCGGCTTCGTGGCGGGCCAGGTCCATCCGCTGCTCCTCGGACATCCTGCGCCACATCGGGGTGTCGTAGAGGGAGACCAGCTCGGGGGGCCAGAACCACTTGCCCTCCTCGACCGGCGCCTCCCAGTCGAGTTCCTTGTCCGGGTCGAAGGAGTGCTTGGCGGACGACTCGAGCAGGCGTTCCGCGACCTGTTCGCGGTCCCGGAGCGGGCCGAGTGCGTCGCGAAGCAGCTGCACGTCGCGTTCGGTCACTGTTGTCATGGCTGTGCGCACCTCGCGAGTGGGGTACTGGTGTCACGCTATGAGACTCCCCGTCAGCAAGCCCGTCAAGAGTGCGCGCACAAGTTGTTGACTCTGCGTCTACCAGCGTGTGAGCCTGCCAACTGCCCCTGTTCTCCGAGGAATACGAGGCGAAGGAGCCGTCAGTGTCGACCCACGACCGCTACACGAACGCCCCCGAGAGCCCGCTCTGGCAGGTCCCCGCCTCCGGCGCCGCCCGCTTCAGCTGGGAGTACGAAGAAGGCCGCGAGCGGCTCCTCGCCCTCTACCAGAAGGGCAAGGACAAACAGTGGGACGGCGCCAAGCGCATCGACTGGCACCTGGAGGTCGATCCGTACGACCCGCTGGGCACGCCGGACGAGGCCCTGACCCTGTACGGGACCCGCCACTGGGCGAAGATGACGGAACGCGACAGGGGTGAGCTGCGCAAGCACTACACCTCCTGGCAGTTCAGCCAGTTCCTGCACGGCGAGCAGGGCGCCATGATCTGCGCGGCGCGGATCGTCGAATCCGTGCCCGACCTCGACGCCAAGTTCTACTCCGCCACCCAGACCATGGACGAGGCCCGGCACGCGGAGATCTACGGCCGCTTCCTGCACGAGAAGATCGGCATGCTCTACCCGATCAACGACAACCTCCAGTCGCTGCTCGGGGACACCCTGCGCGACTCCCGCTGGGACATGCCCTACCTCGGCATGCAGGTGCTCATCGAGGGCCTGGCACTCGCCGCGTTCGGCATGATCCGCGACACCACGACCAAGCCGCTGCCCAAGCAGATCCTGGCCTACATCATGCAGGACGAGGCCCGCCATGTGGCCTTCGGCCGGATGGCGCTGCGGGACTACTACCAGCAGCTGTCGGACGCGGAACTGCGCGAACGCGAGGAGTTCGTGATCGAGGGCTGCTACCTGATGCGCGACCGGCTGCGCGGCGTGGAGGTCCTGGAGAACTTCGGCGTCTCGCGCAAGGAGGCGGAGGAGCACTCGGAGCAGTCCGAGTTCCTCCACCTCTTCCGCAAGCTGCTGTTCAGCCGGATCGTGCCGTGCGTGAAGGACATCGGACTGTGGGGCGAGCGGCTGCAGAAGGCCTATCTCGACATGGGCGTCTTCGAGATGGGCGACGCCAGTCTCGACCTGCTGATGTCGCAGGACGAGGAGATCGCCGAGCAACTCGACCGGGAACGCTTCGCGGCGGAGGAACAGGCCCGTGTGACGGAGGTGACGGACGCGATCGCGGAGGGGGCGGGACCGGTCAACACGTGAACGTCGATCACTCTGTCAGACTCCGTCCCTGGGCGCCGGGAAGGTCTTCCGCAAGGTGAACGCCCGCTCCGTCGGGCCGTGCTCGCGGATGTGCACCAGGCGTTCCTCCGCCTCGCGGACCGTCGGCCGGTGGCCCGCGGGGACCCACCACAGCGTTGTCATGACCTCCTCCATGCGCTCGAAGAACTCGTAGCGCCGCTTCAGCAGTTCCCTGTGCGTGCCCTGGTACATGAACGCCGTCAGGGCATCCGGGTCCCGCCACACCGACATGTTCACCAGCAGCCATTCGTCGCCGAAGATCCGCAGGTCCGTCGCGTCACCGCCCTCGCTCTGGAGCCGCCAGACGAAGCCGTCGGCGGCGTCCGCGACGGCGTTCACCGGGACGAGGTTGTCCACGAAGTCCTGCAACTGCGGTGAGTCCAGCGGATGTTTGAGGCAGCCTATGTTCACCTGGGCAAGCTCGTGAATGGTCATGGCCGCACAGTAATCAGGCACTCCTGAGCGGCCACCGCCATTTCGACCAGTGAGACGTCCGTCCCCCGCTCCGCCACCAGTTGGAGCCCGACCGGACAGCCGTCGCCGGTGAAACCGGCCGGGACGGTGGCAGCCGGATGGCCGCTCAGATTGAACGCCCAGGTCAGCGCCGTCGAGTAGACATCGGTTCCCGGGCCCTCGTGGCCGTGCGGGCGGTTGGGGGTGGCCGGGGTCAGCAGCAGGTCCGCCCGGGTGAACAGCGCGTCGAGCCGCCGGTCGTTCTCCTCCCGTACCGCCTCCCCCTGCGACGGGCGGCCACCGCGCACGGCCGACCAGGCGTCGTACGGGTCGAGGAGCGCGCAGTCCGCGGCCACCGTCCGCACGACGCCGGCGGACTCCAGCCGTGCCACCGCCGCCCGAGCTGCCTCCGCCACCTCGGGGTCCGTCGCGGCGAAGCCGAGGTCGGGCGACCATACGGCCCGCAGGGGCAGTGCCGGGGGTGCCGGCGCGTACGCGTCCAGCACACAGCGCAGATACGGCCGGGCGTCCGCCGCGGTGGGCGTCAGCACCCCCGCCGCCGCCAGACCCGTACGGTCGGGCGACGGCAGCAGCCCGTTCGTCGTCTTCAGCCCGAACACCCCGCACCACGCCGCCGGGATCCGTACCGAGCCCGCGCCGTCGCTGCCCGTCGCCAGGCCCACCATCCCCGCCGCGACCGCCGCCGCCGAGCCCGCGGACGACCCGCCCGGGGTGCGGTCCGCACGCCACGGGTTGCGGGTCGGCCCGTGCGCGCCGAGGCCCCAGGTCTGCCAGTACGTGCCGGGCCCCGGCACCGACGTGGAGCCGACCGGTACCGCGCCCGCCGCGACCAGCCGGCGTGCCGCGTACGAGCGGATGCCGGAAGGCCCCTTCACGGCGAACGGCAGCCCGGCCAGCGGCAGTCCAGGGTCCGTGGCGCGCTCGCGGGCGAGCGCGTCCTCGCCCCACACCTCGATGAAGGCGCTCAGGCCCGGATCGAGCCGGCCGATGGCCTCCAGCGTCCCGGCGATGTTCACGAGTCCCAGAGTGCCGCCTCCATGACCGCCCGCGCGATCGGGGCCGCGCTGCCCCCGCCGCTGATGTCCTCCCGTACCGCGGACGCGTCCTCGACGACCACGGCGACCGCGACCGCGGGCAGGGCGGCGTCGCGGCCCTGCGCCCAGGCGATGAACCAGGCGTACGGGAGTCCGGAGTTGTCGATGCCGTGCTGCGCGGTGCCGGTCTTGCCGCCGACGGTGGCGCCCTTGATCGCGGCGTTGGCGCCGGTGCCGTCCTCCACGACGCGCACCATCAGCTCACGCAGCCGCTGCGCGGTGGCCGGGTTCATGGCCCGCCGGTAGGCGCGGGGGCCGTTCTGCGCGGCGAGGTCGCCGTTCGACCGCGTCAACCGCTCCACCAGGTAGGGGGTCCGGATGTCGCCGCCGTCGGCGACGGCCGCCGCGACCATCGCCATCTGCAGCGGTGTGGCCGTCGTGTTGAACTGCCCGATCGAGGACAGGGCGAGCTGGTCAGGGGACATGTCGGTGTCGAAGTTCGACGCCGTGACCGCCGACGGGATCCGCAGGCCGGAGTCGTTGAAGCCGAAGGCGCGTGCCGTGGCGACCATGTCCGTGAGCCCGACCCGTACTCCGAGGTTCGCCATCACCGTGTTGCAGGACCATTGGATGGCGTGGGCGAGGGAGGCGTTCCTGCAGCCCTTCGTCGCGTTGGGCAGCGGTGTGCGGGTGCCGGGCAGCAGGTACGGCTCCGGGGTGCGGGTGGGCGCGTCGACGTCGTCCACGGCCCCGGTCTCCAGCGCGGCGGCGGCCGTCACGATCTTGAAGGCCGAGCCCGGCGGATACGTCTGACGGATCGCCCGGTTGAGCATGGGCTGCGTGGGCGCGCCGTTGAGCCGCGCCCACACCCGCGAGACGCCGCTGCCGGTGCCGGACAGCAGCCCGGGGTCGTAGGACGGGCTGCTGACCAGCGCCAGGATCCTGCCGGTCGACGGTTCGACCGCCGCGACCGCCCCGCGCCGGCCGGCGAGACCCGTATAGGCGGCCTCCTGCATCGAGGCCCTGATCGTGGTGACGACGTCGCCGCCGGGCGGCCGGTCGCGGATGATGTCGTTCCACAGGGGCAGCCGGGTGAGCAGGGGGTCGGTGCCGCTGAGGATCGAGTCCTCCGCATGCTCGACGAACGAGGTGCCGTACGTCTGCGACGCGTAGCCCGTCACCGGCGCGTACAGCGGCCCGTGGCGGTAGGTGCGCTCGTGGCGGAGCTGCTCGCCGGTGTCCCTGGACCCGGTGACCGGGAGGCCGTCGACCAGGATGTCGCCGCGCGGCTCGGCGTAACGGGCGATGGCCTGCCGGCGGTTGGCGGGGTTCCGCTCGAGTTCGCCGGCCTCGACGAGCTGTACGCGGGCGGCGTTGACGAGCAGCGCGAGCAGCAGCAGCAGGCAGAACACGGCGGCGTGCCGGATGCAGCGCGTCACTGCCGTACCGCCGGCGCGGGGGGGAGGGCGCTCACGTCCACGGGTGCGGGGTGCGGCGCGCGGGCCGAGTGGCTGGCCCGGACGAGCAGCGCCACCATGATCCAGTTGGTGACCACGGAGGAGCCGCCGTGCGCGAGGAACGGCATCGCCATACCGGTCAGCGGGATCAATCCCGTCACGCCGCCCGCGATGACGAAGACCTGGAGCGCGAGGATGGAGGACAGGCCCACCACGAGGAGCCGGCCGAACGGGTCGCGCAGTGCGAGCCCGGCGCTGAAGCCCCGTGCGACCAGCAGGGCGTAGAGCAGGAAGATCGCGCTCAGGCCGACGAGGCCGAGTTCCTCCCCGGCGGTGGCGAGGATGAAGTCGGACTTCGCGGCGAAGCCGATGAGCACGGAGTGGCCGAGCCCCAGTCCGGTGCCCAGCATCCCGCCGGAGGCGAAGGCGAACAGCGACTGGGCCAGCTGCCCGGCGCCCTGCCCCGCCTCGATGCTCGCGAACGGGTTCAGCCAGTCCTCGACCCGGCTGTGGACGTGCGGCTCGAGCGATCCCACGGCGTACGCGCCCGCCGACGCCAGCACCAGGCCGACCGCGATCCAGCCGAGCCGGCCCGTCGCCACGTACAGCATGATGACGAAGAGCCCGAAGAACAGCAGCGAGGTGCCGAGGTCCCGCTCCAGCACCAGCACGCCGACGCTGACCAGCCAGACCGCGACGATCGGGCCGAGGACCCGGCCGGTGGGGAGCTGGAGCCTGCGGATCAGACGGCTGGCGTGGGTGAGGGCGTTGCGGTTGGCGGCGAGGTACGCGGCGAAGAACACGGCCAGCAGGATCTTGGCGAACTCACCGGGCTGGAAGGACAGTTGACCGAGCCTGATCCAGATCCTCGCCCCGTTCACCGGGGGGAAGAAGATCGGCGCGCTGAGCAGGACGAGCGCGGCGGCGCCCGAGACGTACGCGTACTGCCGGAGGGTGCGGTGGTCGCGCAGGAGCAGGACGACGCCGATGAACAGGGCGACGCCCAGCGTGGACCACACCAGCTGGGTCGGGGCCGCCCGGTCCTGCGGCGTCTCCAGGTCGAGGCGGTAGATCAGCACCAGCCCGAGGCCGTTGAGCAGGACCGCGATGGGCAGCAGCAGTGGGTCCGCGTACGGGGCGCGCAGCCGTACGGCGAGATGCGCGAGGAGGGCGAGGACGCCGAGGCCCGCTCCGTAGCCGGCGACGTCCGGCGGCACGGCGTCGTTCCTGGCGAGTCCGACGGCGACGTAGCCGTAGACGCAGATGAGGACCGCGCAGACGAGGAGCGACAACTCGACGCCCCGCCGCTTGACGGGGTGCCGCGCGGGGTGTGGCTCGGGCGGTGGAGCGCCCGCCGTCGTTCCGGTCATGCCACGCAACGTAGCAAGTGGCGGGTTTGTTTGTCCCTTTTATGTCATAGTGCGCCGACGTCGAACAGACGGACTGTCACATCGGTTCGCCCGGCTTCGTGAACGGCGCACACCCGGGCCGCGTCAGATGTGCCAGGGCGCCGCCCTCCGGCGCGTTCGTGAAGCGCAGCTGGGCGCCGGTCACGGCCGACTGTCCCGCCGCGATGGTCGGTCCGAGCCCGTGCCCTTTGCCGCCGCCCTCGGTCCGGAACCGCTGCGGCCCGTGCTCCGCCGGATACGCCGGACCGCCCGGCCCGTGGTCGTGGACCGCCACCCCCGGCCCGTCCACGGTCACCGCCACCGGGGGCCGCCCCGCCCGCCCGTGTCCTGCGGCTCGCGGCTGCCGCTTCCGGTGCGCCCGCCCAGTGCTGTCCCGGCTGCTGCGCCCGTCCGCCCAGTGCTGTCCCGGCTGCTGCTCTCCCGCGCTCAGCGCTGGTACGGGTGCTGTCCCGGCTGCTGCGCCTGCCCGTGGGGCTGCCCGCCGTGGGCAACCTGGCCGCCCGCCGACTGGAGCTGCAGCTGCTCCGCCTGCTCCGAGGTGATCTGCTGCTCCGCGCCGCAGAAGGTGCACTGCGTCGCGTACTTCGTCGAGAACGGGAACAGCGGCACGAAGAACAGCGTGAACTTCGTGACGCGCTTCCTGAGCGTGTGCGCGGAGGGATTGCCGCAGTGGCCGCACACCAGCGTCAGTATCGCCAGCTGGTAGATGTACCCCTTGGTACCGAAAATGATCATGTTCTCGGGTCCTCCCCGTTCCTGGTCCGCTCAAGGTCTGCGGTGAACCGCCCGCCGGCACAGGGCCAGCAGCCTCTCGTCGTCCACGATGTCATGGCCGTCCGCCCCGTTGTCGAGCGCGTTGTGACGTCGTGCGCACAGCAGCTCCCGGTCGACGAGCCGCTCCGCACCCTCCGCGCCCGCCGTCGTGAGCTCCGCCAGGCACTCCGCCGCCGGAATCCGGGCGCGCGGCAGCGTCTCCCAGACGGAACGCAGCGCCGGCCACGCCTGCTCCGGATCGCCCGTCACCCGCCACAGGGCGCCCGCCGCCCTCACCCGTGTCCACGGCTCGATCGACCGCAGCAGCCTGCCCAGCTGAGGCGCCGCCGCGGCTCCGGCCGGACCGAGGCCCGCGAGCACCGAGGCCGCCGTCCGCCTGGCCCCGTGGTCCGGCACGGTGAGTACCGAGCACAGCACCGGCATCACCGCGTCCGCGTCGCCCTCGATCGCCCACAGGGCCCCCGCGGCCCGCGCCACGAGCGACGCGTCCGCCCAGGAGGAACCCGAGGAGCTCGAGGGCACGGGTCTGGAGCTGCCCTGCGCGCGATGCCCCGCCTCGTGCAGCAGCGCCCACAGATCGGGCACCGCCTCGCCCGCCGCCGGCCCGAGAGCGGTCAGCGTCCGCACGGCCGACTCGACCACCCAGGCGCGCCGTTCGCCCGCCGCGCTCCGCAGCACGCGCAGCACGGCCGGCACCGACCGGGCCGCCTCTTCGCCTCCGCCGACGACGGACAGCCCGTGGAGCAACGGCCCCGCCCGGTCGAAGAACCGGTCGTCCAGCTCGATGCCGGCCAGCCGATCGCACAGCGCCGGGGCCAGCGGCGCGGCCGCCCGCCCCAGCTGATCCAGCGAGTGCCCGAGGTCCCGTGGGGGCTCCGCCCGCTCCAGCAGCCGCGACAGGAGGGGGACCGCCCGTGCGTCACCCGCCCTCGCGAGTGCCACGACTGCCGGGCCGAGCGTCGGCGGCCCGTTCTCCCACTCGCGTATCCAGGCACCCGGGTCGGCGTCCAGGCGCTGGGCCAGCGCGTCCACCGCCGGCGCCGCCAGGCCGAACAGCTCCTTCAGGGCGTACGCCGCCGCCCCGCTCAGCCGGGGGTCGGGGTCCGCGAGCTGCTCGCCGATCAGCCCCACCAGCTCCCCGTAGGCGCCCCGCCACGTCCGCAGCAGCGCGCTGCTCATCCGTACGGCGTCGATGCGCTGCGCCCGGTCCGGGCTGCACAACTGGTCGGCCAGCAGCGCGATCCGGTCGTCCACGCGATCGCCCAGGCCGGAGTGGAGCGCACGCAGCAGATCCGCCGCCCAGGGGGCGCCGCGGTCCGCGGTGTCCGCCGCCCGCACCTGGCGCAGCTGCCCCAGCAGCGTCGGCGACGGCAGCCGCTCCGCGGCCTGGAGCGATGCCATCGGCTCCGTCCGCAGCTCACGCAGCAGCTCCGTCACCCCCGGTACGACGTCGGAGGGCAGCGCCGTGGGTGCGCAGCGGGCCAGCTGGGCGAGCGCGGCCAACCGCAGCCCCGCGCCATACGCCATCCCGGACAGGCCGGTGAGCCACTCCACCACCTCGGGCAGCAGGCCCTGGTGCCGCAGCGCGATCCGGCCGGTGGCCTCCACGCAGGCCAGCCGCACCTCCGCGTCCGGTTCGCAGTCCAGCCGCGCCCGCAGCAGCCGCAGCACCCGCACCGGGTCGCTGTGCAGCGTGGCAAGTGCGAGCGGCGCGGCGAGCCGCACCCCGCGGTCCGGGTCGCCGACCAGGGCGAGGAAGACATCCGCGCCCGCGGTGACCGCCGAGGCGGCCATGGCGTAGTTCGCGGCACCCTCGAACTCCTCGTCCTCCGGGTCCAGTTCGTCGTCGCCGTCCAGATCGATGCCGCCGATGCTGGTCAGCAGCTCGACTATGCCGCCGCGGTCCTGCACGGCGGGGTCCGCCGCCAGCTCCATCAGGAACGGGATGCAGGCCAGCGTCGAGTCGTACACGTCCCCCTGGTGGTGCACGGTCCCGTACATGCCGTCGAGTGCGGTCTCACGCTCGACGGGATCCGCGGAGGCGAGTCCGCGCAGCAGCTCCGGCACATCGTCGGCCGGGCCGTGGGCATGCTCCAGAGAGGCCCATTCGACCTCGTCGATTCCCGCGAACACGATTGTCCCCCTCCCAAGAAACCTTGGGTCTCAACCCTTGTGTCTGGGGGAAGTGTGCCCCACGGATCCGACATCCTGACCGGTATCCGGCGGGGTTGTCTCGGCGTTGTTGAATCCAGGCCTGTTGCCGCCGTCGGCCGTGGCTGTTCCCATGGTCGGGGGTGGTGATGCCGATGCAGCGACTACGGGTGACGCCCACACGTGTCCAGGGCAGGGACCGCCTGTACGTGAGCCTCCCCGGCGGCGCCGACGTCGCCTGGTACGACCGCGACACCGGCCGGGTCGCCCTGATCCGCGAAAGCCACCGCGACGCCGTGCTCGCGGCCCTCGCCCCCTTCACGACGGGCGAGATCACGGTGGGGCCGCCGCCCGTCCCCACCCGTGCCGAGCTCGCCCGTCTCGCGCTGCCGCCGGACGACGACCTGGCGCCCAACCGGCCCGGCGAGGCGCTGCTCGCGGACCTCGAACGCCACCCGCCCGCCGCCCTGCGTCTTCGGCCGGACCCGCGGCGCTCCGACCTCGAGGCGCAGGCGCGGATCGGCGGCATGCTCGAGGAACTGGAGCCCGCGGGCTGGCGCGTTCTGCACTCGGTGCCCCTGCCGGGCGCCGACCGCGTCGACCATCTGGCCGTCGGCCCCGGCGGCGTACTGGCCCTGCACACGCTCGCCGCCCACCGGCAGCGGGTGCGCGTCGACGGCGCCCGGGTTCTGGCCGGCCGCGGCGGGGGCTGCGACCTGAGGCTCACCCGACGCCGCGCGGAGCGGGCCGCGCATGCACTGACCGTCGCCGTGCGGCCCGTTCTCGTCGTGGTGGGCGCGGCCCGTCTGGACGCGGCCTGGGCGGACGGCGACGTACGGATCCTGCGGGGCGAGGAGGTGCCCGCGCTGGCCCGGCAGGGCGGCGTGCTCAAGCCGGCCGACATCGAGGCGCTGTACGCGGCGGCGCGGGACCGCCGCACCTGGCTCGGTGCCTGACGGCCCCGCCCGCCGGGTGTCCTACGGCTGGAACGGGTCGCTGCTCGCCGGAGGTTGTGGCCCCACCGGAGCTTGTCGCCTCACCGGAGGTTGTCGCCCCAGCCGCCCTGCATCATCGTCTGGAACGCCCACTTCCCGTCGCGCCTGATCAGGATGTCGGCGTAGCGCAGCTGCTCGGTCCGTCCGTCCATGGTCATGGTCGAGTCGGTGAAGACGACGGCCATGGCGGGGGAGAGGAACACCGGAGTCCGTACCGACTCGAAGGTGATGTCGTCGCTCCCGTCGCCCATCACATGGCCCATGGTCTCGATGAACTGCCGGCGGTCCCACTGGGCGGAGGCGCCGTCGCCCTGCGAGTCGTCGCTGATCAGGTTGAGCGGGAAGACGGCCATGTCCGCCATGCGCCCGACGTCGCGTTTTGCGCTGTGCGCGTCGTAGGCGGCGAACCACTCCTGGATGCTCGCCAGCTCCTCGGCGCTCGGGGTGTATCCGGTGTCGGGCAGAAACGTCACACTTTCTCCTTGCCGCTCATCGACTGTGGCCACGCACGTGGGTGACCCCCTGGGCCCACCTACGTGCGTCGAGGAAGGTAATGCCCCGACCCTTCAGTAGTCAAACTTGATTAATCATATCCGGTCGAGTTCCTCCGGAGTCCTCAGCCGCAGCACGGTCGTCACGGTGTGCCGTGTGGTGCCCAGTTCCACCTCGGCCGTCACCCCTGGCTCCACCGCCCGGTACGCCACCTCGCCGATCCCTGTCGCGACGGCCGCCCCCGTCCCGCCGGTCGACCGCCCGCCCAGCACCGTCGCGGACTGCGCCCGTAGCCCCGGCTGCATCGGGCTGGACACCAACGGGGTGTCGTCGTCCGGCAGGACGACGACCAACGCGGTGGGCCGGCTCTCCGGCCCCGTGAAACCGACGACCGCCGCGTCATGCGTCGCGGTGTGCCGCAGCTTGCGCCACAGCCGCACGCCGCCCCGGTACGTCTGGTCGAGCCGCTTCACCACCAGCCCCTCGACGCCGATCGCCGGCAGCCTCTCGTACCAGCCCTGCGCCTCCTCGGCGTCGAGCGTCATCGGTACGGGCTGCAGAGGCGGCCCCAGCGGTGCGACCAGCGCCACCAGCCGCGCCCGCCGTTTCTCGTACGCGAGTGGCCGCAGATCCTCGCCCGACTCGGCCAGCAGGTCGAAGGCGGCGTACGAGGCGGGCAGGCTGCGCGCGAGCGTGGGTGCCCGGCCCGGTGTGGCGGCCGCCCGCTTCTGCACCGCGGCGAAGTCGGTGCGTCCCTCGCGCCACACCACCACCTCGCCGTCGAGCACCGTGCCCTCCGGCAACTGCCGGGCCGCTGCCGCGAGATCGGGGAAGGCGGCCGTGACGATCCGCCCCGACCGGGCCTGCAACAGCACCTCGCCGTCGATACGGAAGATCACCATCCGGTGGCCGTCGAACTTCGGCTCGTACGCCAGCCCGGCCGCACGCGGCAACACGTTCACCGATTCGGCGAGCGCGACCTTCAGCGGCGGCCGGGGCAGCGTCACGGCAGGCGTCCCGCTCCGGTGTGCTCGGCGACCGGGGCGAACAGGTCCCCGTACCGCTCCAGCCTCGGGCCGATGGCGGAGAGCCGGAACACCAGACCGGCCCCGTTCGCGCTGCCTTCCTCGACCTCCTCCCAGGTCACCGGCGCCGAGACGGTCGGCTCCTGGCGGGCCCGCAGCGTGTAGGGGGTGGCGGTGGTCTTCGCGGCGGCGTTCTGGCTGTGGTCGACGAAGACCTTGCCGGGCCGCAGCGCACGGGCCATCCGGTGCAGAACGAGCTGCGGCAGCGCCGCCTCGCCCTCGACGGCGAGGGACTTCGCGTACGCGGAGACCCGCTCCGACGGTGTGGGTTTCAGCGGCACGACCAGATGCAGCCCCTTGGAGCCGGACGTCTTTGCGTAGGCCGTGAGCCCGTCCTTCTCGAGCCGCTCGCGCAGCCACAGGGCCACCGCGCAGCACTCGGCGACGGAGGCGGGAGCGCCGGGGTCGAGGTCGAGGACCATCCGGTCGGCGACGGCCGGCTGCTCGGCCCGCCACTGCGGTGTGTGGAACTCGACCACCAGATTCGCCGCCCAGACCAGTGATGCGAGGTCCTCGATCACGACCTGCCGCGCCTTCGGGTCATCCGACCGGGGGACCGGGGCCGTGCGCACCCAGCCGGGTGTTCCGGGCGGCGGGTTCTTGGTGAAGAACAGCTGGCCGTCGGGGCCGTCCGGGTAGCGGAGGAAGGAGACGGGCCGGCTGCGGAGATGGGGGAGGATCGCCTCCGCCGTGATGGCGTAGTAGTGCACGATCTCGCCCTTGGTGGTCCCGGTGGCGGGGTGGATGACCTTCTCCAGATTGGTGAGCGCCAGTCGCCGCCCCGCCACCTCCGTGATCGGCGTCATACGATGAGAATCCCATGAATCTCGGGCGAAAGGGATGAAACGTGCGATCCATCTGGAACGGCGCGATCTCATTCGGGCTGGTCAGCATCCCGGTCAAGCTCGTCAACGCGACGGAGAACCACTCCGTCTCCTTCCGACAGATCCACGCCGCCGACGGCGGCCGGATCCGCTACCGCAAGGTGTGCGAACTGGAGGAGAAGGAGGTGACGCAGGCCGAGATAGGCAAGGCGTACGAGGACGCCGACGGCTCGATGATCCCGATCACGGACGAGGACCTCGCCTCCCTCCCGCTGCCGACCGCGAAGACGATCGAGATCGTCGCCTTCGTCCCCGCCTCCGAGATCGACCCGCTCCAGATGGACACGGCCTACTACCTCTCCGCCAACGGCGTACCGGCCGCCAAGCCCTACACGCTCCTGCGTGAGGCGCTCAAACGCAGTCAGCGTGTGGCCATCGCCAAGTTCGCACTGCGCGGACGCGAGCGGCTCGGTATGCTGCGGGTCGTCGACGACGTGATCGCCATGCACGGGCTGCTGTGGCCGGACGAGATCAGGGAGCCGGAGGGGGTCGCCCCGCAGAGCGACGTCACCGTGCGGGACGCCGAACTCGACCTGGCCGACGCGCTGATGAACACCCTCGGCGAGGTCGACCTCGAGTCCCTGCACGACGACTACCGCGAGGCGGTCGAGGCCATGATCGCTGCGAAGGCCGAGGGCGGGGGCGCGGCCCCCGGGACGGCGCCGCCGGAGCGCGAGGGCGGCAAGGTCATCGACCTGATGGCCGCTCTGGAGAGCAGTGTGCGCGCCGCACAGGAGGCGCGGGGCGAGGGCGCGGAAGAAGCCCGTGAGGCGGAGGTGACGCCGATCAAGGGGCGGCGGGCCGCAGCCTCACCGAAGTCGCCGGGCGGGGCGAAGAAGTCGACCTCCACCACCGCGAAGAAGACCGCCGCCAAGAAGACGGCGGCGGCCAAGTCCACGTCGTCGGCGGCGAAGAAGTCCTCTTCGAAGACGTCCACCAAGTCCACGGCGAAGTCGACGGCCAGGTCCACCGCCAAGAGGGCGGCCCCGTCCGCGAAGAAGCGCTCCTCGGCGTGACGGTGTCCGGGCGCGGTGGGCGGCGTCCGGTGGCGCTCGGCCGAAATCTCCTCCCGGCGTTCGAGCGC
Source organism: Streptomyces sp. NPDC027962 (assembly GCF_055566095.1). NCBI lineage: Bacteria > Bacillati > Actinomycetota > Actinomycetes > Kitasatosporales > Streptomycetaceae > Streptomyces > Streptomyces sp. NPDC027962. The sequence goes on from NZ_JBVHTA010000001.1 coordinate 293,036, forward strand.
CGCCCCCCCTGGTCAGAATCTCCCCCGCCACCGCGTCCGGGCGGTCAGCGCCCCACGGTGGCGGTGGCCGTGGTGCCGCAGCACTCGAAGGTCTGCACGGGTGCGCCCGACGTCTGCCTGATCCGTACACCGTCGAGCACCGCGTGTGGGCCGACAGCCGATGCGACGACTGCGACACCGTGTACGCCGCCCCGGATCCGGTCCTTGTGGACCGTGAAGGAACCGTCCCGGAGTGCGATCCCGACATACGAGTTCCACCGGATGCTGTTGTGTCCGATGTCGACGCCTCCGCCTGCGACGTCGATTCCGACCTGGTTGCCTTCGATCCGGTTGTGCCGCAGGACGGTGCCCGGCGAGTCGGCGAGGATGCCCGCGTGCTGGACCTCGTTGAAGAAGTCGGGGCCGCAGCCCGGGTCGGGCTCCCGGCACTCGTTCTCGCTGATGGTGCTGTGGGTGACACGGCCTGCCGAGCCGGCCACGAACTCGATGCCATCGGTCGACAACGTGGGGTGCCCGGTGACGGTGCTGTGCTCGACGGCGGCGGTGGAACCCTCGTTGAGGACGACCACGCCCGCGCCCTGGTAGCCCGTGATCTCGGTGTGACGAATGGTCGCCGAACCCGTACTGGTCATCGGTTCCCCGATGCGGACGGCGTTGGCGCTGCGGAAGCAGGGTGCGGCGGGGGTGTCGGTGATGTGGGTCACGGCGGCGTGGCCGAGGTCGAGATGAGCGCCCTCGAGCACGCGGATGCCGGAGCCGAGAGCGCCGTTCTCGCACGTGCCGGGGCCCGGCCCGCTGACGGCGAGGCGGGACAGCGAGACGGACGCGCCGTTGCGGATCTCCACGATCGAGTTGCTGCCGCCGACGCCGGGAGCCAGAGTCCGCGGGGCCAGAATCGTCGTCCTCCGGTCGCCCGATCCGACGATGGAAACGTCCTTGTCGATCACCACTTGTTCCCGGTAGACACCCGGCCGGACGGCGATCCGGTCACCGGCGTCGGCGGCGTCGACCGCTGCCTGGATCGTCGGATGGTCCATGGGGACCACGAGGTCGTGTCGCCCGTCGGCCGCTGCCGACGTCGTCACCAGCGGACCGGCGATCGCGGTGACGACACAGAGGCTCAGGCGGGCGGCCGCCCTGACAAGTCGAGTTGCCATTCCGATTCCGCTCTCTCGTGGGGGCGCTCGCACCCCGGATCCGGGCATGGAACCGGGCAATCGAGAACCGTCGGCCGGACACCCCGGCCGGGCCGCCAACGTATTCACGGCTCCGAGGACACGGCACACCCACACGTCCGACCGGGGTCCCGCTTCCCCCTGTCGGCCCCTCCAGGGGCCGCCCCCGCATCCCGCCCGTCCGAAAAGACATGCCCGGCCCGACGCTCGCCCCTGGCGGCGTCAGCCGAACGGGAGCTCCCCGTCGCCGTCCGTCGGCAAGGCCTGCTCCGTCCAGATGGTCTTGCCCGCTTGCGAGTAGCGCGTCCCCCACCGCTGGACCAGCTGCGAGACGATGAACAGCCCCCTGCCCCCTTCGTCCTCGACCGTGCTGTGGCGCAGATGCGGTGACGTGTGACCGGAGTCCGCGACCTCGCACAGCAGCGTCCGGTCGCGGATGAGGCGGAGTTGCAGCGGCCCTTCGGCGTACCGGACGGCGTTGGTGACCAGCTCGCTGACCACGAGCTCGGTCGAGAACCCCAGCTCGTCCAACCCCCATTCGCCCAGCTGCTCCGTCGCGAGCTCCCTGGCGTGGCCCACCGCGACCTTCTCGGCGGGGAGTTCCCACGCGGCGACATGGTCGGCGTCGAGTTCGCGGGTGCGGATCAGGAGCAGCGCCGTGTCGTCGGCCGTCGTACCCCCCGGCAGCAGCTCCGCCACCACCCGCTCGCACAGCTCCTCCAACGGCCTGTCGTGGGCGCTCAGCACTCGCCTCAGGGTGTCGAGCCCCTGCTCGACGTCGCGGTCACGGGACTCGACCAGGCCGTCGGTGAACAGCGCGAGCAGGGTTCCCGTCGGCAGTTCGACCTCCAGGGACTCGAACGGCAGCCCTCCGAGACCCAGCGGCGGTCCGGCCGGCAGGTCCGGGAAGGAGAGCGCGCCGTCGGGGGGCACGACGAGCGGCGGCAGATGTCCGGCCCGGGCCATCGCGCACCGGCAGGTGACCGGGTCGTAGACCGCGTACAGGCAGGTCGCCCCGGTCGTGACGTCGGGGTGCGGGCCGCCGGGCGCGTCGGCCTCGGCCGGCGGGAGGTCAGGCGCGAGGCCCTGCTCCGCCTCCTGCCGCCCCTCCGGCTCCGACGGCCGGCCCACCAGATCGTCGAGCCGTGTCAGCAGTTCCTCGGGGGGCATGTCCAGCTTGGCCAACGCCTCCACCGTCGTACGCAGCCGGCCCATCGTGGCCGCCGCGGCCAGCCCGTGCCCCACGACGTCCCCGACCACCAGGCCCACCCGGGCGCCCGACAACGGGATGACGTCGAACCAGTCCCCGCCCACGCCGGTCACGCCGTCGGCCGGCAGGTAGCGGTGGGCGACTTCGACCGCGGACCGCCGCGGAAGATGCTGCGGCAGCAGCTGGCGCTGCAGGGTGAGGGCCGCGGCCCGCTCACGGGTGAAGCGGCGCGCGTTGTCGATGCACACGGCCGCGCGCGTCGTCAGCTCGTCGGCGAGCGCGACCTCGCCGTTGTCGAAGAAGAACGGACGCAGGTCACGGGTGTAGGTCACCAGCCCCAGCGGTGCGGCGCCCGTCCGCAACGGCACGACGAGCACGTTCTCGTCGACCACGAGCCCGCCGGAGGCGAGGCTGCGCCGCTGGGGCGAACCGGGCGGGTGGTCCACGAGCCGGGGCAACCCCTCGGTGCCCGCCGTCACCTCACCGTCCGCCGGGCCGACCACCCGCACCAGTGCGGCCCGCGCCCCGGTGGCCGCACGCGGATCCTCGCCGTCCAGCACGGCCTGCACGACGTCGACCGCGACCGACGAGGCGAAATCCGGTACGACCACCTCCGCGATCTCCCGCGCCGTGGCCGCCACGTCCAGCGTGGTGCCGATCATCCGGCCCGCATCCACGAGCAGGGCCAGCCGCTTCTGGGCCACATAGCGGTCGGTGATGTCGAAGGCGTCCTCGCACACCCCGAGCACATGCCCTTCCGCGTCCTGGAGCCGGTAGTACGAGCAGGACCAGACATGGTCCGCCCCGGGCTCGCTGGGCATCTGCGCCAGAAAGTGCAGGTCGAGTACGGGCTCCCCGGTCTCGAGGACGTCGCGCATGACCTCGTTGAGACTCTCCGGATACCCCTCGGTGATGACCTTGCCGCCCGGATAGAGTTCGTCGGACCGCATCCCCCGGTACTGGGCGAACGGTCGGCCGATCTCGTGGCCCGACGCGGAGTTGTCCCAGATCAGCCGCAGGTCGGTGTCGTAGATGGCCAGCCCGAGCGGGGACTGCGTGGCGAGCCCCTGCAGCATCGCCAGCCGCGACTCCCACAGCCGCAGACGCTCCAGCTCCGCGGCCACGAGAACCCGTGCCGCCCTGCCGCCTTCGGACAGCTCGCCCACCGTGGTGGCCACCGACAGCGAGTGGCCGTCCCGGTGCCGTGCGACGCGGATGTCGCTGCCGCTGAGCGGGAGGCCGTGTCCGGAGCCCGCGGCGGGCACCGGCCCGCCCGACAGAAAAGCGTCCACAGGCCGGCCGACGACCTCGGCGGCCGGGTATCCCAGGAGATCCTCGGCCCCCGGGCTCCATCCAATGACCCTGTCCTGGTCGTCGAGTACCACCGTGGCCGCCACGGCGATGTCGAGCGGGCCACGGAAGTCGGCACTTTCCGCGGCGTTCTGTGCGCTCCACGCGCCCGCCGCGCACCACGTACTCGTCGACGCCGGGCCAACACGGTTCATTACTTTAAGAATCGTCCCGTGCGTGTCCTCGCACAACCGATGAAGCCCGGCCGGCGCCACGGCACCTGGGTGCGGGCCCCGGAGCCCGAACCTAGACTGACTGGGGCCCGGAATCTCCCGGAATCTCCCTGAATGTTCTGCACACGACGGAGGTACGCCATGTCCAAGCGAGGCAACAAGCGACGAGCCCGCAAGAAGAAGGGCGCGAACCACGGCAAGCGCCCCAACAGCTGACGCGCGGGGCGGCCCGGGCCCCCCGGCCCGGTGACCGCCCGGCTCTGAGGCGGTACGGCTGCGCCCCGCCGCCTCCGGGCCGGAGGCGGCGGGACACAGCCGGAACATCACGGGGCGTGCCGTGCCGCCATGAGACGCACCAGTTCCTCGGCGGCGGTCACCCCTCCCCGCCCCGCGCGAGGGGCGGCGCCGTGGCCGGGGATGCCTGGGTTTGTCGGTCGTCCTGTGGGCTCTGGTCAGCGGGGCGAAGGGCCGGGCCAGACGGCCGAGGCGTCGTCGCGGTGAGGATCGGGCAGGTGGATCGGACGGGTGGGGACTGTGCGGATCCGTCCGTCCGATATCGCCGCCCACGTGGCGGGGCGTCCCGAGTAGCACAGGGTCGTCAGAACGAAGACGCCGTCCGCGTAGACCTCGACGTACTCACCGATGGTGAGGATGCGCAGGGAGGCGGCCGGCTTGGTCAGGACGGTCTCGCCGAGCCTGCCTCCGCCGGGGCCGGTGACCCAGAGGTTCGTGCCGTCACAGCCGACGGCGAGGGCCGGGCCCTCGTCATCGGTGCGCAGGGCGACCTCCATGCGGCCAAAGACGCTGATGTCTCCGACCGCGTGCAGGGCGGGCTGGTCGGTGGCCTCGCCGAGCCAGGTCTCCAGGCCGGGCCACCATTCCAGGCGAGGTGCCTCGTTCGGGGGCGTGACCAGGAGTTTCGGCTGCGCGAGCATTCCGCGGCAGCGTTCGCCGGTGTCGGTGAGGCCGACCCGGCGAGGGGTGGTGTGCAGCACGACCCGGGAGCCGTCGGGGGCGTCGATGACCCGGGGGGCGTACGAGCCGGCCGGGCCGAGCGGGCCGTGGCGGGTCCACGGGCCGCGCAGACGGGGCGCCGTCCATGCCTCGAAGCCCCGGGTGGCGCCGATGGAGCCGATCAGCAGCCAGCCGCCGTCGTCGAGGCGTTCCAGGACGGGGCACTCCAGCTCGTCGACGTCGCCCGGGGAGATGAGCGGCGGGTGCACGGTCCAGTGCTCGAGGTCGTCGGAGGTGGCCAGGGCGACGCAGCCGCTGACCTCGACGGGCAGGGAGGCGTCCTGGGCGCAGACGACCATGACCCAGCCGTCCGACTCGTCGTCGCGTACGACGAACGGGTCGCGCCAGCCCATGCGTTCACCGGTGAGATACCACCGCGCGTCCGCTTCCACGACCGGCCCGGTGCCGTGACGGTGCCAGCCGGTGCCGTCGGTGCGGTCGGAGTACGCCAGGCCGACTGACTGCAGCGGCCGGCCGCCCGGGGTGAGCCCGGAGACGCCGGTGTAGAACATCGCCGTCCCGGCGCCGTGCCGGACGGGGTGCATGGTCCAGACGGCCTGCTGGTCGAACCTGCCGGGCAGGCCGTTGCCGAAGACGGTGCCCTCGGGCCGCCAGTGGACCAGGTCGGTGGAGGTGGCCCGGCCGTAGGAGGTCTCCATCCGCAGATGGTCGAACTCACTCGTCCACGGGCCCTGCAGATGAAGCACCGCGTAGCTGCCGTCGTCGTCGCGCAGCAGGGCGAAGTCGTTCACGCAGAGGCCGGGCGGGGCGTATCGCATGCGCACTTCCTGTCGGCTGGACAGCGCTCAAGCGTGTGCGCTGATCGCGGGTCTGGTGGATCTCGGTTGAGAATCGACCCAAGTAAATATGAACGCAAACGCTTGCGCAATGAAGGGGGTGGGTTTACGGTCACGTCACCTCCAGATCACACCCACGTGAAACCGACGGGAGGACCGCCCCCGTGACGGTCAGCATCACCGACGTCGCCCGCACCGCCGGCGTCTCCGCATCCACCGTGTCCCGCGCCCTGCGTGGCCGGCCGGGCGTCTCGGACGAGGTACGAGCGCATATCACGGCCGTCGCCGCCGAACTCGGCTACACCGCCTCGCGGTCGGCCTCCACGCTGGCCGGCGGGCGCACCTTCACCATCGGGGTCATCGCCCCGTACGTCGGTCGCTGGTTCTTCGGCACCGTGCTGGACGCCGCCGAGAAGGTGTTCAGCGCTGCCGGCTACGACCTCCTCTTGTACAACCTGGGAACGCCGGAGGCACGCAAGCGTTTCTTCGCCCAGCTGCCGGTGCGCAAACGGGTGGACGCGGTGCTGTCCCTGCTGATCCCCGACGAGGAGGAGGCCGCCGCGCTGCGCTCTCTCGGGGTGCCGCTGGCCACGACCGTCGGAGGAGCCAGGGACGGCTTCACCGTGGTCGGCATCGACGACCACGCCGGCGCCACCGGCGCCGTGCGGCATCTGGTGAACCTGGGACACCGCCGGATCGGCATGATCTCCGGCGCGAGCGAACCGCTCCACTGGACCACCCCCGTCCAGCGCCGCCAGGCGTACCTGGACGTGCTGGCCGACGCGGGCATCGCGCATGACCCGGCACTGGAGGTGGACGGCGGCTACACGGTCGAGGGCGGCGAGCGCGCGATGACCGAGCTGCTGGCCGCCTCCCGGCCGCCGACCGCCGTGTTCGCGCAGTCCGACGAGATGGCGATGGGCGCGCTGCGGGTGCTTCGCCGCCACCGGTTCACGGTGCCCGACGACGTGTCCGTGGTCGGCTTCGACGACCACGAACTCGCCGAGGTGATCGGGCTGACCACCGTCGCGCAACCCGTCGCCGGCCAAGGCGCGGAAGCCGCCCGGCTGCTGCTGGACCAGCTCGACCAGCCGGGCACCGAACCGCCCGGTCACGTACAGATGCCCCTCCGCCTGGTGCTGCGCGAGACCACCGCCCCGCCCAACCCCCGCGGGCCCCAGTAGCAAGCCCCCACCCCGAAGTACCCCGAACCCCACCCCGGCACGGAGGCACCACCCATGAACACCCGAAGCAGAGAGCTGCGCCGTACGGCCCGTACGGGTCTGGCCCTCGTCCTTCCCCTGGCCGCGCTGGCCGCGTGCGGCGGGGGCGGCGGTACGGACGCATCCGCCGAGGAGGGCAGCGGCAAGGGCACCGTCAGCGTCTGGGCCCACCAGGGCCAGGAGAGCGAGGCCACCGCGCTGCAGAACGCGGTGAAGTCGTTCAACTCCTCGCAGAACGACATCAAGGCCGAGCTGAAGCTGATACCCGACCAGGACTACACCAAGACCATAACCGCCACTGACGCCTCCGAACTGCCGGACGTGCTGGAGTTCGACGGCCCGACCATGGCGAACTTCGTCTACAACAAGAAGCTCGCCCCGATCGACGGCCACGTCTCCGCCGAGACCCTCGACAACGCCACCGACGCCGTCAAGGCGCAGGGCGAGATCGACGGCAAGCACTACGGCCTGGGCATGTACGACTCCGGGCTCGGCATCTACGCCAACAAGAAGCTGCTGGACGCGGCCGGCGTGAAGTACCCCACGGGCATCGCCGACGGCTGGACGGCCGACGAGTTCACCGCCGCGCTCAAGGCGCTGAAGGCCAAGGACCCCGACGGCAAGGTCCTCGACATCTCGGAGCAGTACGGTCTGGCCACCGAATGGGGCACCTACGGCTTCGCCCCGATCGTCTGGTCGGCCGGCGGTTCCCTGCTCAAGGACGGCAAGGCAGCGGACGTCCTCGACACCCCGCAGGTGGCGTCGGCGATGAAGACCTTCCAGTCGTGGAAGACGTACGTCGACCCCAACACCGACGGCAACGCCTTCGCCAAGGGCCGGGTCGCCCTCAGCTGGGTCGGCCACTGGACGTACCCCGCCTACAGCGAAGCCCTGGGCAAGGACCTCGTCGTCCTGCCGCTGCCGGACTTCGGCAACGGCCCCAAGACCGGCCAGGGCTCCTGGGCCTGGGGCGTCGGTGCGAACACCAAGAACGCCAAGGCAGCGGGCGCCTTCCTCGACTACCTCCTCAACGACACCAACGTCACCGCGATGACCAAGGCCAACGGCGCGGTGCCCGCTACCGAATCCGCGCTCGCCGCCAGTGAGCTCTACAAGGAAGGCGGCCCGCTGCAGCTCTTCGCCGACCAGCTCGCCAAGCCCTGCGGTGACAGCGACATCAGCGTCTCCTGCGTCGCCGCCACCCGCCCGGTCACCGCCGGATACCCCACGATCACCGCCAAGTTCGGCGAGGCCCTGAACTCGGTCTACGGCGGCGCAGACCCCAAGGACGCCCTGGCCAAGGCCGCCCGCGCCATCGACCAGGACTTCTCCGACAACGCCGGCTACCAGATCCCGTAGGACCGAACCGTAGGACCCGAGCGGCCGGGCAGGCACGCGGCAACCGTGCCTGCCCCGCCAGGAACAGGACCGACCCGTGAAAACCCTGGAACCCGCGCACGCCGCGCCTTCACGCCGGGAGAAGGCCCCACCGGCGACCTCCGCGAAGCGCTCGAAGCCGGCGCGCAAGAACCGCGAATGGGTGCACGGACTGCTGATGTCCGCCCCGGGCGTCGGCGGTCTCATCGCCTTCGTCGGCATCCCGTTCGGCTACGCCGTGGTGCTCTCCTTCTACAACGTCCGCCTCGGCTCCCCGCTGGAGCCGTCGTTCTTCGGACTGGAGCACTACCGGCGGCTGTTCACCGACCCCGACATGTCCGGACCGTTCCTGCGGGCCCTGCTGAACAACCTCACCTTCGCCGCGGCCGTCGTACCGCTCCAGACCGCTCTGGCGCTGGCGCTGGCGATCCTGCTCAACCGCAAGCTGAAGGCGATCGGCCTGTTCCGGTCCTTCTTCTTCATGCCGGTCGTCTTCCCGATGGCGCTGGTCGCCGTGATCTGGCGGCTGATCCTTGCCCGCAGCGAGCAAGGCATGCTCAACTCCCTGCTGGACGCGGTGAGTTTCGGCCACTGGGGCGCCTTCGACTGGCTCGGTGACACCGCCACCGCCATGGCCTCGATCGTCGTGCTGTCCATCTGGCAGGGCGTCGGCTTCCAGATGGTCATTCTGCTGGCCGGACTCCAGCAGATCCCGAGCGAGCTCTACGAGGCCGCGCAGCTCGACCGGGCCTCGCTGTGGCAGCAGTTCCGGCACATCACCCTGCCCGGCATCCGCGGCACCCTGGTGTTCGTCGTCATGCTCACCTCGGTGCTGTCGTTCCGCGTGTTCGACCAGGTGTACATCCTCGTCCGCGGCGGCGGCCTCGACGAGGACGCCACCCGCACGGTGATGTACCAGGCCGTCACCACGGCCTTCGACCAGAACAACGTCGGCCAGGCATCGGCCATCACGGTGGTGTTCTTCCTGATCGTCGTCTCCCTGACGATCATCCAGCGCCGTGTCGTCCGGCCCGACAACGAGGACTGACCGAACCATGGCCATGACCCGTACAGCCGTACGCCGCTTCGCCGACTACGGCGTCCTGAGCATCCTGGCGTTCATCTTCGCCCTCCCCGCCCTCTACCTCTTCCTCGGCAGCCTCAAGCCGTCCGACGAGGTCCTCAGCGGCCTGTCCGGCTTCCTGCCCACCCACTTGTCCTTCGACAACTACGCCGCCGTCCTCGACAGCCTCAGCTCCGAGAGCACCGGCTACTTCTGGCAGTTCATGGGAGTGTCGGTGCTGCTGGCGTTCGTCGTGGTGACCGGCGGGCTGATCGTCAACTCGATGGCCGCCTACGGCCTGTCACGGCTGAAGTGGCGGGGCCAGGGGGCGGTGTTCACCCTCGTCCTGCTGCTGATGCTGATCCCGTTCGAGTCGGTGGCGGTGCCGCTGTTCTACATGTTCAACGGTCAGCGCAACACGGTCTACATCCAGGCGCTGCCGTTCATCGCCAACGCCTTCGCCGTCTACCAGTTCCACACGTTCTTCCGGAAGATCCCGCCGAGCATCGAGGAGGCGGCCCGGCTGGACGGCGCGGGTCCCTGGCGCACCTTCTTCGCGATCATCATGCCGATGTCCAAGCCGGTGTTCGCCTCGGTCGCGATCCTCACCTTCCTCATCCAGTGGGGCTCGTTCCTGTGGCCGGTGCTGATGGTCTCCGATCCGTCGGTGCGTCCCCTCCCCCTGGAGATGAGCGTCTTCCAGGGGCAGCAGCCCCCGGACTGGGGCCAGATCCTCGCCTTCGGCGTCCTCCTGGTCCTCCCCGTCCTGATCGTCTTCGCGTTGTTCCAGCGATGGTTCGTCCAGGGCGTCGCCAGCGCCGCCGTCAAGGGCTGAACGTGCACCACAGAAAGGCAGCGACCCGATGAACCCCCAAGCGGCCGGCCACGCGGTCACCGTCCTCGGCGAGTGCGTCGCCGACGTCTTCACCAACCCGACCCCCCACTCGGAGACGGGCCCCGGACCGCACGACCTCACCCTGCGGGTGCTGCCCGGCGGCGGACCGGCCAACACCGCGGTCGCACTCGCCCGGCTGGGCACGCCCACCCGATTCCTCGGCCGGATCTCCCGTGACGTCTTCGGCGAGCTCTTCCGCGCCCGCCTCACCCGATCCGGCGTCGATCTGACCGCCTGCATCACCGCACCCGAGCCGAGCACCCTCGCCATCGCCGACCTCCGCCCCGACGGGCAGGCCACCTACTCCTTCTACGCCGAGGGCACCGCCGACTGGCAGTGGTCCGACCCTGAACTGGCCGCCGCACCCCTGGACAGCAGCACCTGCCTGCACACCGGCTCACTGGCACTCGTACGGGATCCAGGCGGCTCCCGCATCGAAGAACACCTCACATCGGCCCGCCGGCACACGACCATCTCCCTCGACCCCAACGTCCGCCCGCTGCTGGTGGAGCCCGCCGTCTACCAAGAGCGCCTCGAGCGCTGGTGCGAACTCGCCGACATCTTCCGCCTCAGCGAGGACGACCTGGCCAACCTGCTCCCCGGCGCCGACCTGGACGAAGCCTGCGACACCCTCCACTCCGCCGGCGCACACCTCGTCGTGGTCACCCTTGGCGACCGCGGCGCCCTTGCCTCTCTCGACGGCACCCGCATCACCGTTCCGCACCAGCCCACCCGTGTCGCCGACACCGTCGGCGCCGGGGACTCCTTCACCGCCGGCCTCCTGCACCACCTGGCCGCAATCGGCCGACTCGGCGGCCGTCTGGACGGACTGACCATCGACGAAACCGCCGACGCCTGCGCCTACGCGGCCAAGGTCGCCGCCCGGACCTGTGAGGTGCCCGGCGCAGATCCACCGTGGGCGGACCAACTGCCGTCGAGCACCAGTCCCTGAACCGTGCCGGTGGCGCACCTCACCTCGAGGCACGTTCATGGACGCCGCCGCAAAGCGCCCCGAGCCGGGTGGCCCCACCGGCGCCGACCGGGTCAGGTGGAACGCGCTCGAGCGGCGGCCACCCTCATCGCGGCCGCCACGGGCACCGTCGGCACGAGCCACCGCGTCGAACCGGCCGCCCTCCTCAGAGCCCCCGCCAACCTCCACCGCTGAGCCCGGGACCTCGCCGCCTTCCGTGCGGAAGCACACCGCATCCTCACGACCCTGGGCGGCGGCACCAGTACACGCCGGCACTGGCGGAATTGGTGAACCACTCGCCCGGCTGCTGCCGTGAGCCGACCTGACCTGACGCGAGAAGCCGTATCTCAACCGATCGTGGAACGTGCAGGTCGAACAGGGGTCCCGGTCGGGGGGACTCGCTCGCCTGCCGGCGCTCCCTCGACCAAGTGCGAGGAAACCCAGCGGGTTTTCTTCACCGTGCGGGACGTCAGCCCTTCCTTCCCGAACGCAGGCCCTTGTTCACCTGGTGGGCTGCGGCCGGGGAATCCGCACGCACAGGCCGCTGTACGTGAGGTGGCCGGGCGGGCAGGTGGGGTGGAAGAGCGGTGTCGGCGGAGGGTACCGGTCCGGTAGCGACGGCAGCGGCGGCCGTGAGCGCTGCTCGTTCTCCATGTCCCAGCGCAGCGTGAACAGCAGCAGTGCGACCAGGGCCATGAGGAAGACGGCCACCGGGAACGCGGGCCGCGCCGGCTTGCCCTCCGGCTCCTCCGCCGCCGCGGACCCGGGTGGAATCCGCAGGGCGGAGTCCGAGCCCGCCGCGCTCAGCTCCGTCTCGAGCGAGACCCCGCAAAGCAGCAGAATGGCGCGCAGCCTGTCGGCGCTGTTCGGGTCGGTCAGCGCGGCCGGGACCAGCTCCAGAGCTTCGGCCGCCGCCGGGTCCTCGGCCACGGCCCGGCCGGGGCCGTGCATGCGGAAGACCCACCGGGCCCGGCGCGCGGCCACCAGCGCTTGTCCGGCCAGCAGTTCGAGCGCGAGGACGGCCCGCCGGGCATCGGCCTCCCGCTGTTCCTCGACGCCGTGCGGGACGTGTCGGCCACGGTCCTCGCCCGGGGTCTCTCCCCGCTCCTGCCACCGATCGGCCATGTGCTGCGTCCACCACGTCCCGCCGTGCCGGGGGGACTCTTCCGCCCTGGCTCCTCGGGGGGCATGGGGCGAGGGCGCGGCTTCCCACCGCTCGCCCCAGCCCGTGTCCCGCAGCGCGTCGGCGAGTTCGCCGCCGCGCGCGCCGGTCAGCAGGTCCAGGACGCCGCCCGTCGTCGGGCGAGCGAGCGCGATGAGCCCCATCGCCGGGTCCAACTCCTCGACTGCGCGTACCGCCCGGACTTCCGCCGCCTCCGTCAGCCAGTCGGACCAGGGCCGCGGCGGGTGCTCACGACGGTGCGTCCGCGGCAGAAGCAGCGCGGCGAGCACCCGGTCCGGAAGGGTCCCTTCGTCGTTGACGAGCACGTAGGCGGGGCGCGGATCCGGTTCTGCCTGCCCTTCCGGCAGTGCCCGCAGCGCGTCCAGCCGCTGTTCCAGCGGTGGATGCGAGTCGAACGGATGACGCACGGCCACCGGGTGCCGCGCTTCCCCCGCCACCTGGCGCACCCGGGTCTGCGCGTACCGCGGATCGGTGAGCACGGCGTCGAAGGCACGCACCGGGTCGTCCGGCAGACGGCCCAGAACCGCCATGGGCGTCAGCACCCGTGAGCGGAAGTCCTGCCACGCGGCGGCTACCGTTTCCACGGACACCAGGGCCCGGACGGCCGCGTCCCTGCCCGTCACCGCCGCTGCCGTCGCGTCCGCCTCCAGTTCCTGTCGGCGACGTACGGCGAAGGACAGCGCGTTGTAGAGCCAGGCGTACAGACTCAGCGTCAGATGCTGGAAGCCCGTGTAGACGGTGACGATGGGATTCCCGGCCTCCGGCTTGGCGAAGCTCTCGCGTGCCGCGTCCAGACCGATCGCTCCCCGGTAGACCGTCGCGGCAAAGCGGGTGTGTCCCTGTGCGTAGTGGGCGAGTTCATGCGCGAGTACGGCCCGCAGTTCGTCGGCCCTCAGTCCGGCCAGCAGCGGCACCCCCACGTACAGGCGCCGCTCCCACGTCCCGCCCCGGCCGCCCGCCTGCTCGCTGACCGCGGCGTTGGCCTCCATGGTCAGGCGGATCTCCGTCGGAGCGGGCACCTCGATCCGGTCGGCCAGGTCCAGGACGGTCTCCCACAGGCCGAAAGCGTCGTCGAGGTCCACCGCCGCCGTGCCGGGGCGGGGGCCGGCCCCCTTGCCGACGCACATGACGAGCTGAGGAAGCATCACCAGAGCGGCGGCTGCGAAGGAGATCTGCGTCAGCAGCAGGGGCAGGCCGAATTCGCCCTCCGGGTCGAAGACCACCCGGGACATCACCACCCCGAACACCGCGTACCCGCCGATGAGGACGACGGCCAGCACATGGAACCCGACCACGAGGGCGAGCGCGCCGGCCGACCGTAGTAACCGGCTCACTCGTCCTCCTCCTCGGTCTCTGCCGCCCGGGCGTCCGCCGAGGCGGCGAGTACGGCGGCCAGTTGCCGGGCCGGCCGCTGTGACCGGGCGACGGCGGCGCGCAGCCACAGCTCGGTCCGGCGCAGGGCCGCGGTGACGGGGTCGGCGGGAGCAGCAGTCTGTTCCCGAAGCCGTTCCAGTGCGTGCGAGGGCACCAGGCCGAGATCGTCGTGCCTCTCACGCCCTGCCCGCCGGCCGTTCCGCGCGTCTGCCTTGTCCGACATGCCCACCGCCTTCACCAGCTTGGCGCGGGCCTTGAAGACACTGGACGCGACCGCGCCCCTGGTCAGGCCCAGCTCCTCGGCGATCGCCTCCTGGGTCATGCCCTCCAGACAGTTGAGCACCAGCACGGTCCGCTGCCGGGAGGGCAGCTCGGCCAGCGCGGTAAGAACGGCACGGGCTTCCACCGTCTGTTCGACTCCGGCCGACGGGGGTGGCCGGAGCGTGTCCGGCTCCGCGGGCCGGGTGCGCGACCGATCGCGGGCGACGGCCCACAGGCGCTGCCGGACGATCCGGTAGACCCAGGCGTCGGGAGAGTCGTAGTGACGCAGCCGTTCCCAGCGGGCAAAGGCCGCTGCGTACGCCTCCTGCACCGCATCCTCGGCGTCCTGCGGGTGACCGCACAGCAGCAGGGCCCTCGCCGTCATGCCGGGGAAGGAGCGTGCGAAGAAACTGTCGAACGGCTCGACCGTCCTCACCGCTCCCGATGTGTGCGCCTGCCCGGTCACCGGCTCTCCCCCTCGTCCCTGCGGCCGGGAAACAGCGTCACTCTGGCCCGGCCCGGCCCGTGATGGTCCAGGACCAGGGTCGCGTTCCCGGACTCCGAGACGACGGCAACGATACGCCGCCGCTCCCTGGACATCAGCCAGAACAGCAGGACTCTCGGCAGAAAGGCCGCCACGCCCATGGCGGCCGTCAACATCATCGATTCCTGCATCGGGAGCACTCCCTCTTGTTCGCCGGACAAGCCTTCGTCCAGTAACAGCCGTGGAGCGGGGGATTGTTTACCGTGACGGGGCTCGGGGGTGCGACGGCATTCCGAGCGGTTCCCAAAGGCCCCGCAGGTGGCCGTGGACGGCCCCGGCCACCCCGCCCCGGCCGCCGGGCGCGACGACCAGTGGGCCGAACTGCTCAGCAGCCTCGGCCGACCGGCCTGACGCGACCGCGCACGGAAACCACAGGACCCGGCGCCGCCCCCTCCGGTAGGTTCGCTGCTGTTCGAAGGGGGAGAAGTGGCGAAGCTCAATCAGATCATCGCCGTCGAAAAGGGCGTCAAGAGCAAGTCGTACCAGGACATCACCGCGGCCCACCAGAAGGTGCAGAAGGTCGCGCTGCTGGCCGGGATCTCGCGTACGTACCAGCCGAAGGACGAGGAGGGCGAGCAACTGCCGCCCGAGTCCACGCGTGTGCAGGTCATGGCCGAGGACGTGCTGCGCGAGATGTCGGCGTCGCTGACCCGGCTGTTCGACGTGACCGCTACCAAGGACTGGGCCAACTGCTCGGCCCGCGCGGACGTCGTCGTCGACGGGCGGACGATCGTCGCCGAAGCGCCGGTCAGCTACCTGCTCTTCCTCGAGAAGCAGCTCACCGACCTGCACACCTTCGTGAAGAAGCTGCCCGTGCTGGACGCCTCCGAGTCCTGGTCGCCGGACCCGTCGACGGACTGGTGGAAGACGGACCCCGTGCGCACGATCCGTACGAAGAAGGTGCCGCGCAACCACGTCAAGGCCGAGGCGACCGACAAGCACCCGGCGCAGGTCGAGGTGTACTACGAGGACGTGCCGATCGGTTACTGGACCACGGTCAAGTTCTCCGGGGCGCTCCCGGCGCGCAGGGTGAACGAGCTGCTGGGGCGGGTCGAGAAGCTCCAGCACGCGGTCAAGTTCGCCCGTGAGGAGGCCAACAGCGCCGAGGTCACCGACCAGCGGGTCGGCGACGCGGTGTTCGGCTACCTCTTCGGCTGACGGCACACCGGCCGGCGCCGCCAGGCGCCGGCCCCACGATTGCCCCCGCGTGCGAGCGCGGGGGTGCGCAACAGGCGCGGACCGGAATGAGGACCGGTCCGCGTGATGGGCGCAAGCTGAAACTGAGGTTCAGCCTGACGACGCGGTGACAGTGAAGGTTCGAGTCCTTCCCCCGGCACGACACAGGCCGGGGTGGCCCAACATGGCAGAGGCAGCCGCGATCACACTCAGACTCTCGCTCCAGCTTCAGCATCGCCACCGATCGCCAGATCGAACGGGTACGGACGAACGCCGGCGGATGCGGGTTCGAATCCAGCCTGCACCTCTTGCACGGTGCGGTAGTTCAAAGGAAGAACACGTCGGCCTTATGACTGATCCGTATCCTTAAACGCCACTGGCGTGCGCAATTGGGTGGCATCCCCAGGGACCCGGGAGCTGGATACGACTCCCGGGTCCCGCCACGTCCGGGACGAATTCGGTACAGGGGCGCCGGGCGCCGAGCATCGGCCGCCCCACGGTGCCGCCCCGCCTGCGGCAAGGACTCGGCGGCGGTTTCACCGTCAACTACAATTTGCCTGCTCTTGGTGTGGCTGCGGAGGCAGTTGGGACAGCCTCGCAGGCACAGGTGGTGAGCTGGGACGCACCTGCGGGTGTCCTCAACCCCCGTGCGGAGTAACCCGGTTCACCAACCCCCATGCACGAGGGAAAGGCACAAGATGACGATGAACCGCGCCATACGGCACGGTGGCCGGTTACTGGCCCTGACGGTGGCGGTCTGTGGAATTACGGCGGCGACCGCCCTGCCCGCAGCAGCCGATGAGCAGCCGACACGGCAGCAACTGACGGCTGACTGCGCCTCCGGCGAGGGCAAGTGCACCTTCAACTCCCCCCAATTGGGCGAGGCGTACCTGGGGCAGTTCCGCCAGGTCTCCGACTCGCTCTACAACTGCAGTACGTCGGATGCCACTCAGTCCATGACCTGGAGCGACACCGTGGGCTCGACCGACTCGGTCGGTGTCTCGGTCACCGCGGGCGGCAAGATCGCGGGCATCGTGGACCTGAGCGTGACGGCAAGCTACAGCCACAGCTGGTCGAGCACACACTCGGAGAGCAGCTCCCTGGGCATGACGGTCAAGCCCGGTGAAGTGGGCTGGATCTCCCGCGCCCAGGTGATGCAGAAGGTCTCCGGCACCTGGCAGACCCACTACGACAGCCCCAAGTGGGGGCACTACTACTGGTTCTGGCAGGACACCATCACCGGACCGGCCGCGAACGGTACGGACGGCAAGAGCAACGCCGTGGTCGTCAAGAGCCGAATGATGACCGCCGCGGAGAAGAAATCCTGTTCCGCCGATGCCCATGAGGGCAGGGCGTTCGTGCAGGAGCGCTGACGCGCGGCCCCTGCTCTGTCCCACGGCGGGGCAGGGGCCCGTCGCCGCCGTCGACCGACGCCTCCCGTCCCACCATCATGCCGGTGGGTCTGTGGCGCCCGGGGTGTGCACAGCCACTGATTCGCGGGAGGATGCCACGCTCCGGCGTCTTCCCGTCGTCGTCTTCCCGCGGGTGAATGCAGCCGGGCGCGGCTCAGGGACGCGCCCGAGCGTGGGCCTGCAGTCTCTGAAGACTTCGCACGGCCGCCGCGCTGCGGAGCGTGTCGGCTCGACGAGGTGGACCTGCGCCGCCGGAAGAACGGGGACTGGTACTGGCGGTGCTACAACCGGGCGTGCCCCGGGCGAAAGGGGTCCCGTAGCTGGGAGACGCCAGTGCGTTTCACCGCACGCCACCGGACATGACGGTCCGGCGTGGCACGGGACTGCGCCACACGGAGCGGGTCCGACGCCTCGCATAAACTGACAGCGGGCCATGGGCCGTTCACGCCCGGAGGCACGGCACGCAGGCCGCAAGGGGGAGACGCAGCATCATGGAGCCACTGAGGGACGACGACCCGAAAACGATCGGGGGCTTCGCCCTCGTGTGCCGCATCGGGTCCGGCGGGATGGGCCAGGTGTTCCTCGGCGAGTCCGTGGCCGGACACCAGGCCGCCGTGAAGGTCATCAAGCCCTCGGTCCTCGACGAGGACACCCGTGCGCGCTTCCTGTCCGAAGTGGAGAGCCTGCGCACCGTGTACGGTCCGTTCGTCGCCGCCTTCGTGGGGGCGGACGCGGGCGCGGACCAGCCCTGGCTGGCGGTGGAGTACGTCCCCGGACCGGATCTGCGCACCTTCGTGTCCGGGCACGGTCCTCTCCCGCTCGCCGAGACCGCGAGCCTCGGGGCGCTGCTGGCCGAAGGGCTCGGCACGGTGCACGAGGCGGGCCTGCTCCACCGGGACCTGAAGCCGCAGAACATCCTGCTGGCCGAGTACGGACCCAAGGTGATCGACTTCGGGCTCGCCGTGCTCGCCGAACGACGGACCACCCTGACGGCCACCGGTTTCGTCGTCGGCAGCGTGCTGTGCATGCCGCCCGAGCAGGCCCGGGGCGAGCACCGGCTGGACCGGTCCGCCGACGTCTACGCGCTCGGCGCGGTGCTGCTGTTCGCGGCGACCGGGCACTATCCGTACGAGGGGCCGACGTGGCAGTCCGTTGCCCTGAAGATCGAGGACCCCTCGACCACTCCCGACCTGACCGGCCTGCCGCCGGAGCTGGCGCCTGTGATCACGGACATGCTGGCCACGGACCCGGCCGCCCGGCCCGCGCTCCCGGAGGTCATCAAGCGGCTCGTCGACGTCATCCAGGGCCAGGGGCTGACCGCGCTGCAGGCCAAGCGCCGTCTCACCGACCTGACGCCCGAGATCGTCGTGCCTCAGCTCCCCGCGACCGCGTTCGACAGCGCGGCCGGTGAGCCCGCCTACACGCCGTCCGCCGTCGACGTGGCGGCGGCCGAGGACGAGGAGGCGGCCGCACCGGCGTCGGCCGGGGCTCAGCCGCATGCCGTCGACGCCGAGCCCGCGGAGGAACCGGAGGACGCCGTCCCGCCGGCCGGGCAGACAGGCGCCCTGCCCCGAGGCCGCGCCGCCACCGGCGTCCGCCCCACCGCACCCCTGCGGATCGCCGAGCGGATCCGTGCCGCCTACGCACGCGAGGCGCGCTTCTGAGCTGTGGGGCTGCCCCTTCTCCAGACCCGCACGGCAGCCCCGGCCGCCGTGACAGACTTGCCGTCGCCGAGCCGCAAGAGGCAGGGCCGCACGACGCACGGGACGACGGAGGGACCGCGGGTGACCGACCAGGGGGCGACGCAGGGGGAGACCCGGTTCCCACCGGGTGCGCAGATCCTCGTACGGGACGAGGAGTGGCTGGTCCGCAACACCGTTCCCACCGACCACGACGGCGAGAAGATCGAAGCGGTCGGCGTCTCCGAGTTCGTCCGCGACGAGGAAGCGGTCTTCTTCAGCGGGATCGACGACGTGGAGCTGCTCGACCCGGAGAAGACCCGGCTCGTCCCCGACACCTCCTCGTACTTCCGGCGCAGCCGCCTCTTCATCGAAGCCGTGCTGCGCAAGACGCCGCTGCCGCAGTCGGAGCGGGGCCTGGCGCTCACCGATCGCTTCCTGCTCGACCCGCTCGTCTACCAGCAGCGCCCCGCCGAGCTCGCCCTGTCCATGCGCAACCTCCGCCCCCGGGTGCTGATCGCCGACGTCGTCGGCCTCGGCAAGACGCTGGAGATCGGACTGACCCTCGCGGAGCTCATCCGCCGCGGCCGGGGCGAGCGCATCCTGGTCGTGACCCCGCAGAGCATCCTGGAGCAGTTCCAGCACGAGCTGTGGACGCGTTTCTCGATCCCGCTCGTGCGGCTCGACTCCCTCGGCGTCCAGCGCATCCAGCGGGAGATCCCGGCGGGCCGGAATCCGTTCACGCACTACAAGCGCGTGATCATCTCTGTGGACACGCTCAAGAACATCGGCCAGTACCGGCACCACCTGGAGCGCATCCGCTGGGACGCCGTCGTCATCGACGAGTCCCACAACCTGATCAACCCCGGCAGCCAGCGCCGAGCTCTCGCCGAGATCCTCGCCCCGCGCACGGATGCCCTGCTGCTCGCCAGCGCGACCCCGCACAACGGCGACAAGCGCTCCTTCGCCGACCTGATCTCGCTCCTCGACCCGGCCGCCATCGCCGACCCCGACCACTACGACCCGGCACAGGACCTCGGCCACCTCTACATCCGGCGCACCAAGATCAGCCCCGAGGTGCGGGACGAGATGGGCACCGAGTGGCCCGACCGCGGGCCCACCGTCTCGCTCCACTGCGCCGCCACGGAGGCGGAGGAGCGGATCTTCGCCGAGCTCACCGAGCACTGGCTCCCCGCCCCGCCGACGAGCACGGACTTCGGCACGGCCGACCAGGACCGCACCTCGGTCGCCACCGAGCAGCTCTTCGCCTACAACCTGCTCAAGACGTTCCTGTCCTCCCACACGGCCCTCGGTGAGACGGTCGCCAACCGCATCGCCTCGCTCGGCGACCGGGTCCGCAGGGCCGAGGAGAAGGGGCTGCCGCCCGACCCGGCCATCGCCCCGGAGCAGGCGGCCCTGGCCCGGCTGCGGGAGATCGTCGCGGGCATGGGCGACGGCACCGCACCCGGTGACTCCGCGAAACTCGACGCCCTCGTCGAGCAGCTGAAGGAGATCGGCGTCGGCCCCCGGTCCGCCACCCGGGCCGTCGTCTTCTCCGAACGCGTCCGCACGCTCACATGGCTGGCCGAGGTCGTCCCCGCCCGCCTGGGCTTCCCGGTCGGGGCGGACGGCACGTCGAAGGCCGTCACAGTCATGCACGGCGGGCTCAGCGACGACGAGCAGAACAAGGTCCTGGAGGCGTTCGGCCTGGCCGACAACCCGGTCCGGCTGCTGTTCACCGGCGACGTCGCTTCCGAGGGCGTCAACCTGCACCGCCAGTGCCACCACCTCATCCACTACGACATCCCGTGGTCGCTGATCCGCATCGAGCAGCGCAACGGCCGTATCGACCGGTACGGGCAGAAGCACGAGCCCCAGTTCCGGGCTCTGATCCTCACCTCCGCCGTGCCCGGCGCCAAGGACGACCGCACGGTCGCCGAGAAGCTGCTCCTGCGGGAGGAGGAGGCCCACAAGCTGGACGGAACGGCCGAGGCCGTGTCCGGTTTCTACCGGGCGGAGGAGGAGGAACGCCGGCTCATCAGGGAACTGGTCCGGGGCGGCACGGTCGAGGATTTCCTGGAGTCCGCCCCCGCCGACGACACCGCCCTCGCCGACCTGTTCGGCCAGGTGGGCACGATCACCGAGCACGAACTGCCCCCGCGCGCCGAGCTGATCTCCCTCTTCGAGGGCGACACGGCCGACTTCGTCTCCACCGCCCTCGACGAGGTCTACGAGGAGCGCGCCGAGGACCTGATCGGCCTGTCGTCCGGCACCGACGCCAAGGGCGGCGCGTACTTCTCGCTCTCCCCGGCCATGGCCCCCGACCTGCTGCACCGCCTCAAGGCCCTGCCGCCCTCCTATCTCAAGGAGCAGCGTGTCGCCGAGCGGATGCTGGTCACCTTCGACCGCACCCTCGCGCAGCGTAAGCTCACCGAGGCCAGGGACAGCAGCAGCACCATGTGGCCGGAGGTCTCCTTCCTCACCGACATCCACCCGGTGGTGGAGTGGCTGACGGACAAGGTCCTCGTCGAGTTCGGCCGGCAGGAGGCCCCGGTCATCACCACGCCCCACGTCGACGGGCCGGTGTTCCTCGTCCAGGGCATCCACTCCAACGCCCTGGGCCGCCCCACCGTGGTGCGCTGGATGGCCGTGACCGGCCTCGACGCCGACGGCACCGGAACGCCCGAGGTGCGCCCCATGGCGGACGCCCTTCGCGATGCGAAGGTCGGCCCGCGGCTCGCCCGCACCGGCGGGCCGCGCGACCCGGACCGGCTCCAGGCCCTCGTCCCGGCCGCCGTCGCCGCCGCCCGCGCACACCTGGAGACGGGCAGGGCCGCATGGGAGGAGCAGATCAGCGAGCCCCTCGCCACCTACCGCGACCATGTCGCCCGGTGGCGCGACGACTCCCTGCTGCCCGGCATCACGGGCCGCCGCGAGCGCCTCGTCGAGGAGACCGCCGACGAACTGGCCCGGCTGCTCGACCAGTTGCACACCACCGGCCGCCCGCTGCTGCGCGTCCTGGCCGTCCTCGACCGGCCCGGCGACCCAAACGCCCCCGGCGCCGGTCCGGCGGCCGGACCCGCCGCCATCGCCCCTCACCCGTCCGACGCCCAGGCGGAGATCTGACGTGACGTACGACTCGCTGGTCAACCACGGCGACTACCTCTCGGCCCACTACCTCGCCGAAGTCCTCCCCAAGGATCTCAAGGCCAAGGACGGCCTCCTCGCCCGCTGGGCCGTCTTCGAGGAGGAGGAGCGCCGCCGGTACACCGACGCCGTCGCCGAGGCGAAGCGCCAGGGCGCCGCCCCCGACTCCGTGCCGCCACGTGCCCGCACCCCCCGCGAGGGCCTGCGCGCCCTGCGCGCCCCCTACTTCGCGGGCCGCGCCGCCCTCGCCCAGGACGCGGAAACGCTCGCCGAACCCGACGCGCCGGTCCCCGCGGGCTGGCAGAAGCGGGTCACCGAACTGCACCTGGACACCCTGCACGCCCTCGGCTACACAGCCGCCCACGAGCAGACCGTCACCGTCCACCGTGCCGACCACGAGTACACCGTCCAGGTCGTACACGCCGAACCCGGCCTGTACGCCGTCTCCTGCGGCTGGACCACCCGGCCCGACGCCGCCCTCGACCCGGACGGCGCCGGCCGGCTGCTCCACCCCGTGGCCCTGGAGGCGTCGGCGACCCTTGAGGACGCCAAGGCCCTCACCGACTTCCTCTTCGCCTGCGACGCACCCCCGCGCTACGTCCTCCTGCTCGTCGGCGGCGTCATCGTCCTCGCCGACCGCCTCGCCTGGCACGAGGGCCGCTACCTGGCCGCCGACCTCGACGAGGCCCTGGGCCGCCGCGACGACCGCCACGGCGGCGAACTCGACACGGTGGCCGCGTTGTTCGGCGCCGACTCGCTGCGCGTCCCCGCCGAGGGCGGCACCGCGCCGCTCGCCGCCTTCCTCGACAAGTCCGGCAAGCACGCCGTCGGCGTCTCCACCGAACTGCGCGAGGGCCTGCGCCTGAGCGTCGAATGGATCGCCAACGAGGTCCTGGACCGCCTGCGCGAACCGGAGAACGGCGTCACCCCGGCCGACCTCGACGACCCGGCCCGCCTGGCCAAGGAACTCAGCCGCGAGTCGCTGCGCTACCTGTACCGGATCCTGTTCCTGCTGTACGCCGAGGCCAGCCCCGCGCTCGGCATCCTGCCCTCCGACTACCCGGAGTACGAACAGGGATACGGCCTCCAGCGCCTCGGCGACCTCGTCCTGCGCGACCTCGTCGGCGAACGTTCCCGGCGCGGCTTCCACCTGTACGAGTCACTCGACCTGCTCTTCGACAAGGTCGAGAACGGCCACCGCCGCTACGGCACCGAGCCCGAGGACCTGGCGGCCGAGGCCGCCGCCCGCGAGGCCACCGAGGCGGAGAACGAGGCGGCCCGGCTGCTCGCCGCCGGCACGATCACCCCGGCCGAGCACACCGAACGCGTCCGCGAGGCCGACCGGGTGCGCCGCGCCGCCGCCCGCAGCACGAGCGCGGGTCTGCGCTTCGAGGCGCTGAGCTCCGAGCTCTTCACCAAGGAGGCCGTCCGGCTCATCTCGGACGACCAGATCGAGAACCCGGCGTACCGAGGCGGCGAGGGTGAGCGGCGCCGCCCGTTCCTGGACACCCGGCTGCGCAACGAGACACTGCACAAGGTGCTGCGCCGCCTGATGCTCACCAAGGGCAAGGGCAGGGGACGCGGCGGGTTCATCTCGTACGCCCAGCTCGGCATCAACCAGCTCGGCGCGGTGTACGAGGGCCTGATGTCATACACCGGCTTCATCGCCGAGGAGGAGTTGTACGAGGTTGCCAAGGGCGGCGACCCGTCGGGCGGCAGCTGGATGATTGCCGCCTCCCGTGTCCGGGACTACCCGGACGACGTCTTCGTCAAGCGCACGAACGAGGAGACCGGCCGCTCGGAGAGGGTCGTCCATCCGAAGGGCACGTTCGTCTACCGCCTGGCAGGCCGTGACCGCCAGACCTCCGCCTCGTACTACACCCCGAAGTCCCTCACCGAGGTCACGGTCGAGCTGGCCCTCAAGCACCGTCTCGACCAGCACGACACCGTCACCCCGGCCAGGGAACTCCTGGAGTGGAAGATCTGCGAACCCGCCCTCGGGTCGGGCGCGTTCCTCAACGAGGCCATCGACCAGGTGGCCGCCGAGTACCTGAGGCGGCGCGAACACGAGCTGGGCCGCCGGATCGACCCCGAGCTGCGGCAGATCGAGCTCCAGAAGGCCAAGGCGTACATCGCCCTGCACAACGCGTACGGGGTCGACCTCAACGCCACCGCGGTGGAGCTGGCCGAGGTCTCGCTCTGGCTCAACTCCATGCATCCGGGGATGCGTGCCCCCTGGTTCGGCCTGCACCTGCGGCGCGGCAACTCGCTCATCGGCGCGGGCCGGAAGGTCTACCGGGCGGATGCTCTGACGGATGGTGCGTGGCTGGCGAAGAAGAACACCCTGCCGCCGACCGACCTGCCCTTCCGTGACGGCCCGCTGCCCGAGGGCGCGGTGCACCAGTTCCTGCTGCCCGCGATCGGCTGGGGTGCGGTCGCGGGAGAGCCGGAGGCGAAGAAGCTCGCGGAGGACGAGGCCAGAGCGCTGGGGAAGTGGCGCAAGGGCGTACAGAAGGCACCGAAGGGGCCGAAGCCGTTCCAGGAGCGCGGGGAGGAGACCGACGAGGCACGGCAGAAGCGCTACGAACGGTGGCGCAAGGCGGCTCAGAGGACCGAGCTGGGCCGGCTGCAGGGCGTGGCCCGGCGCGCCGAGTTCCTGTGGTCGCTGGTCGCCACCCGGCTCGAACTCTCCGAGCGGAAGATCGCGCGCCGCATCGACGTGTGGGGCGCGGACTGGCTGGAGCAGTCGGCGGAGGCGGAGGACAAGCAGAAGGTCCTGGACGACCTGACGCGGTACGGCACGCCGTACTGGCGGCTCAAGACCGTAATGGACGCGTGGTGCGCGCTGTGGTTCTGGCCGCTGGACAAGGTCGGCGAACTCGACGGCACGGACCCGGTGTACGGGACGGGCGGTGGGCTTGTCGACGAGTCGTCGGTGGCGGGGCTGCTGGGCGGCGCGCGCGCGGCGGTGGCTGCCGAGGAGCCGATGGAGCCGACCGGCCCCGCCCCGGGGGACCAACTGTGGCAGGCGTCCGGGCTGTTCGACGACCCGGACGGCGAGCAGGAGGAGTTGGGCGCGGGCGCCGGGCTTGCGACCGGACCCAAGCGGGGCTCTTCGGGGCGCAGGGCCCAGGTCAAGGACCAGCGGCGCGCGTGCATCCCCCTGGTGACGTTCGCCGACTGGCTGGACTTCCTGGAGTCGGTCCTGGGTAAGGAGGACCTGCCCGAGGGTTCGTATCTGGCAGGCATCGAGGACCTGGCCCCGGACGAGGCGCTGGAGCTGCTGAGCGACGTCGAGGACCGCCTGGAGGGCCTCCTCGGCATGGACACCCCGGCGCGGCTGCCGTTCCGCTACCCGTGGCTGAACACGGTGGAGGACATCGCCGGCACGACGGAGAAGGACATAAAGGCGGAGGACGGCCACGGCTTCTTCCACTGGGAGCTGCACTTCGCGCACGTGTTCCGGGGGAAGGGTGGCGGGTTCGACCTCCAGGTGGGGAACCCGCCGTGGGTGCGGCCGGATTGGGACGAGGCTCGGGTGCTGGCCGAGTTCGAGCCATGGTTCAAGCTGAGCGAAAAGCCCTCAGCTGATCAATGGCGAGAGCGTAAGAATGCTGTGCTGACAAATGTTGTACAACGCCGCTCATATTTTGGGGAACTTGCCGCAATTGTCGGCATGGCTGGGTTCCTCAGCGACCCCACGACGTACATGCTGATTTCAGGTACAAGACCCGATCTTTATCGGGCTTTTATGTGTCAAGTGTGGCGTCATTTTGGCGTGGGCGGAACGGCTGGACTTGTCCATCCGGACACGCACTTTGGTGGCGTGAAGGAAGGCCGACTGCGTGAAGCCGCCTACGCGCATCTCCGGATTCATGGGCACTTTTCGAATCGGCGAGGTGTATTCTCTGAGATTCATGCGAACACTGAGTTTGGCGTTCAGATCTATGGTGAGGAGCGTCCGATCCGCTTCACGCATGTAAGCTGGCTCTTCGATCCATCGACGCTGCGCGATTCGTTTGTCCATGACGGCCAAGGCGAACTGCCGGGCATCAAGTCAGCGGGGCAGTGGGAGCTACGCCCGCACCGGGCGCGTCTGATCGAGGTGGACGCGGACTTGCTCGCGCAGTGGCACCGACTGTCAGGCGGTACAACGATCCCTGCTAGTCAGGCAGCGCTGCTCTATCCGGTGACGACGGATGAGCAGGGTGCAATCACGGCGCTTGCGAATGTCAAGGATCGGGTGGGTGCGCACGACCCTAGAATTACCATCGGCATGTTCGAGAACTTGGCCACAAAGAAGTTGGGCCTTTATCGGTGGGCCACTGCAATGCCGGAATCGCTCGACGAGGTAATCCTGCAAGGGCCGCACCTGGGCGTGGCCTCCTCAGTCTTCAATAAGCAACCGAATCGAGTTGGTAAAACAAACCGTGACTGGTCCAGTTGGAACCTCCTGGCACTCGCGGCGGATGAAATTCCGCGCACGAACTATGTGCGCGACTGTGGGCGTGAGAAGTTCAGAGGGGTCCAGGATCGGTGGCTGGATCACGGGCGCCTGAAGTCGTCATGGGCCCCATCCTTTGGAGACTGGGATAGTCGTTCCAATGTCTTGAGTGATGTTGAACTAGAGCTTCCTGAAAACGAGCAGAGAGAGCTGCTACGGCGTCGACTGTGGCTCTTCCGTCCATATACAGAGTTCTATCGTCTGGCATGGCGGAGAATGATTCCTTTCGATACTGAAAGGAGCTTGTTCGCTGCTCTGATCCCGCCAGGGCCAGCCCATGTGCATACCGTTGAATCAATGGCGCTGGCTGACAATCTACTCACTTCGCTTAATGCTGGCTTCTGGGCTGCCTTGCCGCTGGACTATTTGCTGCGAATTACAGGGCGCTCCGACTTGCAGGTAGCGGAGGCCAGGAAGATGCCGTTTGCTGATCCTAGTCACCCCCTGGCCGGGTCTCTCCTGCTGCGCACTCTGCGCCTTAACTGTCTAACCGAGGCATACGCCTCGGTTTGGGAGGAACTTTATGACGATACCTGGCCTAAGGGTGAGGAGTGGGCAGTATCGTGGCCTAGGATTTCACCCCTTGCGGCACACCTGGAATCATCCTGGCGACACAGCACCCCACTTCGCACGGAGTTTGAGCGCCGTGCGGCCCTTGTTGAGATCGATGCGCTGGTAGCGGTCTGGCTCGGAATGACTGCGAAGCAGTTGGTAGCGATTTATCGATCGCGCTTTCCGATTCTCGCTGATTATGAACAAGAGATCTGGTTTGACTCTTCCGGTCGCAGGATTGCGCGCAATCATCATGTTTTTGGATTTGGTCAGACCAAGCAGGATTATGCGGGGTTGCTGGCTTATGAGGCGGGTGAAATCCCTTGCCCGCCGGAAGGGTATGCGGCGCCGTTCTATAAAGCAGAACGGGAGCGAGAGCTATACGCTGCGCATGCATTCTTTGTGAGTCGTCTAGAGAATAGCCGGTAGCTCTGCGATGACTGCCTTGATTGAGAGAAATGGAATGTTAGAGGTGGCGGCCGACCGGGGTGCCCCGCGCAGCAGTGGCTAGCGCGGGGTGCGAGGGCGCTCAGGTCTGGTGACAGGTGAATGGTTATGGGGGTGGGAACGTTGCGATGAGAAATACTAGCGATCCGATAGCGACGGCGACGAGGATGGGCTGGGTCAGCTTCTCGCGAGTATAGGCAACGTACCCAGCTGCGAGAGCACAAACTAATATGAGCGTCAATGTTGTTGTGTTCAAGATAACCTCTGGTGGGGCTAGTTAGATTTCCAAGGGTGTCGCCCCTTGGTGGCAATCAGGTGGATTCACGAAGCTCTTGCAGGGCAACCCCTTTGGTGGTGCGCCAGGCAGACCATCCGTTTACGGCAACCCCTGCTGCGGCTGAGCAGGCGCCCGACGGAGTGTCATGCACGGTGCCGTCATCAAGACGAAGCTTTCCGTCGGCGGTTACGAATGCGGTATGCACTTGGCCCAAGTTGCGGCGGCGCCAGGTTAGGGCCTGACCGACGGTCAGTCGCCCGGCGGCAAGTAGAGGAGTAAGGGCAGCAGCCCGGTTTCGATCGGTAGACACAGCGGTTGCTTCGCGGTCCAGTCCCAGTAGTCGCCGCAGCACGCTGTTGGGAGTGTCGACAAGTGGTTTCGCCTCCCGTGCCAGTCGCGCGTACACCTCGTCGTCAACGTCAATCGAGTGAGTAGGCATTCACCCCACCTTTCGGTCACCTAGTCAGATAATACGACGTCCAGGTCCAGGTGTCCAGGCTTCCAGGCGACGAACTCGCGCTCAGAGCCAACGACTTGGCCGGCGTGGCATGCGTGGCGCAGCCCGAGTTCACTGGCGCAGACAGCAGCGCCCCGCGTCAGACGAAGGCTGACGCGGGGCGCTGCTGTCTATGTGAGAGTCAGCCCTGGGCGGCGAACGAGACGAAGTCGTCCCACGCGGTGGGGGAGAGGGCAAGCTCCGGGCTCATCTGGTCCTTCGAGTCCCGGACGTGGATCGCCTGCGTGCCCTTCGCCACCTCGACGCAGTCGTCACCCTGCGAGCCGCTGTAACTGCTCTTGAACCAGGCCAGGTCGGACGTGTTCATAGCGCTCCTCGCAATCGTTTCAACAGGCCCAAGGAGTCCTCGGGGGTCAAGGCCTGCGAGCGCAGTTTCGCATACCGCTGCTGGAGCAGGCTGATCTCTTTCGTGTTGGCGATCAGCCGTCCGTTCTGCTGTCCCTCGGAGTAGGCGAACCATTTATGGTCCGGGGTCTCAGCCAGACGCATCGGTCCGTCCGTTCCCGCGTGCGACGGCTGCCGCAGCGGCATCACCTGGAACTCCACGTTCCAGTTCCGCTCGATCAACTCCAGCAGGCGGTCGAACTGTTCCCGCGTCACACGCTCCCCGCCCGTCCACCGCTCCAGCACCGCCTGCTCCACGATGAAGCTGAACGCCGTCGGAGGCTTCCGCGTCACCGCCAGCAACTCCTGTCGCGCCAGCCGCGCCGCGATCCGCTCCTCCAACTCCTCCGGGTCGGGCAGCGGCGGCACGTCCAGCGACACCGCCCGCGCGTACGCCTCCGTCTGCAGCAGACCCGGCACGACTCGGCATTCGTACGTGTACAGGCTGATCGCCGTCGTCTCCACGCGGGCCCACTGCCGGAACCAACTCGCCAGCCCCGCCTGCCGCGACAGGTGCGGCGCCGCCTTCCGCAGCGCGCCCGTGTTCCCGAGCGCCGCCTCCGCGCGTTCCACGAAGTCGCGGTCCGGCATGCGGCGGCCCTGCTCGATCGAGGCAACCGTGTGCTTCGAGAAGCGTACGAGGTCGCCGAACTCCTCCCGGCTCAGGTTCGCATGCTCCCGTAACGCCTGGACGAACGCGCCGAACGTGCGCAGACTGTCCGACACCCCCGGTTCGGTGCTGCCGCCCGCTCCCGTACCGCCGTCCGTGCATTCGTAGGCCACTGTCGGCCACCTCCCGCGCGCACCCGCCCTGCCGCCGTACCGCTTCTGACTCGCTCCATCGTCACGCCGAGTAATGCGTACTGTCCACCGATCGTGCGCGTACGCTGACACCGCGTACGCGGCTCATCGCTGGTGAACGGCCCGGATCCCCCGCCAGATTGGGCACACGGCACCACCGCACGCCCTTGTCCCCGTCAAGCGCCCGTTACCGTACGTATGTTCACAGAGAGGTTCTGCTTCCGGCCGCATGCCACGGCGGCCTGACAGCAACCGGTCACTGAGCGAAAGTCCTCAGTCCACACCCGTCCTGGAGCGCATCCGGTCAAGCGCCCCGGTGGCGGCCTCCCCGGGACGCGCGTTGTTGAGGTGGACGGCGACAAGCAAGCCCTTGGTGTCCTCATGGGCCTCGGAGTAGCTGGTGGCGGTGTACGGCGAGGCGTCCTGCGGCTGAAGGAGAAGGTTCACCGTCGCACCACGGAATGTCATCCAGACGGGTCTTGACCTCAAGTTTGGTTCAGGTTGGAGGGTTACTCGTACGCACCGCCGGCGGCCAGGGGCGGCGCGGCACTTCACCCATTGGAGAAGCCCATGTCGAGCAATACCGTTCAGGAACCCGGCCCCGCTGGGCCTGACGCATCCCCGGTCCACCGCTCCGGCCTCACCTGGTGGAAGGCCCTCGTCACCGGGGCGGCCTGCGCGGTCGTCGTCAATCTGATCATCCTCGCCGTCGCCGAGCTGGCCGATGCCTCGCTCGTCATCGTCGACGGCGGCGAAGAGCATCCGATCACGGTCGGGGGCGTCGTCGGCGCCTCAGCCGTCCCGCTGGTCGTCGGGACGGGTGCTGCCCTGTTGCTGTCCCTGTGGAAACCGGTCTTCCTGCGGATCGCGCAGTACATGGGCGGCGGCCTGGCACTGTTGTCGGTCGCTGGCCCGCTGTCGTCCGGCGCCGATGGCGGCACCGTCGCAGCCTTGACTCTGATGCACATCACCGTCGGCGTGGCGGTCGTCACCACTCTGGAGCTTCACCGCCGCCACCGGCTCCTCTAACGCTGTGACCGTGAGCCAACCTTGAGAAGTCGGCGCTCGCCTCACTCGCAGATTTCCCCGACTCCCCGCAGCACATCGAGCCCCCGGGCGCACAGTGCGCCCGGGGGCAGAACCGGCGAGTCGAAGGAGAACACCGTGCCGTCGGCGGGGTAGCCGATCGAGGCGTGGTGGCCCTGGAGCCCAGAGCCCGGACCGACGACGAGGGTCGTCCGGGCGGCCGGGCGTCGTCCATCGTCGGCCGAGGGCCGGCGCGTGCACGACGCCCACGTCGGTGACGGTGCCGACCTCGGCCCGGCCGGGCGAAGCTGGGCGTGGCCCGACCTTGGCGTCTCTTGGAAGGCTCCAGCGGGTCGCCTGCAGGCGGAGGTTCGCAGCGGGTGCCTCCCGCGCCGGCCTCGTATGCCGGAATTCGCGGTGATTCCCAGCTCCGTCACGGAGTACGCACCGCTTTCCGAGGCCGCATGAAGACGTCGGCCCGCACTCCCTGCCAGGGGGTGCGGGCCGACGCGTCGCGCACCGGTAGCCCGGCCTACGGGCCGACGAGGTACTTGACGTCGCTCACGACGTACTCGCCGTAGCGGAACGCCGCCCCGAGCGCCTCCAACCTCGCGTACTGCTCTGCGGACAGATACAGGTACTCCGGGGACAACGAGGCGCTTTTCGTGCGCAGGACCTGCAGCAGCAGCCGGAAGGCGAGATCGGGACTGCAGTTGCGGACGCACTCGACGAGCGCATCCGACACCTTCTCGCCGAGTACCGCCCGGAGCTCCACCACCGCCGACAGGACCTGATCGGCCAGGTCTCTCCCCTCGAAGCAGTCGGCGCCGGAGAGAGCCGGGGTGTCCGAGCGGCGGGAGAGCCATGCGTCACACACACCGAGCACCTGCCCCATCCACTCGGCACCGTCCCTGGCGCCGCCTCGGTGGTAGAAGCGTTCTCCTCCCTCCACGCCTTGCTGCCACAGCTCGGTGATCCGGTCCGGCGACAGCCCCTCGAGGAGGAGCCGGGCATCACGGCGGACCAGCAGGACCGCCTCCGGCTCGAGCTCCTCCACGAACTGATCGGCCACGGCCGCCGCTGCCGTGGAGGCACTCAATGTCCAGTCCTGGTGGAAAAAACTCATAATCCAGGGGACGCCGAACATGAACTCCGTGGACCGATCCATCGACTGTCTCCTCCTTACACCGGGTACGCGGTATGGACGTAATAGCCGAACCGGTGGCCCGGCGCCGTGGGTGAGGGCAATATGCCGGTATCGCGCTCCTGCACTCAGTGTTCATGGTCGGGATCGCCTGTGTGCCTGCTGTGAAGATAAGTGGGCAGGGTGGTGATTGATGGCCGGAAAGCGACCTGATCGCACCCACCCTCGCGGTGTGTTGCCTGTCCGGTGAGATCGGCTGCGGCACACGCCCCGGCGAGGCGAAGCGGTCTGGGGGAGCCGTACCGCCACACCGGACCGGCCTCCTCGACCATCACCTCGCCGGTGACCGCGCAGGCCGTGCGCTGCCAGGCCGGGCAGCCGGAAAGCACGGCCCGGGTTCACCTCCGTGCGGGGCATGCGACACCACCGCCCACCGCCGCCACTCACGAAGCGCCCGTCACCGTCCGTGTGTCAGCCAGTGGCTGACGAGAGGATCTGCTGCCGAGCGAGTGCGACCGGGTGCCGCCGGCTCAGCTGCTCGCCCACAGGCCGGCGAGCTTCCGGGCCGTCCCGGGCGTACCCGCCAGCAGAACCGGCGAGTCGAAGGAGAACGCCGTGCCGTCGGCGCCGAGCACGGCCCGCCCCCGCTCGCGGCAGAGCGCCACCCCGGCCGCGACGTCCCACGGCTTGGGCGCGATGCACACGCAGGCGTCCAGCCAGCCCTCCGTCAGGCCCACCAGGTCCAGCGCCATCGAACCCTGCATGCGGACCCGGTAGGCCTCGTCGTGGACACGGTCGAGGAAGCGTCGTGTGCCTGCGCTGCCTCCGCTGCCTGCGCCTGCCGAGCCGGTGCCGGAGACGCCCACCACCGCGCGGCCCAGGGTCTCGGCCACGGGACCAGGGTCGTCCGGGCGGCCGGGCGTGGTCCAGCGCCGGCCGAGGGCCGGCGCGTGCACGACGCCCACCAGCGGCACGCCGTCCCGCACAAGGGCGAGCGACACGGCGTACATCGGCGCGCCCCGGGCGAAGTTCATCGTCCCGTCGATCGGATCGAGGACCCAGCAGTGTGCCGGCAGCGGGACCCCGGGGGACGAGGACTCCTCGCCGACGACCGGGATGTGGGGCGTACGGGCGGCCAGTACCCGCGTCACCCGGGACTCCACCTCGACATCTGCGGCGGTGACCTCCTCGCCGAAGGCCTTGAACCGCGCGGTCGACCACTCCCCGTCGGCCGTCGACAGCCAGGCGGCGGCCTCGTCCACGGCTGCCTCGGCGACCGTCAGCAGGTCGTCCCGGTCCGTCACGTCCGGCCCAGGGGTTGTTCCAGCAGCGTCCGGGCGTGGGCGCCGTGCTCGCCCATCGCATAGAAGCTGAGCCGGTCGAAGACCCACTCCTTGGGCAGGCTGACCCGCTCTCGCGCGGTGCGGACCAGTTCCAGGGCGGTCTTCTCCTCGGCGCGGCCCAGCGTCACGTGCGGGGCGTAGGCGGCGCCGGTGTAGCGGTAGCCGTAGCGCTCGTAGCCGGCCCGCTCGTCGTCGGTGAACCGGGAGATGTCCTTGTCGCCGTCGAAGGAGGCACGGTCGAGGTGCCGTTCCAGCGCGGCGAGCGCGGCCTCCTGCAGAGCTTCGAGCAGCGGTGGCCGCTCCAGGGCGAGGAACAGCCAGCCGGTGGGCTGGTAGACCACGTCCGTGGTCGACAGTGACATCTCGCCGTTCAGACCGCTCTCGACCGCCGCCGCGGCGATGGACCCGAGCGCCTCCGCCGGATCAAGCGAGTCGGCGAACGGGCCCTGGAAAACGGTGACATGGGGGAGGTTGCCGTCCGGGTCCAGGGGAGGCCGCAGCGGCACCTCGCCGCCGATGTCCCTCTGCAGCTGTACGGCGGCACGCAGATGGTCCGCACGCGGAAGCAGTGCGACACCGAGCCATCTCGTCATGGGTGAGCTCCCATTCTCGTGATCACATGACGTGCCGCGTCCAGGCCTCGCCGCATACACGCCGTCGGCGATTCGCCGTTCAGCCACCCGGCGATGACGCCCGCGTCGAACGCGTCGCCTCCGCCCGTACGGTCCAACGGCTCCACCGGCACGGTGGGTTCCTGGAACAGTTCCCCGGCTGCGGTGGCCCACACGGCGCCCTTGGCGCCCACGGTCACTATCACAGCACCCGCAACCAGTTCCGCCGTGCGCCGCGCGGTTCCGTGGGCGCCGGGCGCTTCACGGGCCTGCGGCAGGCGCGCCGCCTCGTCGGCGTTCATGAAGTTGAGCGACGCACCGTGTGCGAGCGGGCTCATGTCCCTGCCGTTCCACTCGACGGAGACGCTCCGCCCGGCCCGGTGTGCGAGTGCGACGACGCGTCCGAGTGCGGGCGTGGGCTCGCCGACGACGTGGACGTGATCCACCGTGCGTACGTCCTCTTCCGTGACGGCGTCGAAGGCGCGGCCGCGGTCCGCGCCCGCGAACGTCAGCATCCGTTTGCCGCCGCCCGAGGAGAGGACGACGGCCATGCTCGTACGGGCCCCGGCCTGCACCTGTACCAACGAGGTGTCGACACCGCTCGCGCCCAGCACCTCCAGGCACATCGCACCCGCCGTGTCGTCGCCCACGGCGGACACCAGCCTGACGGCGCAGCCCTGCCGTACCAGCCCCACCGCGGTGTTCGACGCCGCGCCTCCCGGGAGCACGGAGCACTGGCTGCCCCGCAGCTTCTCGTGCTCCACCGGAAGCCGGTCGGCCCGGGCGATGACGTCGAAGTTCACACCGCCCACGACCAGCACTCGCTTTTGCGCACTCACGGCCGTCCCCAGCGGTAGCTCTCGAACAGCACGTGACGCACGAGTCGTTCCCGGATGTCAGGCAGTGTCTCCGGTGGGAACGAGGCGTGGGCCACCAGGTCACGGACCACCCGCTCGTACGTCTCGTCGTCGGACCCGCAGTCGTGGAACGACCGCATCAGCTCTCGGTGCAGCTCCCCGGGACGCAACTCCAGTTCCTCCAGCCACGCCCGGTTCGCGATGAGCACGTTGGCGGCCGCTGAACGCAGACGGGCCTGAGTCGTTGCCGGCAGCATGTCGGAGTTGAGGAGTTCGAAGTAGCCGTCGTCCTCCCGCGCGTGCATGCGCAGGTTCTGACCGCCCACCGCCAGCACGTCCCGGTTCAGATGGAACAACTCCAGCCCGAGATGGTGCGGCACGTCGAGGACGCTGATCCCCATGTCCGCGAGGCCCGCCTCGTCGGTCGACAGCGCCGAGAGCAGGTTGTCGAACATGTCGCTGTGCTTGGGCACCGCGATCTGCGCCCCGGCCGGATCCGCGAGGAACTCCTCGGCCGTCGCCCCGCCCCAGCGGCCGGCGCGGGCGGCGAGCAGGTAGAAGTTGCGGCCGCCCATCGAGTAGCCGACCCGCCCCACGGGCACCACCTGGTCCTGGACGGCCTCATCCCTCTCGAGCAGGCGGAGTACGCGCTGCTCGTTGTAGACCGCCGCGTCGAGGAGTCGGGCCGACACGTCACGTATCAGGTTGTCGGACCAGGGGAGTTGGAGCGGCACCACACGGTGGTTCCGCCGCGCCAGCGCCTTCTCCAGACCGCAGCCGAGCAGAACGGCCTTCACCACGATCAGGGTCGAGTCGGCGAGGCGGGTCGTGCCCGTACTGCGCCGGTGGCCGGACAGCTCGTGCCGGACGGCCTCTTCGGCCAGCGATCTGGCCGTCTGGCCGTACCAGACGGCCAACTGCGTCAAGGCGTTGAGGCACGGCCTGACGTCCTCGGCGGAGATCTCCTCGGCCGACGCGTCCTGGGCGTGACTGCCGTAGTTGCCGTAGTTCTGGATCGTGCGCACGGCGAGGACGACCTTGGGCGGCACCAGATTCTTCGCGGAGAGCACGGTCAGCAGGGATTCGAGTGTCGGCTTCGAGCCGACGGCCTCCCGCAGGGCGATGTCCAAGAGGATCGACTCCGCTGCTCTCCTCGCTGTGCCGAGGAAGACCTCGGGGTCCGATTCCGCGTACCTCAGAGCCTTTCTGTACAGCCGGAGCGGCTCCCCCTCGCTGCCCGTCACCCCGTGTCCCGCATCCTCGTCTCCCAGGTTCGCGGACAGCAAGGTAGCAGCGTGATCACGGGCGGGTACAGCCGGTATCCGGTCGCCGTGCGCGCCCGGCGGGTGCGGGCACGGGAGTCATCGGCCGTTCCCTGGGTCCTGGCCGCGCAGTGAGGACAGGACCAGGCGGCCGTAGCGCGTGGTGAGCACCAGAGCCGTGGCGGCCAGGGCGGTGACGAGCGCGAGGGCAACGGCCGTGGGGCCCTTGGCGTCGAGCACCTGGAGGATGCTCAGGGCGGTTCCGACGGGCAGACCGAGGATCGTCAGGACACCGAGTGCGCCCGCGATCTGCTGACTCTCCTGGGTCTGCACCAGACGGGCGTAGTCGGCCGCTTCGGCGAGGATCTCGCTGAAGCGCTCGGCCAGGCGGTACTGGGCCTGGAAGCCCACCAGCAGCTCGTTGGCCGGTCCGTGCGCGGTGAGGTGCTGGCGCCAATAGGTGCTGCGGAACGTGGCGATGTGCCGTTCGAGGGCGGACACCCGGCGGGCCAGCTTCGGGCCGTCGAAGACACCGGAGAGCCCGTCGGTCAGTTCGTCGATGTGGTCGCGCTGGACGCTGCCGAGCAGCAGGGCGTCGAGGTAGACGGTGCGGGAGTGCAGCTGCGCGAAGGCGTAGAAGTCGCCGTCCCCCGGGTCGGCGCGATGCCCGAGGAACGCGGCGCCGTGGCGCAGGACCAGAGCGCTCCAGTCGGCGGATATCCGCAGCGCCTGCCCCGTCCGCTCGGGCCACTGCTCGAGCGGGGTGGGGAAGTCGGTGTCCGTGGACCGTGAGGCGAGGTACCAGAGCCAGCGGTCGGCCGTGTCCGGCAGCCGGCCGTCCTGCCGCAGTGCGGCGGTGTGCTGCACGTCAGGCGTGAGGAACGCGACGGTGTACGGGCGGGCGATGGCGAACGGGGCAGTGGCGCCGCGCGGCTCCGCGATGCCGTCGAGCAGCACCGCGGGGGAGAGCGGGCCGTCGAGCGGGTCGGGGGCGGCGGGGCTGCGGTGGCCGATGGCGCGCAGCGTCTCCAGCAGGGCGGGTCCCTCGACGTCGAAGTGCAGTACCGCCAGTCCGTGGTCGGGGAACCGGGCGGTGGCGGTGCGCAGTAACTCGATGCCCCTGAGACGCAGCGACTCGTGCCGCACGTCCGTGAACCGGTGCCAGCGGCACGGCCGCGCCGCGGTGCCGTAGAGGGCGCGGGCGGCGGCCGGGGTGAAGTACGTCTGCCGGGTGGCGGCATCGGTGCGGCGGCTGCCGAGGTCGAAGGGTATGGGCCCGGTCGGCCAGGTGGGAGAGGCGGTGAGCCGGACCGGCAGGACGACGGCGAGAGTCTGCCGGACGCCGGTGACGGTGCTCAGGTCCGTGGTCAACGAGGGATGCCTCCGGTAGGGAACGGACGGTCGTGGGCCGGGCGAGCCACAGAATACGGATCGTCCCGCCGGGAGAGCAGGGCGCCTGATGGTCGCGTGTGCCTGACGCATGACGATGGGGATGCAATCTGGCGACCCGGCGGGAACATGGCGAATCCTTCGCAGGGGCCCCTTTCCCCGTTCGTACCGCTCGCGCCACGTGTGCGTACGCTGACGCGGCGTACGCGGGTCACTGCTGGTGAGCGGCCTCGATTTTCCGCCAGATTGGGAGCATGACACCACCGTCCACCCCCGCCACCGGCCAAGCGCCCGTCACCGTGCGTGTGTTCACCCAGCGGTTCAGCTCCACCCCGCGCGGCGCCCGCCTCGCCCGCCGGCTCGCGCTCCACCAGCTCGACACCTGGGGCCTGCCCCACGGCAGCGACGCGTCCGACATCGCCGCCCTGCTCGTGGCGGAGCTCGCCGCCAACGCCGTCACCCACGGCCGCGTCCCCGGCCGGGACTTCGAGGTCGCGCTCAAGCTCCTCGGGCGGACCCTGCGCATCGAGGTCTCCGACACCCGGGGCGACCGCCGGCCCCCGGCTCCCGGCGCGCCCCGCCCCACGATGCCGCCGCTCGCGGAGACGGGCAGGGGCCTGCTCCTCGTGGAGGCGCTCGCCGACCGGTGGCAGGTGCTCGACCGCGTCCCCGTAGGCAAGACGGTCGTCGCCGAGCTGGACCTGCCGCGCTGACGGGCCCGGACGTCGCGCTGACAGGCCACGATGCCGTCTATAGGCTTGCCGGGCACGGCATCGGGCGGCATCGGGCGGCGGCGGGAGGCAACGGGGAGCATGGCGGGCCTGGAGGACAGCGGAGGTGGCCGGGCCACCGGAAGGAACCGGCCCGTGGGATTCCAGCGGTACGCGGCTCCAGAGGACATCGGCGGAGAGCAGGACCCGTTGTTCCTGCCGCTGGAGCCGCCCCTGGAGATCGGGTCGGACGGCCGGCCAACCGGCGTCGAGCTGGAGGTCACCTCCGGCGTGGACGAGGAGGACGGCGGCCTCTACAGCGACGCGGACGGCATCTCCGCCCCGTTCCGGCCCGACAGCATCAAGATCCACACGGAGACGACCACCGTC
Organism: Streptomyces sp. NPDC027962; assembly: GCF_055566095.1. Lineage (NCBI taxonomy): Bacteria > Bacillati > Actinomycetota > Actinomycetes > Kitasatosporales > Streptomycetaceae > Streptomyces > Streptomyces sp. NPDC027962. The sequence goes on from NZ_JBVHTA010000001.1 coordinate 331,273, forward strand.
GATCTGCTGCTGTCGCGGCTGCGCGAGGGGATGATCGATCTGGCGCCGGACTTCCAGCGCCGGGCAGGTATCTGGAGCGACGTCATGCAGAGCCGGCTCATCGAGTCGCTGCTGCTGCGCATCCCCATCTCCAACTTCCACATGGCCCAGGACGGCGAGGACAACTGGGCCGTGGTCGACGGCATCCAGCGCCTCACCGCCATCGCCCGGTTCATCGCCCCGGACGTCGTCGACATGCCGCCGTTGACCCTGCGCGGACTGGACTACCTGACCGACTTCCACGGCAAGGGCTACGCGGACCTCACCGGACGGCTGAAGATCCGGCTGCGGGAGACCCAGCTCGTCGTGCACATCATCCAACAGGGCACCCCGGAGGCCGTGAAGTACAACGTCTTCTCCCGTATCAACACCGGCGGGCTTCCGCTCAAGGCGCAGGAGTTGCGGCACGCGCTGGTGCAGGGGCCGGTCCGGGAGTTCCTCGCCGACCTGGCGGAGCACCCGTCGTTCGGCGAGGCCACCGGCTGGAGCGTGTCCAACGAGCGGATGGCCGATCGGGAGATGGTGCTGCGCTTCCTGGCCTTTCGCCTGTCCGACCCCGCCGAGCACACCCAGCAGGACTTCGACCGCTTCCTGGTCACCGCCATGCATCAGGTCAACCGGCTGACCGACGGGGAGCGGGACTCCCTGGCCCGCGAGTTCCGGGCGGCGATGGAGTGCGCAAAGGACCTCTTCGGCGAACACGCATTCCGCAAGTGGCGTGGTGGACCTGGGCGTTCACCGATCAACAAGGCACTGTTCGAGACGGTCGCCGTCAACCTCGCGCTACTCGGTGATCACGAGCGGCAACAGCTGGTAGCGTCCCGGGAGACGATGCTCGCCGGCTTCTTCCACCTCATGAAGGACTGGGACTTCGACCGGTCGATCTCCATCAGCACCGGCGACCCCAAGAAGGTCCGTACAAGGTTCAGCGAGATGGCACGATTGTTCCAGGGGGGAGCTGCACAGTGATCGACCGTCTGACACTGCACAACTTCAAGGCGTTCCGAGACGTGTCCTTACCGCTGGGCCCGCTCACCCTCCTCACCGGGCTCAACTCGTCCGGCAAGAGCAGCGTCCTCCAGTCGATCGCACTTCTGCGCCAGTCGTACGAGGCGGGCGACCTCGCGGCCTCCGAGTACCTCCCCGAAGCCCAGCGGATCGGACTGGCGGTCGGCGTCGGAAACCAGGGCTTCCTGCTCAACGGCGAACTCGTCGGTCTCGGCACCGGGGAGGACGTCCTGCACGAGGACTTCGCGGAGGACGAGGCCCGGATCGAAATCCGCGTCGACGAGGGGCCGTACCACTACGAGTGGTCCGTCGAGTACGAGGCCGAGCAGAACCTGCTGCCACTGCGCGATGTGGACCTGCCACTCACCTCGGAAGGCCCCGCCGCGCCGACCGGGCCAGAGGCCGTGGCCCCGTCGTTCCTCACCGCCCCCTTCCAGTACCTGCACGCCGACCGGATCTCGCCCGCCGAGTTCTACCCGCGCGACCACCACGCGGCCATCGGCCGCGCCTTTCTCGGCGTACGAGGCGAACACACCGTCAACTTCCTCCGCCATCAAGCCCGGGACGAGGTCCCCGCAGGCCCTCTGCGTCATCCGCGTGCCGCGTCAGACCTGCTGCTTGACCAGGCCGCCGCCTGGATGGGTGAGTTGTGCCCCGGGGTGGACATCCAGGCCGAGGCCGTCAAGGGCGCCGACGCAGTACAACTCTCGTACGGATTCCAGGGCACCCTCGGCCCCACCCGGCGCCGCCGTCCCAGCAACGTCGGCTTCGGTCTCACGTACGTCCTGCCGATCGTGGTGGCCTGTCTCACCGCTCGCCCCGGCTCCCTGGTCCTCCTGGAGAACCCGGAGGCGCACCTGCACCCCCAGGGGCAGACCCGGATGGCCGCCCTGGCGGCAGCGGCCGCCGCGCAGGGCGCTCAAGTGATCATGGAGACGCACAGCGACCACGTCATCAACGGCGTGCGGCTCGCCGTGAAACAGGGGCGGCTCGCCCCCGACTCGGTGGTGCTCCACTACTTCCGTGGCGACGGAACCGGCGTGGAGGTCGTCAGCCCGCGGGTCGACACGGACGGCATGCTCGACCAATGGCCCGAGGGCTTCTTCGACGAGCTGGAGAACACGCTGGACCAGCTCATCGGCTGACACCCTGCCTGCGGAGGGCGGGGCAAGGCGCACACACCGTCGCGGAGGGGGAGACGTGCCGCAGCTGTTCCTGAACGAGAAGTCCTGTGAGACGACAGCGGACCCGGAGCGGGTCAACCGTGCCATGACCGAGATGGTCAGGGCCGTCCTCGCGGTTGCCAGGGAGGACCGGGCCGGGACTTTGCTGGTCTCCCGGGAGCCGGTCACCGCGTTACAGCTCGCCCAGGGCCACGCCATCGGCAAGTGGATCGGCACCCCGGGCACCAAGGAACTGTGGCAGCGGCTGCTGATCCTCCAGTCCAAGTGGCCCCACCGGGAGGCTTTTCCCGAGGGGGAGACCTACTCCGATGTCGAGTACCGGCACGGCGGGGACAGGGTCGAGGGGCTCGGAGCCGCGCACCTGACCGGTGGCCTCGGTGTCTCCCTGTCGGTCGAGCCGCGGTGGGCCGCCGACCGGCTCACCCTCGTCCGGGAGGAACTCCTCGACGACGAGGACGGCGGTACCGCGCTCACCGAGGTGGAGATCTCCCACGCCGCGACCCGCGAGCACGTCACGACCCACCTGCCGTGGATCCGGCGTGGTGCGGACGCCGGCCGGCAGAAGGCCGTCGAAGGCATGCGATCCGGCGCGGAGCTGTGGGCCGCCCGGACCGACCTCTTCCCGCTCCTGCAGTTCCTGCCGCTCGCGGAACAGCATTTCGCCGAACTCTCCGAGGCCTGGGTGCGGCCGGTCGGCGAGCGGCTCGGGGAGCTCCAGGACGCGGTCAGCGACTGGGACCCGGACCGGCAGCCCATCTCGCCCCAGTGGCGTTCCTACGTCCGCACCGAATTCGAGGCCCGGCGGCGGCTGTGCTGGTTCCCCGACATCGACGGCGAGAACCGGCTGTTCGACTGGCACTGCGACTTCCTGCCGAAGCCGGGTCGGATGCACTTCCGGCTCGTCCACGAGGAGCGCACCCTGCGCATCGCGTACGTGGGACGGAAGCTAGGCGTCTGAGCCGGACCCGACCTGTCTGTCAGCCCCGTTACCGTAGGGCGGTGCACGGGCACGTCCTCGGCCTGCCCGCTCCCCCAGCACCACCAGCACCGCAACGGAGGACCACGCGTGCGTCCCACACTCGCCGCCGAACAGGTACGGGCCAGCCTGAGCCAGTACCTCGCGACGACGTACGCGCTGGCTGACGAGAGCACCCGCCGCGCCCTGGAAGGGTTCCTCGGGGACGCCGACGACGGCATCTTCCGCGGCCCCTACCTGCGTGTCCGCACGCCCTTCCGGACCGCCGAGGGCAAGGACTGGCAGCGGCACCTGACCTGGTGGCCCCGCGACTTCACCCCGCACTGGCACCAGGAACTCGCCTGGGAGCGGCTGTCCACGCTGCACGGACCGGCACGGCCCACCCTCGTCACCACCGGCACCGGCTCCGGGAAGACCGAGTCGTTCCTCATCCCGTTGCTCGACCACTGCCGCCGGGAGCGTGAGGCGGGCCGGGAGGGCGTCAAGGCGATCCTGCTCTACCCGATGAACGCCCTCGCCACCGACCAGGCCCACCGCATCAACAACCGGCTCGACGACCCCAAGGACGCCCGGCTGCGCGATGCCGGCGTCCAGGCCGCGCTCTACATCGGCGACAAGCCGTCCCAGGAGTTCAAGCAGGGCAACCCGAAGATCGCCGTCGACCGTGACGAGATCCGGCGCACCCGGCCGGACATCCTGATCACCAACTACAAGATGCTCGATCTGCTGCTCCAGCGGCCCGAGGACCAGCGGCTGTGGCAGGACTCCGCGCTCGCGTACGTCGTCCTCGACGAGTTCCACACCTATGACGGCGCCCAGGGCACGGACGTCGCCATGCTGCTGCGTCGGCTCGGGTCTGTCACCGGGCTCGCCGAACCGGGCCGGCCGCTGGGGCCGGTCTGCCCCGTCGCCACCTCCGCGACGCTGGGGGAGAACGCCACCGGTGGGACCGGGGGGCGGGGCGGCGGCGCCGGAATGCTGGAGGTCGCCGAGCAGGTCTTCGGCGTGCCGTTCCCGCCCGACTCCGTCGTTGGCGAAGACCGGCGCTCCACCAGGGACTTCACCGGCGAGAGCGACTTCACGCTGCCGTTCCCCTCGCCGCAGGAGGTCGCCGAGCTCGGTGACCCCACCCGCGACCCGGGTGTCATGGACGACCTCGTCGCCGCGTTCACGGGCCTGAGCGGGCCGACCCCGGAGGAACTGGGCGGGGTACTGCGCCGTCACCGGCTCACTGCCGCCGTGCTCGAGATCCTCGACGGCACTCCCCGGACCCTCGCCGAGATCACCGAGGTGCTGCCCCGCTACGCCTACCACTGGGGCATGGCCGTGCAGCAGCGGCCACGTATCGCCGCCGCGGCACTCGCCCGCTACATCGCCCTCCTGTCGTACGCCCGCGACCCCGAGCACCCCGGGCGGCCGCTGCTGTCCATCGAGATCCACCACTGGGTGCGGTCGGTCTCCCGTGTGCTGCGCGGAATCAGCGCGGCCCGTGCCGAATTCCGCTGGGACGACGAGCGGGTGACCTCCCGCGGTGCACTGGCCCGCAAGGACAGGGGTTCGACCGCCCCGCCGTCCCCGTACGACGGGGAGGAACCCGTCGTACCGGCCGACGCGGCCGAGTCGGCCGCCGTACCGGCCGACGACAGCGCACCGCCGCCCGCCGAGGTGTTCCTGCCGGCAGTGTTCTGCCGCGAGTGTGGACGCTCCGGCTGGGCCGCTTACTCGCCGGAGGTTGACCCGTCCGAACTCGATCTGAACGCCTCGAAGATCCGCCGCGCCTCCGTGGGCCGCGACAAGCGCCGGGTGCGTAACATGATCGCCGCGACCCCGCAGGAAGTGCACGACGCGGCCTTCGGGGCCGGGGCGGAACGCCGGCGCGGCGGACCCGCAGTCATGGTCCTGGAAGGTATCGGCGGACGGCTGCGCCCGCTGTCACCCGAGGCCGACTTCACCGCCCCGGCCGACGGCGAGGGACCGCGCCGGCCAAGGCCCCTGACCAACGCCGCGTTCGTCCACGCCGACCTCGACGGCGACCGTGCCGCCGAACGCGATCAGTGCCCCGCCTGCCGCACCTTCAACTCCATCCGCTACCTCGGCACCGGCCTGGCCGCGCTCGCCGCCGCAGCCGTCACCCAGCTCTTCACCGGGGGCGAACTGGACAAGAACCTGGGCGAGAACAAGACCCTCCTCTTCAACGACTCCGTCCAGGACGCCGCCCACCGTGCCGGCTACGTCGCCAGCCGCTCCTACACGTTCTCGCTGCGCGCGCTGCTCGCCAGCCGTATCGACGAGAACGAACCGATCACCCTGAGCGACCTCGCCGCGGACCTGATCGCCGACGTCGTCGACAGCAAGGCGGTACAGGCCGCCGTCATCCCCCCGGACCTGCACCTGATCCGGGGCGTGGACACCCTGCTCTCCGGCCGCAGCCGCGGGTCCCGGGCCACCTGGGAACTGATCGCGCAGCGCCTGGCGTTCGCCACCGTCATGGAGTTCGGCCTGCGGTCCCGGCAGGGCCGCACCCTGGAACTCACCCGCACCGTCGCCGCCGACGTGCCCCTGCCCGACGCCGACGCCGTCGCCGACCTCGTACGGGAGATCCTCCTCACTACGCCGGGAGAGATCGCGCTGCCCGACGGGTCCACGCCCGGCACCGACCGGTACACCGGCTTCGTCCGGGGTCTGCTGGAGCGGCTGCGTATCCGGGGTGCCGTCCGGCACGCCTGGCTGGATCCCTGGCTCGACCAGGCCGGGGTGCGCAGGTGGGCGATCTGGGGCGGCCGCGCGACCGGGATGCCCGCCTTCCCCCGCGGGGTGTCCGCGCCCGCGTTCCTGCTCGGCAGCCCCAAACAGGGCAGTGAGGACTTCGACGTCCTCACCGGCCGCCTCGGCTGGTACCAGGACTGGGCCGTACGCTCCCTCGGCCTGCGCCGGGAGTCCGCCACCGACTTCCTGACCCGGCTGCTGCCCGCCCTCGCCGATGAGGGGGTCCTCGCCGCGCGCACCGCACTCGACGGCGCCACCCGCGTCTACGGCCTCCAGCCCGGCCACATCCAGGTCCGCAGACTCGCCGACGACGCGCTGCCCGACGCCACCGCGCACTGCCCGGTCTGCTTCTGGGAACAGACCGTCCACCCCGACCTCGCCGACCAGTGGCACGGGCAGCCGTGCCCTCGCTACCGCTGCGGCGGATTCCTTGCCACCGGCCGCGATGTGGACAGCGGCCTGCGGCAACGGGACTTCAGCGACGACTTCTACCGGTGTATGTACCGTGAGGCCGGCGTCTTCACCATCAACACCGCCGAGCACACCGGCACCCTCAGCCGCGCCAAGCGCGAGGCGGTCGAGAAGGCCTTCCGTGAGGGCATCGACGTCCACTATGCCAACCCGCAGGTGCTGTCCTGCACCCCCACCCTCGAACTCGGCATCGACATCGGCGACCTGTCGGCCGTCGTCCTCGCCTCCTTGCCGAAGGGGCCGGCCAACTACATCCAGCGCGTGGGCCGGGCGGGCCGCTCCACCGGCAACGCCTACCTGCTCACCATGGTCGACCGCGGTCCGCGCGACCGCTACTACCTCGAAGAGCCCCTGCTCATGATCGCCGGAGACGTCCTGCCCCCCGGCTGCTACCTGTCCGCGGTCGAGATCCTGCGCCGCCAGTACCTCGCCCATCTCCTCGACCTCGCCGGCGCCGGGCGCCTGACCGCCCCCGACGGGACGCCGGTGCGGCCCCTGCCCCGGCCCGCCACCGAACTGTTCGGCGCCTCGGCGTGGCAGGACGAGTTCGCCGAGGCCGCACTGGTAAGGGGAGAACGGCTCGTGGAGGACTTCCTCGCCCTCTTCCCCCCGTACGACGAGAACCGCGGCACGGGCGTCAGTCCGCAGGCCCGCGCCGCCCTCACCACCTACGCCACCGACCCCGGCGAGCAGGGGCTGGTGGCGGCGCTGACAACCGCGTGCCGGCGCTGGGAGGACCGGCGTGCCGACATGCAGCGCCGGATCGAGGCCATCGACCGGGCGCACGGACTGCTCGTCGCCGGCGACCCCGAACACGAACGACAGGGCCGCGAACTGCGCGCCGAACGCCGGGACGTGGCACGAGTCTCTCGCGAGATCAGCCGCACGACCGCGCACGGCGCGCTCGTGGACCTCGGCCTGCTTCCGAACTACAGCCTCATCGACTCGGCCACCGAACTGGAGGCCACCCTCACCTGGTCCGACAAGGCCCCTGACGGGACTCGCAAGGACCACAGCAAGACCCTCCGCCACAGCCGTCCCGCACGCCTTGCCCTTTCCGAGTTCGCCCCCGGCAACCACTACTACGCCCAGGGCTACAAGCACCGCGTCACCGGACTGGACATCGGCAGCCCCGGACGTCCGGCGTGGATCTGGTGGCGTATCTGCCCCGACTGCGGGCACGTCCGCACGCACCGTGCCGAGCAGGACCCCTCGCCGTGTCCCCGCTGCCGGTCCGCGGCCGTCGGAGACATCGGCTGCCTGCACAAAGTCCTGGTGCCCCGCCGCGTCACCTCCCGGGACGAACGCGACGACGTCCGCGTGCGCGACGACACCGACGAACGGGAAAGGCGCCACTACACCGTCGTCCCGGCCGTCGACATCGACGCGAAAGACGTCGAACAAGCCTGGAAGCACGAACACGCCACCTTCGGATGGGAGTTCACCCGACAGGCCTGGATCCGCCACCTCAACGTCGGAGCCACCCGGGTGGACGGCGGGAGCGACACGCCGTTCGCCGGCCGGGAGGTCCGCCTCAACCCCTTCTGGGTCTGCGACGCCTGTGGCTTCGCAGACCCGGACGGAGGGCCCGCCGCCCACGACACCGGCGACGCCGCCGCCCACGGCAAGTACCACCGGCCCTGGTGCCCCCGGCGTCGCGGCGGGGTCGACGCCGCGCGTCGCGGTGAGAAGATTCTGCTCGCCCACGAGTTGCGCACCGACGCCCTTCGGATCCTCGTCCCCGCCGTCACTGCGCACACCCAGGAACGGCTCGTTTCCTTCAAGGCGCTGCTGCTGGCCGGTATCGCCCGCAGCTACGGCGGCGACCCCGACCACCTCGCGGTCGTCGCTGACTCCATGCCGGAAGAACGCGGCGAGGCAGCCCTGCGCCGCCACTTCCTCGTGCTGTACGACACGCTGCCGGGCGGCACCGGATATCTGCACCGCCTCGCCGGTCAGGACGGCCTGCGGGGCGTCCTGGACGACGCCCGCCAGGTGATCGAGACCTGTGTGTGCGCCGGTCAGGGCCGCCCCGCGTGCCACCGCTGCCTGCTGCGGCACGTCACCGACAGCGAGTACGAACTCGTCTCCCGCGAGCACGCGCTGGACATGCTCGGCGACCTCTTCGGGCGCACAGCGGACCGGTGGAGCGTCGTACCCGTCACCACCACCCGGGACATCACGCTCGTGCACCAGGTGGAGAGCGAACTGGAGGCACTCTTCCGGCACGGGCTGCTCGAATGGGCCGAGGGGGTGGACGAGGTCAGCGTCCGCAGCGCGCTCACCGCCGACGGCACCCGGGACACAACCCTGCGCTTCACCGCACCCGACGGCACGGTCCGCGGCTGGCAGATGGAGACGCAGACCCCGCTCGGCTTCACCCGGCCGGACGTCGTCTTCCGCAGCACCGACGACGATCGGAGGGTGGCCGTCTACCTCGACGGCTACCGCTACCACGCGAGCGCCGAGCACCTCACCGCCGAGTCCGACGCCGACAAGCGCACCCGTCTGCGGGCCGAGGGCTGGCAGGTCTTCCAGCTCACCTGGGACGACGTGCAGGCATGGACGGGCCGGACCGGGCCGCAGACCGATCCCGCCTGGAAGCCGTACCCGAACACCGCGCAGAAGACGGCCATGGACGTCCACCGGCGCGTGCACGCCGGCGACACCCGGGACCTGCCGCGCTTCGTATGGGCCAACCCGGTCGAGACCCTCATCGGCTACCTCACCGACCCCGACCCCGACGCATGGCGCCGCCGCACCCAGAGCGCACTCGCGGGCTTCGCGGCCGTGTCGGCGACCAGCAGAGCCCTGGCGGACGGCGAGGAGGTCGGCCGCAGGATCGGCGAGGCACTGAACGGGCGGCGGCTGGCCGGAGGACAGGGCGCCGTCCAGGTCATGACGACCCGGGACGCGTCAGGGTGCCCGCTCGTCATCGCGCTCGACCTGCGCAGGGGGCAGACCGGGGCGGCCTGGACGGCACTGGCCGTACTCGACGACAGCGGGGACGCGGTCGCCGCGGACGAGACCGCCCACCGGAGGCGCTGGAAGGCATGGCTCTACTGGAGCAACCTGCTCCAGTTCCTCGACGCGGGCGAAGGGGAAGGGGTCCAGCTCACGGTCGGCATGATGCCCGGATTCGACCCGCGTGAACTGGCTGTCACCGGCGGTACCGGATGGCTCACCTCCCAGCGGCGGTCGCACGAACCCGCGGCGGCCGGGCGGGAGCCTCAAGCGGCGGGGCAGGAGCCTCGAGCGGCCGGGCCGAGCAGCGAGGAAGCCCCCGAGGCCGTCCGCGACCCCGCCTGGGACGAGGTCATCGAGTTCCTCATCGACGACCCCGGCCTGCCCTGCCTCGCCCGAGCCCTCGCCGAGCTCGGCCTGCCCGCGCCCGAGGCGGGCTACGAACTGGGGTCGGCCGCCTGGCCCGCCGAACTCGCCTGGCCCGCAAGGCGCGTCGGCGTCGTCCTCGCGCACCGGCCCGACCCGGGCAGCAAACGGGACATCGACGCCGAACAACGGGACCAGGCCTACCGGGAGGCGGGCTGGCAGGTCCGTACCGCGACGGAGTGGAACGCCGGTGAGCTCGCCGCGCTGCTGGGCGGGGACATGGGTGGGGTTACGAACGAGCGCGAGGAGAACGAGGAATGACGGTCACCGGATCGCCGAGGGCAGGCGTGACCCTGCGCCTGCTGGACAAGGCCGACAAGGAGATCGTCAAACTGGACCGCGCGGTCCTGGGGGCGTTCTACAAGTTCCAGCACGACTTCCGCCGCAACCCCGATGCCGGCGGCTTCGACCTCAAACAGCTGGAAGGCCACGACCGGCTCTGGTCGGCACGAGTCAACCGCGAGTGGCGGGCCCTGATGATCCGCCTCGGCGGAGACGACTGGCTGCTCGTCTCCGTCAAGCACCGCAGCCACGTCCACAAGAACCTGGATCGGCTCAACTACGGCATCAACCACATCACCGGTGCCATCGAGTACGTGGACCTCCAGGTCGTCGAGGAGAGCCTGCTGCGCCGCGAACTCGCGCCGCAGGCCGTAACCGCGCCGCCCGCCGTCCCCGCTCCGGAGCCCGCGCCGCACAGGCCCGCGGAAGAGCCCCTCTTCGCCGCGTACAGCGACGAGCAGCTCGCGGACCTCGGCGTGGCCGAAGCCCTCATCCCGATCGTCCGGAAGATCACCACGGACGACGAACTGCTCGGCCTCGCCGAGTACGCACCCCGCCACACCAGTGAAGTCCTCCTGCGGCTGGCCGACGGCGTGCCGTACGACGCGGTCATGGAACAGGTCACCGCGCCCGTCGCCGTGAGCGAGCCGCAGCGAAACCTCGACACCGACGACTGGCAGGCGGCCGTCGACCGCTCCCAGACCGTGGTGATCACCGACGACGAGTCACTGCAGAGCATCCTGGAGGAAGGGGACTTCGGGCGGTGGAAGATCTTCCTCCACCCCACCCAGGAGAAGCTCGTCCACCGGCGCTACTCCGGCCCCGCCCGCGTCGGCGGCGGACCGGGAACCGGCAAGACCATCGTCGCCCTCCACCGCGTGTGCCACCTGGTGCGCGCGCTTCCGCCCGGCCACGACAAGCCCGTACTGCTCACCACGTTCAACAAGAACCTCGCCGCCGATCTGCGAGCCCGGCTCCTCTCGCTCGGCGGCCCCGACGTGCTGGCGCGGGTCGACATCACCCACGTCGACCAGCTCGCCACCCGCATCGTCAGCGAGGCCGACCCGGGCAACGCCAAGCGGCGCATCGACGACACCACGGCGCTGCGCGAGTGGCGGGAACTGCTGGTGGAAGCGGGAGAGAGCCGCTGGAGCGCCGAGTTCCTCAGCGACGAGTGGAACCAGGTCATCCTCGGCCAGGCCGTTACCTCCCGCAGCGACTACTTCGCCGCCAGGCGCGCCGGCCGGGGACGCAGCGTCACCCGCGCCGAACGGGCCGGGATCTGGCAGCTTGCCGAACGCTTCGCCCAGCGGCTGGAGACCAAGGGACTGGAGACCCACCGCCAGGTCGCCGAAAGAGCGGCACGGCTGGAGATCGCCCGCAAGGCCAGGATCGACCGGCGGTCGGAGGAACGCGACGAACGGGGCGGCCTGGACAACCTCCACGTCGAGGCCGGCTCCGGTGCCTGGCTGCGCTACCGGTACCGCCACATCGTGGTCGACGAGGCGCAGGACCTCAGCGCCGCCCACTGGAAGATGCTGCGCGCCATGGCGCCCGCCGAACCCGACGACATCTTCCTCGTCGGCGACACCCACCAGCGGATCTACGACAACCAGGTCACCCTCGGCAGCCTCGGCGTCCACATCCGCGGCCGCTCCTCCCGGTTGACCCTCAGCTACCGCACCACCCGGGAAATCCTCCGCGACGCCATCCGGGTACTGGGCGACGCGGACTATGACGACCTCGACGGCGACGCCGACACCCTTGCCGGATACCGCTCGGTTCTCCACGGTCTGAGCCCGTCCCTGCGCGGCGCGCGGAGCTGGGACGAGGAGATGGACCTCGTCGTGGAGCAGCTACGGGCGTGGCACGACGTGCCCCGCGAGTCCACGGCGATCTGCGTCCCGACCAACGACATGGTCACCCAGGTCGCCGACCGCCTCGCCCGCCGTGGCATCACTCCGACGGAGATCACGCAGGACGGTCCGCGCGGCGACCAGGGCGTCCACATCGGCACCATGTACCGCTTCAAGGGGCTGGAGTACCGCTGCCTGATCATCGCCGGCGTGGCCGAGGGCCTCGTGCCGCGGGCTTCGGTGGACGCCTGGGAACACACCGACCCGACGCGTCATCAGCGGGAACTCCACCGGGCGCGCTCGCTGCTGTTCGTCGCGGCGACCCGCGCTCGTGACGCACTCACGATCACGTGGCACGGTGACCCGAGCCGCTTCCTGAAGCCGCTGCTCCCACCCCGGTGAGGGCGGCTGCGCCGCCCCGCCGCGGTCCGCGACGGGGCGGGCGACACGGTCGGCCGATCCCGCTCCGGCCGCCCCTCACGTCCCGTCGCGCTCCACCCGTACGCCCTCCGGCACCCCGCGCACCGGACCGACGTGCCGCCCCAGCCGCAGGGTCGTCAGCCGGGGGAAGGCCCGGAGCGGGCCCAAGTCCTGGCGGGCGTCGTGGACCAGCAGGTAGAGGTGGGTGAGGCGGTCCGCCACCAGGCCCTCGACCAGCTGCCCGGGGGTGAGCAGTTCGGCGACCTGGATGCGCTCACGGCCGCCGAGGCGGCGCAGCTCGGCCATCTCCTCCGGTCCGGTCACCGTGAAGTACAGCCCCTCCGGATCCAGATGGGCGATCACCTCGTCCGCGTACCGCTCGGTGTCGAACCGCCGCCAGGCGCCCGCCAGTTCCGCCCGCACGGCAGGCGAGCGCCGGTCCCGGAGCCGTACCAGGTAGTCGATCGCCGCGTCGTCCCGGACCCCGGCCGCGGTCGCGGCCAGCAGCAGGGCGCGGTCGTCGGAGACCTTCTCCGGGTCCGGCAGCAGCTCCAGGGCTATGGGCCCGATCCAGCCCAGCCCGCGCGCACTGTCAAGACTGTCCGGCTGGGCTATGAAACGGGTCCGCTGACGCACCATCTCCCGTGTCTCGGGGCTCATCTCCGTGGCGTGCTCCAGGCAGGCGGAGGCAAGCAGCTTGCAGTACTTGGCCTCCGCCGCCGTCAGCCCCGGCCGGGCGGAGACCAGCTCCTCCATCATCTGCGCGCATTCGTCCGGCCGGGCGAGCGAGACCGCCATGCGGATCACCTCGTCCCAGTCGGAACGGTGGGCGTTGTTCACCAGGAAGCGGATGTCGTGCCGCTCGACGGCCTCCTTGGCGCTCAGATAGTCCTGGAAGGTGCGGTGGACGAAGTCCACCACACCGGGTGTCGGCATCCGCAGCAGCCCGGTGCGGTGCAGGAGATGGTCGAACAGCTCCTCGGAGGTGCCCTGCCGGCCGGCGCTCGGGATCGCCGGCAGATAGAGGTCCAGAATGCTGACGGCGGTGCTCCGGTCCACCTCGGTCAGGTCGTTCAGCAGCATCCAGTGCGCGAGCTTCTGCAGCAGCCGCTCCTTGGCCTCACGGTCGATGACGATGCCGTCCGCGTCGACCTCGCGCTCGGGATCGCGGCGCTCCAGCAGCATCGCCAGTGCCGCCTTGTACAAGGCTTTGCGGCCCCGCGGCAGGATGCCGCTGCGGTCCCGGTTCAGCGCGCAGATCAGGCTGCACATCAGCGGATTGGTGGCCAGCCCGCGCAGTTCCCGGATGAGCCGCACCGAGTGCAGCAGCCGCCGCTCGTAGTGGGGGAGGCGGGAGTGGTCGGTGCCCGGGTCGGAGGTGGCGGCCGTGTGCCAGGAGCGGATGAACCGCGATACCTGGTCGCGGGTCATCGGCGCGAGCGTCAGCTCGGTGAAGCCCTGCGCCCCCAGCCACCGTTCGCGTACGGCCGTCGGCCGGGACGTCACCACCCAGCGGTTGCCCGGAAACGTGCGCTGGAGCGCGTCGATCTGCCCGCGCACGAGCTCGCGCCGTTCTGCGGGCGCCTCGTCGATGCCGTCGATCAGCAGCAGAGCCCGCCCGGAGGTGAGCACCCGTACCGCCCAGCCGTTCGGCTCGGACCCGGCCATCGGATGGTGCGCGGCGGACAGGAACTCGGCCGGCGCGGGCACGTCCTGGTCGGAGAAGCGGCGCACCGGCAGCACGAACGGCACCAGGCCGCGCAGCGACGCCAGCTCGTCGGGCAGCCGGTCATCGGCGGTGGACACCGCCAGCCACTGCATCAGGGTCGTCTTCCCGGACCCGGCGGTGCCCCGCACCAGCACGCGCGGCCGCCCCGCAAGCGCATGATCCACGGGCACAGGTGGCCGCGGCCCCGTCCCGTCGAGCGGCCCGGCCGGCTGGTCCTCGTCGGCGATCTCCGCGCCGAGCCCGATGTACGTCGCGTCCAGCGGCCAGCGCCCCGGCGAGTTGATGAAGTCGACGCCGACGATGGTCACCTGGCTGTACAGCTGGACCAGACTCGCCAGGTACCCGGACTCGAACCGCGCGTCGACACCGTCGGGGGACGGGTGCCGCTCCAGCAGCCGTACGATCTCCTCGATGCGCCTGCTCTGCTCGACCGCCGTCCGGGCCACGAACGTGGACCGCTGTGTGAAGAAGTGCAGGACGTGCACGCTCGCGGTGTCCACCAGCCGCTCGTGGAACCATGCCGCGTCCGCCGACAACTCCCGGCAGGCGTCGGGCACATGGCGGCGCAGCCGCCGCGCGAACTCCTCGGGCCCGAGGCCGACCGCCTGGACGTCGTCCATGTCCAGCTCGCCCAGCCCGTACAGGGTCCTTACGACCGCGTCCACGACGGCGGAGTGCTCGTCCTCGGGGAACCCGTCACGCGGGCCGGCCTCCCGCCGTGCGCGGCACACCAGATCATCGGTCAGTTTGCGGAGGTCGTCGTGGGAGAGGGTCCGTTTCTCACCACGGAAGGACACGAGCCCGGACAGTCGCACACCCCGCTCGACGAGACCGGCGCCCGCCCCTTCCCGTACGAAGAGCCGCTTGACGAGCGGGGTGACCACGCTCGCTCCGACACGTAACCCGATGCTGGCAGGATCCATCGTCCCGACCGTAGGGGAGGGCGGAGCCCCGCTCAAGAGGCCGGCACGCCCCCGCCGGCCGTGCGCCCTGCCGCGCCCGGGCCGCCGCGCCGAGGCACGTACCCACGGCATAGTCCCAGGTCCCGCCGCATGACGAGGCCCGTCGACCGGTGCGCCCGCTCTGCGCCCTTCTGCACAGCGTATCGGGGGGTGAGCCTGAGACGTACGGGGGCCGGTGCCGCCGCACGGCGGCACCGGACAACACCGCGGAGGAGGCAGGGGCATGCTCGAGGAACTGACGGTCACCGCATGGCAGAACTTCGGGCACGACCGCCTCTACGTGAACCTCCCCGACGGGACGCCCATCGGCTGGGCGGACCGCAGGACCGGCGGCATCACCGTGGTCCACGCGCGCTATCGCGACGACGTGACCGACGTGCTGGCCCGCCGCGCGCCCGAACTCCTGACTCCGGCGCCGCCCGAGATCCGCGTCTACGTCGGCTCCCTGACAAAGGGCATCGGCGGGGCGAGCCCGGCGGAAGCCGCGGCCCCGGCCGGCGAGCTGCCGCCGGAAACCGCCGCACCGCCGGCCCGGCCCGCGGCGCTGCCCGAGTTGACCCCGGAGGCCGACCTCGCCTCCCACCGCCCCGGCGCGACCCTCCGCGCCACGGCTCCCGCGGTCGGGTCCGGGGACTCAGGGCTGCTCGAACGACTCAGCTCCCGGGTCCAGCGCCGCCGGCCCATGGACGCGGCGCGCCGGAAGGAACTCCTCGGCGAACGCAGAACCGGCGCCGAACTCGGCCGCCTCACCCGCCACGGCTGGCGCGTCCTGCACTCGATCCCGCTCCTGGACGGCGGGGACATCGACCACCTGCTGATCGGCCCGGGCGGCGTCTTCACCATCCGTACCGAGTACTACCCGCAGCAGTCCGTACGGGCCGGCGACGACACGGTCACGATCGACGACGGCGCCCCCTGCCCGTACATCACCGAGTGCCGCGCCGAGGCCGCCCTCGTCCGGCAGACCCTGGAGCGCCACACCGACTTCCCGGTCCCCGTCCACGCGGTCCTCGTCTTCGTGGACGCGGCGTCCCTCGAAGTGGCGGCCACCCAGACCGACGTCCGCGTCTACCGCGAACGCCAACTCTCGGCCCTGGCCCCCTTGACGGGCACGCTCACCGCCTACGAGTCGGACCACCTGTACGAGATCGCGCGGCGGCGGGGTGTGTGGGGGGAGGCGTGACCGCGGGCCCCGGCGCCGTCACGCACACCGGTAACCACGCATGGCGACATTCACCTCACCCAGAGTGGCAACACCCTTGCCGCGGCAGTCCGGAATCGCCATGGGCCCCTCACTCGCGCGGTGCCGAGCTGCCCGAGCGGGCCGGCCTCGGTACGGTCGATTCATGGAACGGGTCGGCGCTGTCCTGATCGATATCGACGGCGTGCTCACGGTGTCCTGGAAGCCGCTGCCCGGCGCGGTGGAGGCGATGCGGCAGCTGCGTGAGCGCCGCGTACCCCTGGCGCTGCTCACCAACACCACGTCCCGCACACGCGGTTCGATCGCGACGGTCCTCGCGGAGGCCGGGTTCCCCGTCTCCGCCGAAGACGTCCTCACGGCTCCGGCCGCCACCGCCGCGTACCTCACCGAGCACTTTCCCGGAGCGCGCTGTCTGCTGCTCAACAGCGGCGACATCGCCGACGACCTCACGGGCGTCACCCTGATCGGCCCGGACGACGACGCCCCGGCGGACGTGGTGATCGCCGGCGGCGCCGGCCCGGAGTTCGACTATGCGACCCTCAACCGCGCGTTCACCCACCTCCAGCAGGGCGCCCCACTGGTGGCCATGCACCGCAACCTCTACTGGCGCACGGAGTCGGGCCTCGCACTCGACACGGGCGCCTTCCTGCTCGGCCTGGAACGAGCGGCGGACGTCGAGGCGGAAGTCATCGGCAAACCCGCCGCCGCGTTCTTCGCGACGGCTCTGTCCCGGGTGGGCGCCACTGCCTCCGAGACGCTGATGGTGGGCGACGACATCGACTCGGACGTCCTCGCCGCCCAACATCACGGCCTGACGGGCGTCCTGGTCAAGACGGGCAAGTACCGCCGGGAAACCCACGAGACGGCGTCGGGGACACCGGACCACGTGCTCGATTCGTTCGCGGATGTGCCGCGCCTGCTGGAGGAGTTGGAGCCGACGCGTGCCCACGGTACCGGCGCCTGACAGAGCGGCAGCGGCCCGCTCGTACATCAAACCCGATGCCATCCGAAGACTCGACGCGGTCCGGCGGTTCGTCCGGTGCCATCCGTTGTCGTCCCGGACAGGCTCCTCGTCGACGAGGACCGGCGATCGGCCCCAGCCATTTCCCGCCGCAGGCGCCAGGAGGACCGCCCCACGCTGCCCCGCTCCGGGTTGGCCCGGCTCATTCATCGGCTCCCGGGAGGAGTACGCCTGCTGTGGACCGATTGGGGCACTCTTGCCGTCCCTTGAGTGAAGGCTCGGAGCGGCGCGCACTCGCCGGCGACCGGTGTGGAGATATTCGGTTCCGAAATGAGACCGGCGGGGGTTTTGCTGGCGGAAGGCCACACGTCATCTGCCTTGTCGACGACCGTGATCCTTCCGCTCAGAGCCAGCGGCGGCTCTCCCCCTTGTGAAAGGAACGCCAGTATGAGGAAGCTCGCTTGGGCCGCTCGGGGCATCGCGGCAGTGACCGGGGCCATGCTCGCCGGAGGTGTCATGGCCCCGTCCGCGTCCGCGGACAGCGGCCTGGAGGTGGCCGCCTTCGTACAGGAGCTGCACGACAGCATCGGAGTCATGGACGGGTACGGGGGAAGGTGCAAGTCCACCCAGCGCGACGTCAGCTCCACCGTCGTCGACTATTCCGGAAGCGGCTTGTTCGAAACCGTGTTCCGCGCCACGACCGACCGACGGGGCAACGCCTACCTCAACGACAGCCGCGACCCCGGCGCCTGGATCGATCTCGACCTCGTCCCCGGAGCTCCGGAGTGCACGGAGGACCCCGCCGTCTCCGTGACGGAGGAAGACCCCGGCCACCTCTTCATCACCCTGCTGGCTGGGGACGGCAAGATCCACCAGGCCCGCTGCGAGGTCGCGGAAGGAACGCCCCTGACCTCGGCGAACATCGCGACGGCGTGTGCGCCCGGGTTCACCCCCGTTCCGGGCACGCCCGTGTAACAGCTTGTCCACCTTCCGCTCCGGCGGATACGTCAGGCCGGAGAAACGGCCAGTGGCCGGTTGCCGTCGGGTGATCGGCCACGTCGTCGTCTCGCTGTCGAGGGCGAGGTTGAACTCACTCGCCGCTCACTCGGGAGCAGCGATTGAGCAGGACAAGGACCTGGACTCAGTGGGACTGGGTCCAGGTCTTCATGTGTGGAACTCGTGCAGGTCAGCGCCTTGATCACGCTGATCTGCCGTTGTCACCTTCATGGTGCCGACGGCTGCCCACCGCTCGAGGAAGCGTGCGATGGCTCCTGTCACTCGTTCAGATGCGCCTCTCATGCGCATTGCGTGCATGATGCCCAGAATCGACCACGATGTGTTGTGCCTAATGACAGGGGTAACGGATCATGCCCACGTTTGTCGCGCTGCTGAACTGGACGGATCAGGGGGCCCGCGGCTACAAGGACACCCTGCAACGCGCCGAAGCCTTCACTGCAGCGGCACAGAAGCTCGAGGTGAAGGTCTTGAACCTCTACTGGGCCGTCGGTCCGTACGACATCGTGGCTGTCGTAGAGGCGCCCGACGACGAGACTGCCACCGCAGTGCTCCTACAGGTCGGCGCGTTGGGCAACGTCCGTAGCACGACCCTGCGAGCCTTCGGCCGGGAAGAAATGGACCGCATCATCGCCAAAGCCACTGGCTGAAGACTGCTACCTCGAGGACCGGTCAGTACGAGTGACACGCTCACGGCGGTACGGATCGAGGCCCCTGGATCTGTCCGGGGGCTTCGCCGTTTCCGGGTGCTGACTGACCTGGGACGACGCCTCATGATCCATCCCGCGAATAGGCCGCGGACTCTGTCATACGGCGACTCCGAAGCGGCATACGGCTGCACACGCAAGAAGACCCCGGCCTCAGCGTTTCCGCTGGTGACGGGGTCTTTGGGCACCTCATACAGGGTGCCCCCGGCAGGATTCGAACCTGCGCACACGGCTCCGGAGGGCATGCTCGGCGAGGTCGTCACCATACCTTTGGCCTGCGGGAACATCCTCTCGAGATGGCACGCGTCACAGACTCACACGCTGCTCACACGAGGACGTGCGTCAAGCCATGGCGGAGCTGGAGCGCCAGGAGGCTCATCGCGATCAGCCAACACTGTGTGAGGCTCTCTGGGTACGAGGCCCAGTAGCCTTCGTCTGGCTTGAGCGACCGCAACCGCCTCGTGCCGTGCCGTTGCCGATCGTGCTACACCCGCTACTGACCGTGGTCTACTGCTGCATCGGGCATGGAACGGGCGCGGGTACCCGCCCGAAGCGGGAGGGGGCGCACGCCCCTGGAAAGACTGCGCTGGTTGTGCGCCGGTTTCTGTTGGCAAGCTCTCTTTCGCGCTCCATGCCCCGTCGCACCCCCATCCAGTTCGGCATGCGGGCACTCGAGGGGGCAACCGGTGGCAGGGTTACATCACAGGTGCGCCGAGGTGGGGGAAGAGGGTGCCAGTGGAAGCTCGCTTTGTGGGCCGGCGCTCGCTGAGGCCTCTGGTGGCACCTTCTCAACGTAACTCCAGGGCAGTCGACGGCATCCTGCAGCGACGCGGAGCAGCGCGCCACCTCTTGCTTCTTGGAGCTAGTCGTACAGTTCCTCTGCCAGCGTCTGAGGCCGCTGCGCCGAGGCGAGGTAATAGCCGTATATGGGGCATGGACAGGCAGGCAATGGGGGCAGTTAATTGACGGCCGAGTCGGATCAGGCACAAACCTTCCTGTGGAATCTGCAGACAATGGTCGCCGAGGCGCGCGGCCCGGCGCGCGATACCCAGGGTGAGCGGTCGGTGGAGTTTCGTCGCAGCATAATAAGGGGCATTCTCCCCGATGCAAGCGAGGACCAAGTGAACACTTTTGTAGCGAGGACGGGACAGGCTCCGGAGCACTGGCCGCCACTCGGACCGCATGAGTCATTCGGGGGCTACCATATGATCCATAAGCTCGCGGACACCCTAGAAAAACATGTCCCCATACCTTTTGCGCGACCAATTTTGGGCACACTCACCACGGGCGATATTAATGCCGTAAGTCTGCTCGTTCCTGGTTCCGATGCGCATATTGTGGTATTCGAGGACCAGCTCTTCAACTTCGCCAACCTCTTCGGCAAGGCCGTGGCGCTCGCGATTCCATTCGAGGAGACCGAGGATGGGAACGTGATGTTTTCCTTGGGTAGCGCAGAGGTGCGGCGGCATATTGAGGAATCGCCTGAGCCTCTACACCGGTTTCGGGAGGTCGTCTTGGCCTATCTCCTGCACGGCGAGCCGGGCTGGGCCCCGCAGTACTTCATTTCACCTCAGGAAATTCATTTGCCCTCCATGCTCCGAGACGGACTGGAACTCTTCGTCCTCGGTCATGAGTACGGTCATGTAATAGGTGGCCATCTGGCAGACGGCACGACACATAGGCGACTGCTGGGCACGACGGATTCCGATCTTGCTGAGGTCGTCTGGAGTTGGGAAAAGGAACACTATGCCGACATGGTCGGTTGGGATTTGTCCATTTTGGCAATGCTCGAGAAAGGATTCGACGTCGCAGGAAGTCATGCGGGTGTCGAGTTCTTCTTCTCCGCCTGTGAAGTAATCGAAAAAGCTCTGCCGCTGCTCACCATCGGCCACACAGAAACGGTCGGGGTATCCTCCTCGCATCCGCCGACCGCGCAGCGACGGGAGCTCTTGCGTATGTATCTCAAGAAAAAAGTGCCCGCAAGCGATGCAGATTCAGCGATCCACCTTGGCGAACGAATCCAAGAGATCGTGAATATTCTATGGGAACACACCGCTCCCCTGATCCAGGAATTGCACCGCCGCGGCGAGCGTCCGGACGCCCGTTGGCTGTGAAGAGCTCGTCAAGCTGCGCCTGATCGCAGCGGCTACAGGCACCTATCCACTGGCTTTGCCGAAGCGACTCGCTCGATGCGCAACTTTCGCACCGCACCTTGGGCCCGCACGCGTAGGCTCCTGGCGTCTATGGCCACGAGTGGGCCGCAGAACACATTGCCTTCGGTGTCAACGACACGGATGCTTGATTTTTCCGCTCTTTCCCCATACCAGGTCAGGCCGACGCCCGTGGTGACGACAGCCAGAGCAGTGAAGCCAGCGGCGATCGCAAGGCGCAAATCTCTGACGGCTTTACGCACGCTGAGCCGCTGGTGCGTGAGGAGTTCTTCCAGTGAGCTTTCGGCGAGTCTGCGCCTGGGCAGACCGAAAGCGGCTCGCATGGCCAGGAAGGCGCCACTGGCAGACAAGAGCAGGCCCATCAGAAGCAGCAGCCCTACCGCGCTGCGCGTTCCGGGAGACAGCCCTTGAACCGTGTCGGGTCCTTTCACCACCCCGACAGACGTAAGCAGGGCGAGCAGTGCGGCGAGGCCGTTGCGCCAACTCTCCGCTTGGGCGCGGACCCGCGGCAACTCGTCTTCCAGTAGTCTGCGTGCCTCGTCGGCGCGGAGCCGACTCGCTGGCGTACTGGGTGTGCCAGGGGTGACACGAATCGTCATCACAGGCCCCACGTAACGCGCAGCACCCAGGAAGCACCGCAGCCTTGGCGGTCTTCGACATCGGGGTGGCTGACTCGGCAGCCGCAGATCACTTCGATTTCCCGCGTACTGGGCTGAGTGAGGCTTCGGCGCAGCACCCGGGCTAGCAGGCCAGGGCGGGAGCTTCCTGGTGCGACAGCACTTGAGTAGGCAACGAGCCGCTCGGAGAACACGCCTTCGTGCTGACAGCGCGGGCACGGGCCGCTCACGACGACCACTTCGGGCGTCTCCTCGTCCGGGTGCAAGCTCACCTTCGCCGTCCCGGCTGCAACCACGCTCCAGTTCGGGTCCGATACCACTTGGTACGGCACTTCTTCCTGGTCTGACATACGCCCCCTTGCCCTAGAGCCCAACATAACGCGGCGTGACTTGCACGTACTGGGAAACAGCCATGGCGGGCAGCACCGCACCCGCAAGGTCGGCTTAGCGGCTCGGCGCGAGTGATCACGACCCCTTACGCTGGCCCGCGGATCGGGCTGGCATCTGGACCTGCCGCAGTGCCTGATTTGGGGGCATGATCTTAGAGACTCGCGCCAAAGTGGCTGCCTAGAGCCGTCGGGCCCGACCGACCCAGGTCTGCCAGGGGCACTCGGAAGTGTTCGCAGCATCGTGGGACGCTTGACTCTGACGACGGACACGTGGAGAAGGGAGAGCGGGTGTCGCAACAGGCCAGCCCTCGGGGGACCTTCCTGAAGATTGCCGATGCGGTGAAAGTAGAGATCGACTCTAACCCCAATATGACAGAGCTGCCGTCGGCGGCAGAGCTGATGCGGGACCACGGTGTCTCACGCGGGGTCGCCCTGCGTGCCTTCGTAGTCCTTGAAAAGGAGGGGCGCGCAACACCGGTTCCTGGGGGCCGGTGGCGCGTCGTTCGGGAGGGTCAAGAGCAGCCCCGCAGGCCATTGGCGGAGCAGATCGAAGACGTGATCAGGGTCGAGCTTGAGGTAGGAGCGAAGTTCCCCAGCACGAGCGCCCTTGCCGAGCGGTTCGGAGTCTCACGCCCGACGGTGGCCAGGGCGCTCGACAAACTAGAGGCAGCAGGACTGTTGTCCGCAAGTCAGCAAGGGAAGCAGCGAACTGTATTGGCCCTGCCAGGCCAAGAGGGGCGACCGTAGCGTGAGAAAAACCGGGCTGACGGAGTGGGCGTACCCGCTCGCCGAGTCGTTGCTGGCCGAGCTACTCCCCCGCAGGTGGAAACACTCGCTGGGGGTAGCCGAGCGAGCGCGAACCATCGCGCCGATTCTCGGCGCGGACGCCGAGTTGATGGAAGCTGCTGCTGTGCTCCACGACATCGGCTATTCGCCGGACCTTGCTAAGACGGGATTCCACCCGCTCGACGGGGCCCGCTACCTCCGTGACGTCGCTGACGCAGACGAGCGCGTCGTGCAATTGGTGGCTCACCACTCGTGTGCGTGGATGGAAGCGGAAGCGCGAGGGCTGCGTGAGGAGTTGGAGAGCGAGTTCCCTCGCGAGGCTCCCCACCTCAATGACGCGCTCTGCTACTGCGACATGAACACCACGCCGGACGGCACCCCCACCAATCCCTTGGATCGCGTGAGCGAGATCGCCGGGCGCTACGGGACGGACAGCCTGATTGGCACGTTCATCCGCCGCGCCGAGCCGGAAATTCTGGCCAGCACAGCCCGTGTACTCGAGCGGCTCGCCAAGGCTGACCGTCAGCCGATGTAGGGCGCCGTCCGACTCCGGTCCATCGCGTGCTCGATCCGAAGCCGCATGGTCGGATGCACGTCGTACTCCGACAGGTCCGCTGGTTCGACCCAGCGGACCTGTGTCGTCTCATTGCTCGTTCGGACTTCGCCGCCGATCGGCCGGGCGCGGAAACAGATGCTGAACTGCTGTCGAGCCTCGCCATCGTCGTAGAGCATCACGTGGCCGGGGTCGGTGTAGATCCCTGACATATCGATGACTTCGGCCTTGATGCCGGTCTCTTCCCAGACCTCGCGTACCACGGTGTCACTGATGGACTCGCCAACGTCGTGACCGCCGCCGGGAAGCGCCCACCGGCCGTTGTCTGACCGCTGGATCATCAGGACCTGCCCCGCATCGTTCTGCACGAACGCCACGACGGACGGCACAACGGAGTTGGCCGGCGGGGCGTCTGGGTCGTGGAGGTAGTCGATGCGTCCCATGTTCATGCTCCCGTGAGGTCGTGGTCAGTGACCTGGCGCGCGCCTCCCCAGGTCTGCTCGATGCTATTCGCATACGTGTCGAAGAGCCCGCCCCCAGGAAGTCGCCGCAGGTGGAGCACGGGAGCCATGAACGCGCCGATGCCGTAGACGTGGGTGTTCACCAGCATTTCGTCATCCGCCCGGAACAACGAGTTGTAGAGCGTCGCATCGTGCAGCCGAAAGCTGATGTCCGGGTGGCTGGCGAAGAGGGGCCGGTAGTTCATGAGGGCGTTGCGAATCTTGCCATGCATAATCTCGTGCCCCTCGTCTATGCCACGTTGTTGAACCGCGGCACAGCCCGGATCACCAAGCAGGATGCGCACTTGCGCGTTTCCCCGGACCTTCGCCTTCAAGATGTCGATGAACTGCGGGTCTTCGGACAGCCACAGACCGGCAAACACGAGAACGTCGATGTGCCTTTCGGCCCGCCCGTAGATGTCGCGCCAGAGGCCAGGCGGAACCGTGTGCCGATGCGGGTAGACAGTGAACCGCCCCGTGTCAGGTAGAGACTCGATTCCGTGAAAGGATTGAGTCATGGCACGACCCTCCCGTTACCCGCTTGAGTTGCGCCGTCGCGCG